>CAZQZC010000020.1:0-27088 GCA_964597685.1 uncultured Hyphomonadaceae bacterium | reverse complement strand
TCACGAATGGCGGCGGCTACGGCGCGCTGATGTCGACGCCGAGCCTGATCCCGCCGCTATCGGGCGTGGTGGGCATGCACCGCATCGAACAGCGCCCGGTGGCCATAGACGGCCAGGTCGTGGTGCGCCCGATGATGTATCTGGCGCTGTCTTACGATCACCGCATCGTCGACGGCAAAGAGGCTGTGACCTTCCTGGTGCGCGTCAAGGAGGCGCTGGAGGATCCCGAACGGCTGCTCCTGGAGGTATAGGGCGCAGATCAGGGCGGGGTCGCGCGTCCAATTCGTTCTGGTCCGGATGCACGGGCTTTCTCCCCCGGCTTGGCCGGGGATCAGGGCCGGCGCCCATTTGAACTTTTCCGTCCCCGTGGGCGACTATCAGGTCGAGCAATACGGGACGGCGACGTTTGGCGGATCAGTCCAGCCGGGTTTTCGATGAATTGCTTGTCACGCTGGCGCGCGGCGGCGACGTTCGCGCGGCTGAGCGTTTGGCGGCGCGCTGGCGGCCGCGTCTGTTGCGGACCGCCAGGCGGCTGATTGGCGACGCCGACAAGGCTGAAGACGCCGTGCAGGAGGCCTGGGCGGCGATCTCAGCCGGGTGGCCGGCCCTGTCGGATCCGGCGAAATTTCCAGCCTGGGCCTTTGGCATCCTGCGGCGGAAATGCATTGACGCGATCCGGCGCGCGTCCCGCGACCGCCACCGTCTGACGCCGTTGAACGGCCATGAGATCGGCGCCCCGGCGTCGCGCGCCGAAACGCTCACTGCGCTCGACCAGGCCTTCGCAGCGCTGACGCCTGACCACCGCGTCGCCGCCATCTTGTTCTTTGGAGAGGGCCTCGCCCTGTCCGAAATCGCCGCCGCGACCGGCGCCCCCTTGGGCACTGTTAAATCGCGGTTGTTCCACGCCCGCCGGCACTTGAAGGCGGTTTTACAGGGAGAAGTCGCATGACGACGTTCGACGACCAGCTTCGCAGCGCGCTGAGCGCGGATGACGAGGCGTTTTTGAAGAATTTGGAAGAAGATCGCGGCCTGTTCGAGCAAATGGGTGAGACATTCTCAGGCCCCATGAAATATTGGACCGCGTTCGCGTTCGCCCTGAGTTTGGCGTTCTTCGGGTTGGGCGTGTTGTGCTTCGTTCGGCTGTTTTCCGCCGACGGAGCGACAGAGATCGCCCTCTGGCTCGCCGGCTTCACAGCGGCGAACATCGCCGTCGGTTTGGTCAAGATCTGGTTCTGGATGCGGATGAACCATTTGGCGACGCTGCGGGAGCTCAAGAAGATCGAGTTGCGCATCGCCCATATTGAGGATCGAGCCGCTGGCTGACGGCTGCGTTCATCTCGCGGCAACAGACTGGCGCGTATGCTCGCCCCATGTATCGACGCAGCGTCGCTGTCATTGTCGCCGTTTACGCGCTCGCCTTTTCGCTGGCGGCGATGGCCGTTATCCGGTGGCCGTCGGTCATGATGGCCGTTGGATTTCTGACCGGCGTTCATGACGACGCAATCGACTGGCGCGAGTTCGGCATACTCTACGGCGCGCCCTATTTCGCCGCCGCGCTCTTGTTCTACGCCGCGGCCGTGGCGGCGTCGGCCCGTAAGCGAGGCGCGACGACCGGTTTCACACTCGGCTGCCTCGCCGGCTTTCCGTTTGCTTTCCTCGTGGAGTTTCGCACCGAATGGTGGCGCGCGCCGACGATTCCCGAAGCGACGATCGCCTTCGCTGGCGCGATCAGCGTTCTGCTTGCCTGGGCGCTGTGGGATCTGAGGCCGCGCCGGGTCCGAAAACCGAAGATTGCGGTGGACGCTGCAGCGTATGAGCCGCCGATGATCGCGGCCCCTGCGCCGGTTGAACCTGTTCGGCCGCCACGTCGGGTCGGCCCCGCGTCGGCGGCCATTTTGCGCCAGCGCGCGAGTTTCGCCCTCGAAGGGCGCAAAATGGCCGCGCGTCGGCGACGGGTCACGTGGTGACGCTTGCACGGCCTTCAGCGCTGGCGGATAAGTCAACAGAGGTACAGGAGGAAGCCTGACATGTCGCTTCGGCAAATGATTGGACTCGCCATTGGCGTGCTTGGAGGCTGGCTGCTCTGGAACGGCGGCTTCGCTGTCGGGCAGTACATCACGCGCGGCGCGGATTTGCAGACGGCGTTGTTGGAGCCGGCGACGATTTTGCGCCTCTTGGCGGCCTTGGCGGCGGTTCTATCGGGCGTCGCCGCCCTTCTTCAGACGCGCGGCGGCGCGGTGTTGGCGGGCGTGGCGACGGCGTTGTTCGCCGCGTTGACCTTCGCCATGATCGGCATGGGCGCGGATTCCGTCCTGTGGAAGGATGAATTGTTCACCCTCCTGGCGATGTCCGCGCTTTTCCTCGCCATGGCCATTACGCGCCGGGAATCGTCGAGAGCTTGAAACGGGCGCGACAATCGCATTGATTTCGCCGCAGCCGCGTTTACCTATGCGGCCACTTCTAAAGCGGAAACAGGCGGCTCCCCCATGTCCGAGATCTACGACGTCGTCATCATCGGCGGCGGCCCCGGCGGCTATAATTGCGCAATTCGCGCTGGCCAGCTGGGCCTGAAGACGGCGTGCGTGGAAATGCGCGACACGCTGGGCGGCACATGCCTCAATGTCGGCTGTATTCCATCGAAGGCGCTGCTGCACGCTTCGGAAGCCTATGCCGCCGCGCAGAACGACTTCAAAGACATGGGGATCGAGGTTTCAGGCCTGAAGCTCAATCTCAAGCAGATGATGGCCCAAAAGGCCGACGCCGTCGACGGGTTGACCAAGGGCGTCGAGTTTTTGTTCAAGAAGAACAAGGTCGACGACATCCGCGGCCGCGGCAAGATTGTCGGTCCTGGCAAGGTCGAAGTGACCGCCAAAGACGGCGCCACCCAAATTCTAGAGACGAAGAACATCGTCGTCGCCACCGGCTCGGAGCCGTCCGGCCTGCCGGGCATCGAGATTGACGAGGAGCGCGTGGTGACGAACACCGGGGCGCTGTCGCTGACCGAGGTTCCGAAAAAGCTCATCCTCATCGGCGCCGGCGTTATTGGGCTTGAAATGGGCTCGGTTTGGGCGCGGTTGGGGTCTGAGGTGACCGTGGTCGAATACCTCGACCGCATCATGCCCGGCGCCGACGCTGAAATCGCCAAACAGGCCCAGCGCGTCTTCGCCAAACAGGGGCTCGATTTCCGCTTGGGCCAGAAGGTGACGGGCGTCGAAAAGCTGAAATCCAAGCTGAAGCTCAGCATGGAGCCAGCCAATGGCGGCGCGTCCGAAACGCTGGACGCCGATGTCGTCATCGTCGCCGTCGGCCGGCGCCCCTTCACGGAGGGCCTCGGCCTGGACGCCGTCGGCGGCAAGACGGACAAGCGTGGATTCGTGGAGACGCGCGAGCATTTCAAGGTCGCGCCGGGCGTTTGGGCGATCGGCGATTGCATTCACGGCCCCATGCTGGCCCACAAAGCCGAAGACGACGGCGCGGCGGTGGCGGAGCTGATCGCCGGCAAGGCGGGCCATGTCGATTACAATCTCGTGCCCAGCGTTGTTTACACGAATCCCGAAATCGCATGGGTCGGTCAGACCGAAGAGCAGTTGAAGGCGGCGGGCGTGCCTTACAAGAAGGGCAAATTTCCCTTCCAAGCCAATTCCCGCGCGCGAACGAACCATGAGACCGAAGGCTTCGTGAAAATCCTCGCCCACGCCGAAACAGACGAAATTTTAGGCGCGCACATGATGGGCGTCGGCGTCGGAGAGATGATCGGCGAGATCTGCGTTGCGATGGAGTTCCGCGCCTCTTCGGAGGATGTCGCGCGCACCTCCCACGCCCATCCCACCATGTCTGAAGCCGTTCGCCAGGCGGCCATGGGCGTCGAAGGCTGGACCATGCAAATGTAGCCCCTTGGCGGCTCGCGGGGCTGAGGTTTAGGTTCCAATCATGAACGACCATCCCGCCGCTGGCTGGCGCGTCCGGCCTTTCCGTCCGTCCGATATGGACGGCTGTCTCCACGTTTTTGTGGATTCTTTTCGCGATTTCGACTGGCGGCGCGGGCCAGTTGTGCGCGTGGAGCCGTTGCGCGCGGCGATCCGAGGCTCCGACGTCTGGGTGGCCGAAGAAGCGCATGCAGGCATCGTCGGGTTCATTACGCTCCGTGCGCGCCAGGCCTATGTGGAATATCTGTTCGTTCAGCGCGACTGGCGTTTTTGCGGCGTGGGCCGGGGCTTGCTCGAGGCGACCCGCGACTATGCAGGCCGTCCGCTGGAGTTGAACGTCGACGCCCCGAACCGCTTCGCACGCGCCGCCTATGAAGCGCTGGGATGGACGGAGACAGGGCAAAAGTCCGACGAGGGCGGCGTGGTCTCCATCCGCTTGAGATCACCCTGAATCATGTGGTCTTTGGCGCGTGGTCCGCGGCAGAATTCGGAAGAGCCAGGGCCGTTGCGACGACCATATTCACTCTCTTTTGGGGTGCAAAAGAGAGGTATAAATATATTTTTATCGTAGCGTTTTGTGTGTCCGAACTGCGCAAGATTCTAGCTTTTCGATATCTTGCACTTCTCACCCACGGTCAGCGCTCTATCGTTCCTGTAAAGATAAAACCTGGCGCGCAATCAGGGCGGGTGCAAAGTCAATAGCCGCACTCGAAAATGGGAAAAGCACATGACAAAAGACGCCACTGTTGCGGCAAGTTCAGTCTGCGACGCACTGGATGCTCTGTTGGCGTATACTGAGGCTCAAGACGCGTCGGAAACTGTTCATGAAGTTGTCGAAGCCTTGGACGCTGCGAAAGCGCGAGCTGAGAGGTGGCGTGCAGAAGCTCTATTGCAGGCGCGCGTTGTAGACATCGATCTAGGCGAGGAGAGCTTTCCGGCTTATCGCTCACCGGTTCCGTAAGGGCTGCGCGTCGCGCGCCGTTTTCTCGCGTTTGCCTCAAGCTGTGCTGTGATTGATCGGAGATGCTTATCCCCCGCTCGTGCGCCACGGTCATAATCCCTTGCATTCCGCCCTGGGGCTCGAGGTCGACATTGAACTTGGGGGCGGGATGCGGCGGTTTGGCGGACGCGGGGAATGTCTCCCGCACCCCCGTCTAGCGGCGCCGGTCCGGGCGCCGAACGGAAACGTTCGGTGGGAAACGCCCCGGCCTCCCGCGCGGCCCGTCTGGCGACAGGCGGGTTTGAAAGGCGAGTGCGGGACAAAGGCTGAGGCCCGGCGGGACAGCGCGAACATCGCCGCGCGCGACGGCGCCGAGGCGGCTCGGTTCTAGCGCATTACACTACGTTGAGGCGTTTCAGCGCCGTCGCGCAGAGCCCCGCCAGGCGGGCGCAACGAGAGAGACCCGGAGGCGGAGACGCTGGCCGGTTCGATCGGCTGGGAGACAGAATGGCCAAACAACGCAGATCCCTCGCCCCCAAGGCGCGCCGCCCCCGGGCGCTGACGCTGAAACGGGCTTTGGCGGAGGCGGAATGCGCGCGCTGTCGTGGAGATGCGGCGGGGTTGCGGGCGGCGCTGTCGGTCGTCGCTGCGCTCAAGCGCCTCGATGCGCTGGCGCCGGGGCCGGCGCCCAAAGGCTCGCCTCAGAAGATTGAGGAGATGACGGACGAGGCGCTTCACACGCATTTGCGCCGCGTGATCCTGGGAGAGGGGCGCGGGGCGGTCTGACGGATCGGCTCTCGCCTTGCGGCGCGGGCGAAAGGCGGCGAGCATCGCGGAAACCTTGAGCCGGAGAGACCCCATGCCCAGTGAAATTCAGATCGTCCGCGACTTCCTCGCCAGCCAGGTGGTCGATCCGACGGTCGAACCGTCCATTGCGGAGATGCGGCAGAATTACGTCGCGGCCGGAGAGGCGATGCCAAAAGCTGAAGGCGTTGAGATCGTTGAAGCGGCGCTCGGCGGCGTGCCGGGGCTGAAGCTGACGCCCGCGAACGCGCTGCCCGGGCGCACGCTGCTCTACTTCCATGGCGGCGGATATGTAATCGGCAGCCCCCGGGGACACGCCTCCATGGTATCGCACATCGCCCATGCGTCCCGCGCGACGGCGTATTCCATGGATTACCGCCTCGGCCCGGAGGACCCGCATCCCGCGGCGGTGGAGGACGGGCTCGCCGCCTATCGCGGCCTTTTGGACACGGGCGCCGACCCGGCGAAGATCTTCATCGCCGGCGATTCCGCGGGCGGCGGTCTGACCTTGGCGACCGCGATCCAGATCCGCGACGGAGGTTTGCCGAAACCGGCGGCGCTCGTCCCGATCTCGCCGTGGGTCAATCTGGAGAATGAAAGCTGGAGCTACCACGCGAAGGCCGAGAGCGATCCGATGATCAACAAACAGAACATCGACATGATGGCTGCCAATTACGTCAATGGCGGGGACCTCGCCGCACCTTTGGTCTCTCCGGTAAACGCTGATCTCAGCGATTTGCCGCCGATGTTGATCCAGGTGGGATCCGAAGAGGTGCTGCTCTCAGACAGCACGCTGCTGTCCGAACGCGCCGGTGCGGCGGGCGTGCCGGTGACGTTGGAAGTGTGGCCGGAGATGATCCATGTCTTCCACTTCTTCCACGCCTTCCTGTCCGACGCCCGCGCCGCCATCGCCCGCATCGGAACCTTCGCCGATGGGGCGCTGGCCGCATGAGCCTATTCGGCCGCCGCCATAAGCGATCGCATGCGGTCGAGCCAGGCGACCCATGCGTTGCGTCCCGCATCGGTCAGGTGGACCCGGGTCTGGGGCCGGCGGCCGACAAAGCGTTTCTCCTGCAAAACGTAGCCGGCCTCTTCAAGCTTGCGCAAATGGGTGGAGAGATTGCCGTCGGTGGCGCCCACCTTGTCGCGAAGTTCGCCGAAGATGGCCGGGCTGGCGGTGGAGAGGTAGGCCATCACCCCAAGCCTCAGGCGGCCGTGGATCACGTCGTTGATGTCGGAATGGTCGAAGGGATTGTCGTCGCTCATAACAGGCCTCACACCACCGCACGCGGCTCTCTCGTCATGAGAATTATTCCCGGTGCGAAGACGGTCAGCGCAGCGGCCGCTGAGGCGACGAGCCAGATCTCCGCCCGCTCAACCATGAGCACCGACAGGGTCACAAACCCGAACGCCACCGCGCCCGCCGCCTTGAGGACGCCGTTTTCCCCCATCACGCCCACCGAGATCAGAGACACGCCGTACACAGCAAACACGACGGGCAGCGACCAGATGAAGGCGACGCTGGCTTGATTATCGAGACCGGACTTGATCACCGCGCCAGCGAAAAAGGCGAACAAGGCGAAGCCGCCCGCTGTCCACACCGTCGCGTCGGCGCGGTTTCCCGCCGAAGACTGGCCGGGCTTGTCGGCCGGAAACAGGCGCATCAGGGTGATGTATCCGCCCATCCCGATCACGGAGAATCCAATCCACAGCCAAGCAAGCCAGATCGCCTCGACGCCGGCGATCCCACTGACGATCAGGTAGTGCGCTGCATAGGCCAGCGTAACCAGACCGCCCCACCAGGCGAGAAACCGCCCTCCAAGAAGCGGGGCCGATTGCCCGGCTTCAGCCAGGTCGCGGACATAGGCGAGATCATCTGCGGCGGTACTCATAGGTTCGTTCCTTCAATAGCTTTGAATTTCAAAGTAATTGAAGGTGCATTGAATTTCAAGGGGCGCGAACGGACCTTCGCTATGCGCGATGTGGGGTGTGGGCTTTGAAACGTTCTGCGTCGTGCTCCGTACTCGCCTCGATCCGTTTCAACAGGTCGGCGAAGCGTTTGGGCCGCGCGGCGCGCCAAAGCCCTTCGTTGAGCGCGCCCGTCGTGGCCGACACCCATTCGCCGTCAAGGACGCCGCGCTCGCCGACCTTGATGCGCAGCATGCCGCGCCGGTCCGTCACGTCCCGGTTGCGGAACGTCACATCATAGATCAAGTGGACACGGTCGAGAGCATCTTCGTACCGGCAGGTGATGGATGTGGCGTCGCCGGTGGAGTCCACAGGCTCGCCCCGCAGCGCCGCCTCAAGGTCCTCGAGCGAGCCATACAGCAGAACGCGATATTCAAGTTGTCCGCCGTCGGTGATGACAAAACGCATGGTCGCAAACGACCGCTGATGTGGCGCGTCATAGCTCCAAGAGGCGTAGATCCATCGACCCAGCACTTTGCGATAGCGCCACCAACTGCCAAGCCGGAGGGCGGCCACGAAAATCGTGAACAAGCCCACCGCGCCGGCGCCGAGGCCGACATAGCGCCACGCCCCCTCAAGCGTCGCCAATCGATCGCCAAACCCCAGCGTGAGCCCAGCCGACACCAGCGCGACGACGCCGGCCGCAATTCTCTGCACCCACGCAAATCCCATTGATCCCCACCCGTGTTGCGCTTTGTCCAATCAGCTCCAAGTCAACAGCGCGACCGCGCCGCACGTCTCCAATTCCGTCAACAATATTGGCGACCTAAACGCGCACTCCACAATGTGCTCGTACGCGCCGAGCGCACCCAAGGGCCGCGGCGCTCCTGCGACGACCAAGCGTTGCGGCGAGTTCCCGTCAAGCAGCTTTTCGAGCGCGTCGATGGCGAGGAGCGCCCGCCGACAGGACGCCGGCGCGGGCTGGCGCTCGAGAAGCAGAAACCGCGTTCGATTGGCCTGGGGGCCCTGGAGGTCCGTTTCCACTTCGAGCATCGCCGGGTCATCCAGGCCCGATGGGCCGATAGCGGCGATGCCCGGCTCGCCGCCGTCGCGGGCGCGTACAAAGGCGCTGCCGTTTGTCGCTTCCTCTTCCGTCTCCACACCCTGCGCCTCGGTCCAGGCGCGGCATTGTTTCAGGCTCATCGGATGGCTGACGATTTTCTCACGCCGCGCGCCGGCTTGCGCTTTGGGTTGGTACAGACTGAAGCGGATGTCCTCTACGTGTTCCCGCACCACGCGGAGCGGTGTTTCAAGCCGTCGCGCCGCGGCGAGGGCTGTGGGGACGTAGCCTGCGAAGTCATTTTCGATAGGCGTCGCCGCGAAGTCCGTTTGCCCGGAAACGAGGCGGCCAAACACGTCGTCGACCGAGTTAAGCGGCGCGATCTCTCCATCGCCAGCGAGCGCACGCGCGGCGCGTTCGCTGAACGTATAAGAGGGTCCCATGAAGCCGACAACGCCCATGGGACCCGGCTACCAGCGCTTCGCGCGGCTGTAAATCGGATTGCGCGCGTCCTAAAGCGTATCCAGCATGTCCGCCACCAGCGGGTGGCGCACCACGTCCTGGCCTTCCAGGCGAACGACGGCGACGTTCTCCATGCTTTCAAGCTTCGCCGCGATCGTGTGCAGGCCGGACATTTCAGGCAGGAGGTCGGATTGGTTGGGGTCGCCGGTGACGACCATGGTCGAGTGCCAGCCGAGCCGGGTGAGCAGCATTTTCAGCTGCGTGTAGGTGCAGTTCTGGGCCTCGTCGATGACCACGAAGGCGTTGTTCAACGTCCGTCCGCGCATGAAGCCGATCGGCGCGATCTCGATCACGCCTTCGGAAATCATGTGCTTCAATTGTTGCGGGCTCAGCCGGTCCGACAGGGCGTCGTAGAGGGGCCGGAGATAGGGTGCGAGCTTGTCCTCCATCGCGCCGGGAAGAAAGCCGATCTGCTCGCCGGCCTCGACGGCGGGGCGAGACAGGACGATCCGGCCGACCTTGCCCTTCTGCAGCGCCTCGACCGCCTTGCAGATCGCGAGATACGTCTTGCCGGTGCCGGCCGGACCCACGGCCGCGACGAGCGGATGGGCGTCGAGGGCGTCGAGAAGCCGCTTCTGGTTTTCCGAGCGTGGCGTGATGTTTTTGACATAGCGCTGATCGCGCGGCGGTTCGGATTTCCGCTGGAGGTTCTTCACCTTCTGCCCGTCGTCTGGATGCCAGCCCCCGCCGCCGTCAATGGCGTAGAGGTTCCGGCCCTCTGCGCGCGCTTCGTCGTCGAAATAGGCGGACGTGTCGAACTCGGCGTTCCGGATGCGACGTGCGGCGGACCGTTTACCCATGAGCAAGCTCCTTCAGTTGGGCGTAAAAAAACCGCGGAGCCGAAAAGCGCCGCGGTCTGCGAAAACGGAAGAGTCGGGGATGGCCGCCTGGGCGGCCTGGACTTGCTGATGATCGGCATGGTCGCCACATTCAGCCGCAACCCCCTATTGCGAATCTATGGCCAGAGTCTGCGCACGGGGTTAACGTCTTGTAAACGGGGCGTCGGGCTAAGCCAGGTTGGGAGCGGTGGGAGGCCAATATGAACGACGAGCGCGTCAGACCATCCGGCGTTCAAGACGCGGTCGAGGATGTCTTCGGCTTTAATTTTCGCTCGCTAAAGACGCTGCGCGATTTGTTCGTGCGGCCAAATGCGGTGTTTCGCGCCTATGCGGAGCGGGATCGAGTGTCCTACACGCCGGCCCTTCGGCTGTGGCTCGGTCTATTGGGTGCACAGTTTCTCGTCGCCCTGTTTGGCGGGGGCTACAAAAAGCTCATCCGGAATTCGTTTGAGCAGCAATCCGCGGACGTCATTGCAACCTATGAAGACGTGACTGGCGGCCGCATGGATGAGTTCCTCGATATCTACGCCGATGCGATGTCCTTGGCGCAGCCCTTTGTCATCGGGCTCGCATCGTCATTGAGCGTGTTCCTGCTGGCTGCGTTCCGCCGGGGCATGGCCTGGTCGGCGCGCCTCAACATCGCCATGGCGGTCCTGTCCGCTGGATCCGTCGCTGGGATTTTGGCGACGCCGATCACGATGACTGAAGGGCTGCCCGCGATCGTTGTTTTTGCAACGACGATACCGGTCGTCGCGATGTACTTCATCACCTTTGTCAGAGGTTCGCCAGGGGTTCTCGCCGATACGACTGGCGGCGCATGGGTCAAGGGAGGTCTGTTCTCCCTTGCGCTGATTGGCTTGCTTGTGATCGGCTACGTTGTTTTGGGCATCGGAACGTCGATCTACGCGCTCATTCGTCTCGGCGCGTTCAATTAGGCGGAGCGATCATGGCGATCTATAATCTTGGTGATGTGTCGGCGACCCTGCCTGAGAGCGGGAATTTCTGGGTTGCAGAGAACGCGACCGTGTTGGGCAACGTGCTCCTGCATGAGAACGCGAGCGTCTGGTTCAACGCGGTTCTGCGCGGCGATAACGATCCCATCGTCATTGGCGAGAATTCGAATATCCAGGACGGCTCGGTGCTGCACACCGACGTCGGCTGTCCGTTGACCATCGGTCGTGATGTGACGGTCGGTCATATGGCCATGCTGCATGGCTGTACGGTGGGCGATGAAAGCCTGATCGGGATTGGGGCGACTGTGCTCAACCGTGCGACGATCGGGAAGAATTGCATCATCGGGGCGCACGCGCTTGTCCCCGAAGGCAAGGAGATCCCGGACGGCTCGCTGGTCATGGGCGCGCCAGCCAAAGTTGTGCGCGAGGTGTCGGAGCCCCAAATCGCCATGATCCGCGCCTCGGCGGAGGTGTATGTGGCCAACTGGAAGCGGTTCCAAGCCGGCCTGACCCGAATTGGTTGACCAAGCCTGAAGACGGTCCATCGAATCGGCCGCGATAAGTTTTGCGATAATCCACGGATTTGCCGCACTACTTATGGGAGAGGGCGCGATTATTCGCGAGGGACGCGAAAATGAGATTGTTTCAGATGGTGCTTACGGCCTTGACTGGAGGCATGGCGACGACGCCCGCCCGCGCCGAAGACGGCGAGAGCGATTGCGGGGTGGAGATCGTGACCCCGCTTCAGATCATGTCCTGGGAGGACTTTGAGTTCGGGCCGATCGCGCCCAACCCTTTGGCGGCCTCCGATGTCGGTATTTCGCCGGCGGGCGTGGTTGATTGCGATACTGGCGCAACGTGCCTCGCCGGCGTGCGCAACCCGGGCCGGTTCAAAGTCTTGGGCCAAGCAGACGCGGTTTACGTCATCGAGGTCCCTGACGAGATCAATATGATCGGGCCGGGCGACGCTTCGATGCGCGTGCGTTCCGTGTCGGCTTCGCAGGAGACGGGATTGCTGATCGACGGGGTCGACGAGTTTCACGTCGGCGGCGTCCTGGAGATCGCTGCAGCTCAGCCCCCTGGCGCCTATGTCGGCCAATTCATCGTCGTTGTGAACTACCAGTAATCTCGTCGTCGAGGTCGGCGTCCCACACGCTTTGAACGTGGGCGTCGGCTGTCGGGCCGAGATTGCACCAAGCCAGCCTGCCGCGACTGGCGTCCACGATGAGGATCTTGGCCGAGGGGGGCGCCGCGTCAGCCAGCGTACGCCGGATGAAGGCGAGCTTGGCGCGGCTTCGCAGCACATAGGCGTCGGGATCCGTTTCAGCGAACTTGCCGAGCTCATTGAGTGCGGCGACGATTGCCGCGCGTTCTGATCCCGACAGTCTGGCGACCACGATGTAATTCGCCGCGGGACCCATCTCATGCGCCGGCGCAGTTGCGGGATCTCGGGCGCCAACGGCTAGTTCAGCGTGGGCCGAGGCTGCGGCGAACGGGGCGAGCGCGCCTTTCGCGACTTCGGACGATTCCGTGACACGCCCGTCTTGGATGAACGCATTCATCTGGCCAAGCGTATAGGGGCCGTAGGCTTCGTTCTCGACTAAGACGCGCCACACTGGCGGGTCAGCCGCGGTCAGATCCAGATCGACTAACTTGGACGCTGTCATGTCTCGGCTTGAAATCGACAAAGCGCGCCTCGCATCGGATAAGTCGGGACCAGAAAGATACGGGAGATGTGCCAATGGCCGGCTATGACTTCGTTAACGTCACGCGGGAGGAGACGACTCTTGTCGTTGAGATCAATCGACCGGAGCGTATGAACGCGCTTCATCCGCCCGCCAACGAAGAACTGGCGGCTGTGTTCGATGACTTCGCCGCCGATCCTGACCTCTGGATCGCAATCATCACAGGCGCTGGCGACCGGGCCTTTTCCGCTGGAAACGATCTTCGCTGGCAGGCGGAAGGCAATGCGATCACCGTCCCGGAAACGGGCTTCGCCGGATTGACGAGCCGCTATGACCTGACCAAGCCCGTCATCGCTGCGGTGAACGGCGTCGCCATGGGCGGCGGGTTCGAGATTGCTCTGGCGTGCGACCTGATCATCGCCGCCGACACGGCTCGGTTTGCGCTGCCGGAGCCGAAGGTGGGGCTGGCGGCCTTGGCGGGCGGCCTGCATCGTCTGCCACGTCAAATCGGCCTCAAACGAGCCATGGGCATGATCCTGACCGGCCGCACCGTGGAGGCCGCCGAAGGTGAGCGGCTCGGATTCGTGAACCAAGTCGTTCCCGCAGGCGACTTGATGGACGCCGCACGGACGTGGGCGAAAATGGTCGAAGCCTGCAGCCCGATGTCGATCCGCGCATCGAAACAAGCGGTCATGAACGGCCTCGACGTCGCCAATTATCGCGAGGCCTTTGAGACACGCTATGCCGCGGTCGGCGACATGCTTAAGAGCGAAGACTTCCTGGAGGGGCCCCGCGCCTTCGCCGAGAAACGCTCGCCGAACTGGAAGGGCCGTTAAGTGTCAGCGTGCAAGAAGCGGATGCCGAAGCCGTTCGGTGTACGGCGCACCACTTCACCACGAAGATTGCCAACGCTGACCACCTCGCCGATGTCTGGGGCCGGACCATCGGTTTCGAACCCGGCGCCCGTCAGAGAAATGTCGATGGCGCGGCATTGGATCTGGCGGCCGTCGGCCCGTGTCACCAGCGCTGGACCGCCCGCGGCGTAGCGGGGAGTATCGCGCTCTTCCTGCAGGCCGAGCGGATCGCGGTTTATGATCCAGATCAAACGATCTGCGAGTTTGTTGCGTTTGAACGGCGACACGTTGAAAAGCGCCGCAAAGCCTTCAGACGTCCGTCGGACGACATTGGCCGGGACGCGTCCCAGCTCGTCAAAATAACAAACGACCTCGGCGCCGATAGCGGGTCGTTGGGCGCTCAGGATGAATGCGCCCGAGCAGGAGATGTTGAACGTTGAGAACGCATGTTCATGGCCGCCTTCGTCCAGGAAGCGGCCAGCGATCTTGACCTGTATTCGCCGGTGGCGGCGGCGCTCACGCTCGGCGCGCTTGGCGACATGATCTTCAACGACGGATTGCCGCAGAGCGGACATGATCGTGCTCCTCTCGCATAGCGCGATCCGCCCAAATCGCACTTGTCATCATTACGGCCATATTCTTCACAAAGTCTTGCTGCGCGCGTTGGAACCCCTCACAATCGCTCAATACTAAGAGCAATCAGGAGACTTCATGTCAGGCGCAGAGAATGACTTCGACTACGTTATTGTGGGCGCTGGAAGCGCAGGATGCGTACTCGCAAACCGTTTGAGCGCAGATCCTTCGGTGAAGGTATGTCTCGTCGAGGCGGGCAAGAAAGATTCTAGTTTGCTCGTCCGGATGCCCGCGGGCGTCGGGTCGCTCATTAAAGAGGCCAATCCCTACAATTGGGGCTTCAGAACGACGCCTCAAAAACACATGGACGATCGCCGTCTGTGGTGGCCTCGAGGGAAGGGGTGGGGCGGCTCGTCCTCCATCAACGGCATGATCTACATCCGCGGTCATGCCCGCGACTATGATCAGTGGCGTCAGATGGGCTTGGGGGGTTGGGGGTTCGCTGATGTTCTGCCCTACTTCAAGCGCTCCGAGCATTACGAGGGCGGGGCCGGAGAATTCCACGGCGAGGGCGGTCCGCTCTGGGTCTCAGACTCCCAATTGGACAATCCCGTTTATCGCGCCTTCCTCAGGGCCGGAGAAGAGGCGGGCCACCCGTCGACGGATGACTTCAACGGCGCCCGCCAAGAAGGATTCGGCCCCTATCAGCGAACGATCCGAGACGGCGAGCGCTGGAGCGCGTCATTCGCTTATTTGCGCCCGATTGAAGATCTCAGGCCGAACCTCTCCATTGTGTCGACAGGCTTGGTGACGAAGGTCCTGGTCGAGGCGGGGCGCGCCGTCGGCGTCGAGGTGGCCTCTGGGAAAAAAGCGGTCAAGTCCAAGATCCGCGCCGGGCGTGAAGTGATCCTGTGCGCGGGCGCCGTTCAGTCTCCGCAATTGCTCATGCTTTCAGGCATCGGAGCGCCCGACGCCTTGCGCGACGCCGGAATTGACGTGGTGGCCGAAAGCCCAGGCGTGGGGCAAAACCTACAGGATCATCTCGACGTCACGGTCATCCATGAGATGACGAAGCCGTTGTCCGCGTACTCCACCCAAGCGGGCCTGAAGAAGTTTGGCGTTGCGCTAAACTACATGGTGCGCCGAAAGGGGCCTGGCAGGGATAACTTCCTGCAGACAGGCGCATTTCTGAAATCACGGGAAGGGCTCGACCGGCCCGACCTGCAAATCCACATGGTCAATGCGATAGTTCTAAAACATGGCCAGGAGAGCGCCGACAAGGACGGCTTCACGGTGCATTCCTGCCAGTTGCGGCCAGAGAGCCGGGGCGAGATCAAGCTTGCATCGTCCGACCCCTTCGCGTCGCCTTTGATCGACCCGAACTACCTCGCTGCGGAGGAAGACCGGCGCGCCATGCGTGAATCCGTCAAAATGCTGCGTGAAATCTGCCGCCAGGACGCCCTGAAGCCGTTTCGGGGGGCTGAAATCATGCCCGGCGCAGGCGTCGATAGCGACGAGAAGATCGATGCGTTTGTCCGTCGGACGGGGGAGACGATCTATCACCCCGTTGGCACAGTCCGCATGGGCGCGGACGAGGCCGCGCCATTGGACGAGGCGCTTAGGGTCCGCGGCGTGGACGGTCTGCGCGTGGTCGACGCGTCCGTCATGCCGACGCTGATCGGCGGCAACACGAATGCGCCCACCATCATGATCGCCGAAAAGGCGGCCGACATGATCCTTGGAAAGCCCCCGCTTCAGCCAGAAGACGCATTGGTCGAGGCAGCCGCTTGACCAAGGCGGCAACCCGTCTGGCGCCGTGAAACTTGAATCCCGTCAGATGGGTCTCCACCTGTTGATCGAGGACGTTGTGACCATGGGTTGCCGACATCGGGGCCGGGTTCACGCACATTTCCTGTCTAAACAGAAGGAATGAAAAGGAATGAAAACAGAGCTTAACGAACAACATCTCGCGATCTTGAGCGCTCCAAACCTCGTCTATGTGAAGCCGCTGGACGAGCAGGAATTGGAACGCATCCTGCCGGCCGACGCCCTGGAGCAATGGGACAGGTCGAGCCAGGTTTTCGCGCTTCACAACGCCGAGGGCGACCGTGTCGCGCTCGTGGAAGGGCGCGACGCCGCTTTCGCCGCCGCGCGTGCGCATTCTCTGACGCCCTTCAGCGTGCACTAATACACGACGTTTCGATTAATGAGCGCAGGGCTCTGCTAGGCCGCTTCGCCCTTGGCTTGCGGGCAGAGCGCGTTGTGAATGTCGTCGGCTGTCCGCGCGCGCCGGATCTGTTCGCGGATTGAGTCGCGGCGAAACGCGCGAGCGACTTGTGCGAGCGCTCTCAGGTGATCGGCGCCGTTGGAGCGCGGCGCAAGCAGCAAGAAGACAAGGTCACATTCGCGATCGTCGACGGCTTCGAAGTCGACGCCTCGGTCAAGTCGCGCGAAGGCGCCGACGGGCTGGCTTAAGCCAGCGATACGGGCGTGCGGGATCGCGACGCCTTCGCCGACCCCGGTTGACCCGAGTCTCTCACGTTCCATTGCTGCGTCGACGATTACGGCGGCGTCTAGGCCGTGCTCCTCAGCCAACTTGTCGGCAAGCAGCGTCAGCGCTTGTTTGCGGCTTCCAGCATTGGCGCGCACAACAATCGCTCCGGGAGAGAGGAGGGCGTGAAGGTCAATCGACATAATCTCAGATCTTGCTTACTTCCGTTGTTGCGCGGGGTCCAGCCAGCCGATATGTCCGTCCGGTCTCCGATAGATCATGTTCAACCCACCATGCGTGACGCTCCTGAACATCAAAGCGGGCGAGTCGCCAAGCTCTAATTGCATGACCGCCTCTGAAACCGACATGGTTTTGATCTCAGCTGACATTTCCGCGACGATCAGCGGCGAGGCGTCGCCGTTGACATGCGGCTCTTCGATCTCGTCTTCGTCCGACGCGCCTTGAATGACGAACGCCGCCGCAGGTTCGCTCGGCAGCGGGGCCCGGCCCGGTTGGTGATGGTCCTTCAAGCGCCGTTTGTATCGTCGGACCCGTTTTTCGATCTTATCGAGCGCCGTTTCGAGCGCTGCATAGGGCTCCGTCGCCTCACCGTGGGCTTGCAACGTGATCCCTGAGGGCAAATGGATGTTGCAGTCGACGCCGATCAGGTGAGCGTCCTTCGCGACAACCACTTGGCCCTCGCTTGGGCGATCGAAGTATTTGCTGACGGCGCCTTCGAGGCCTTCGGCGATCCGTTCCCGGAGCGACTCGCCGAGGTCCATATTTTTTCCAATAATCTGTATTTGCACGGAGAACTCCCGTTAGTGTGACGATTATGGAACACTTTGCACGAGATGGCGAGAGCGAAGCGAAGCTAATCTACCAATGCGGGTCGTCCACTCTAGCTACAGTCGGCTGACAGGCAGGTTTCGTGCCGCTGCAGATGCCGTCAAGCGCTCTGTTTCAACGTCCGCCGACGCACGACAGAAGACGGGATGCAGAGGCTCTCTCGATACTTCGCCACGGTGCGACGCGCGATATCGACGCCAAACTCACGAAGCGTCTCAACAATCTGGTCGTCGGAGAGCACTGCCGTCGAGCCTTCGTTTTCAATCAATTCCTTAATCCGATGCCGCACGGCTTCAGCGGAATGCGCTTCTCCGCCGCCCGTAGACGGGATCGCGGCTGAGAAGAAGTATTTCAGTTCCAGCAAGCCTCGCGGCGTGGACATGTATTTGTTCGATGTGACGCGGCTGACGGTGGATTCGTGCATTCCGATTGCATCTGCAACCTGTTTCAGGTTGAGGGGGCGCAAATGCGCCACGCCGTGGGCGAAAAACGCGTCTTGCTGTCGGACGATTTCGCTTGAGACCTTCAAGATCGTGCGCGCGCGTTGGTCCAGGCTCTTGATCAACCAATTGGCGCTCGCCGCACACTCTGAAACGAATTCCTTCTCTTGTTCGCGCATTGGCAGCGTCGACACCTCAGCATAATAGGCGCGATCCACCAAAACCCGCGGGAGCGTCTCGGTGTTCAATTCGACGGCGAACATCCCGTTTGGCATCTCTCGGACGAATACGTCCGGCGCCACCGCTGCTGCGGCGTCGCCGGCAAAGGCCGCGCCGGGGCGCGGTGTCAGTGACTTCAGCTCCGCCAACATGTCCAAAACATCGGCTTTATCAACGCCGCAGACCGCGACGAGCTTGGTGATATCGTGTTTCGCGGCGAGGTCGAGGTTCTCGACGAGCGCCTTCATGGCGGGGTCTAAGCGGTCGCGTTCGATCAATTGCAGAGCCAGGCATTCCGACAAGGATCGCGCCATGACGCCCGTCGGTTCGAAGCCTTGGCAAATGCTTAGAACGGCCTGGACATCGCTCAGCGGCGCGCCGAGCACCTCGCCAACTTCTGCAAGGTCTGCGCGGCAATATCCGCCTTCGTCCGTATCGTCGATGAGCCGAAGGGCGATCAGCGTCTCGGCGGCGGAAAGGCCAGCGAGGCGAACCTGATCGGTGAGATGCTCCCGAAGGCTCTTGTCTTGCGTCAGATTGCCTTCGAAATCGATGTCGTCGCCCACCTGTCGACCCGAACCGGCCTTTGACCAGTCCGTCTCCGCAGATGGGCCCGACGACCCCGCGACGGCGGCGTCTGCAGCGCTGTCGCCGTTGTTGATGTCTTCACGCGGCGCGTCTAACGCCTCCTGCGCGCTCTCGCCCGTGGGAAGTCCGAGGTCCAGCGTTGTTGTGTCTGGGAGGTCCGCAGCGGGTAGCGGCGCGTCTGAGGCGTCCCCCTCGTCGCGCACAAGCAGCGGGTTCCGCTCAAGCTCGGCTTCGACGTATTCGGCGAGTTCCTGATTCGACAGCTGCAGCAGTTTGATGGCCTGCTGCAATTGGGGCGTCATCACCAAGCCCTGGGCTTGGCGGACATCGAGACGCTGTTTCAACGACATGGGCGTTACGCGGCGAACCGCTCGCCGAGATAGACCCGCCGCACATCCTCGTTCTGCAGCACCTCTTCCGGAGGCCCGTCGAACAAGACGACGCCGTCATACATGACAAGCGCTCTGTCGACGATCTGCAGAGTCTCGCGCACCTGGTGGTCTGTGATCAGCACGCCAAGGCCGCGCTGCTTCAGATACCTGACCAGGTCGGAGATGTCCGAGATGGCGAGGGGGTCGATCCCGGTGAACGGTTCGTCCAGGAGCATGAAGCTGGGGCGTGAGGCGAGCGCGCGGGCGATCTCCACGCGCCGCCGTTCTCCACCCGATAGGGCTGTGGCGGGCGCGTCGCGAAGATGCGAGACGTGCAATTCGTTTAACAGCGCATCGACCTGTGCGGCGCGCTTGGACCTGTCTTTCTCAACGAGCTCGACGACGGCTGCGACGTTTTCCTCGACGCTCATGCCGCGGAAAATCGAGGCTTCCTGCGGCAAGTATCCAAGACCAAGCCGCGCGCGTTGGTACATCGGCAGCGACGTTACGTCCTCGCCGTCGATTAGGATTTGACCGGAATCAGCCCCGATCAGCCCCATAATCATGTAAAAACAGGTGGTTTTCCCAGCTCCGTTAGGACCCAGCAGGCCGACCACTTCTCCGCGTTGGACTGACAAGGACACGTCGCGCACGACCTGCCGCTTGCCGAAGGATTTGGCCAATCCGGATACGACGAGACCGTCTTCGGATGTGCTCATTTCGCCTTGATCTCCATCGCGGAGCATGCCGCCGCCCGCCGAAAACTGGCTACTCGAATAGGCTTAAGATCGTATGAGCGAAGCGGGGTCAATTCTCGTCGCCTTCGCTCTCGCTGGCCGGTGTGACGGTTCCGCTGACCGTGTTGATCGTCATTTTCGCGCGCTGGTTTGGGCGTGCGGTCAGACGCGAGCGGCCCTCTTCAACCCGAAGGACCAGAAGAGCCCCCTTCGCGATGTCGTCGCCGCGTAAAAGTACGACATTGCGCTCAAGGCGGATGGTGTCTGTATCTGTGAGATAAACCGCGCGATCACCGCGCGCCTTCAGGTCGGGCGTGATGTAAAAGACGTTTCCGGTCGCCACGATCGTCTCAAGATCGCCGAAGCCGCTAAATTGGCCAGATCCGGATGCGCCGTCGTCCGGTTCGCGATAATTCACCACAATCTCATCGGCTTGCAGGCGCGCGTCGCCCTGCGTGACGTCGACATTGCCCGAATAGACCACGCGGCGCTCCTTCTCGAAGACTTCGCCGCGATCCGACCCGATCCGAATCGGCCCGCCCTGGGCGCTCAATTGAGCCGCCGCGGATGCCGCGAGCCCGAAAGACGCGATTGTGAGCGCTGCAAGTTTCATAACGCTCACTCCTCTTCGCCCTCGGCGTCCGTATTGGGAACGCCGCCGGGCAGAATGGTTGTGATGCGGCCTTGGCTCCCTGGGTCGAGCGTCGATCGGCCGGCCTCGACCTCCAGCACGAACACCTCACCGCGAGCGACGTCGTCTCCGCGCAGGATCACCACCTCGTCTTCCAGGCGCACCGTGTCGCTTTCCGCAACATAAGTCGCCTTGCGCCCGCGCGCCCGCAGGTCCGGTCGGACGTAGAAGACATTGCCGGTGGCGACGATCGTGTCGAGCTTTCCAAAGCTCGAGAATTGCCCGTCAGCTTGCTCACCGTCCGCCCGCTCTCGATAATTGACGACAATCCGATCGGCCTGCAGGCGCGCATCGCTTTGGCGGACGTCGACGCTGCCAGTGTAGATAATCCGTCGCTCCAGATCGAACACTTCGGCGACGTCGGACAGGATCTCTATCGGACCGCCGTCTGCGCTAAACTGCGCTGTCGCGGGAGCGGCGAGAGCAAGACCAACGGCCATGAGCGCGGCGGTTTTCATTCAGTCACTCCTGTTCCGACGGGGCTTGTTCGGCTGGGCGCTCTTCAGGATATAGCACGGTGCGCACGCGACCGCTCACGACGACGTGGTGGCCTTCGTTGAACACTTCATAGGAGTCGGCGCGAACGTCCCCAATGGGGCCTTCTCCCTCGAGCGGATCCAGCCCGACAATTCGATCTTCCTGAATGTAGACCCGCGCATGTGTTGACCGGAACACATATCCGCCCCCGTCCTTCATGACGACGTCGTCGTAGAGCTCCAGAGTCTGCAATTGGCGGTCGTACAGGCCGCGCGGAGCTAAAACCTCGCCGCCCTCTGCGTCCACCAGCTTTGGATCGACGAGATCGACAAGATTTGAGTTCGCGCGCCGCCGCTGGGCGGTGGCGGCCGTGATGACGTATGGGTCTCCGGAATCGTCGCGGCCGGTGAACCGAGGGCTGACCATCGTCACTTTCTCCTCGGTGCGAAAGTCCTCTCCGCCCGAGGCGGCGCGTTCAATCGCGTTCGCCGTCAGCAGGCCGACAAGCACGCCAAGGCAAATCGCCGCTGCAGCGCTGAAGCCGAAGCGCAGGCCGCGCACGACCTTGGAACGACGCCGCGCTTGAGACAGCGACAATTGCCGCCGGGGCGCCCAGAGGTCGTCAGCCTGGATTGATGCGTTGGTCGGAGACATGCAGCCTGGTTTACCCGTTTCTTGTAATGAATTTAAAACGCTGGGCCCGCTCGGGAAAGCCGTGTGCGGTTAACTTGCAGTCAGAATCCACGCTGACTGACAGACTATACTCACGAATGGGCGAAAATGTCGGTTTCGCCCCAGCCGGCGAGGTCCAGCACGGCGCGTGTGGGTAAAAAGTCAAAGCAAGCCCGCGCGAGTTCAGTCCGACCTTCGCGTTCCAGCATCGCTTCAAGGCCAGTCTTCACCTTGTGAAGGTAAAGCACGTCTGAGGCCGCATAGGCGAGCTGCGCCTCGGACAAATCAGCCGCGCCCCAGTCCGAGCTTTGCTGCGCCTTTGAAAGGTCAGTCCCGGCGATCTCGCGCGCGACGTCTTTCAGGCTGTGACGGTCTGTGTAGGTGCGCGCCAATTTCGATGCGATCTTCGTGCACCAAACCGGCGCACAATCGACGCCCAGCCAATGCTTAATCATCGCAATGTCGAAGCGCGCATAGTGAAAGATCTTCAGGACGGCGGTGTCCGCCAGGATCGCTTTGAGATTCGGGCAGTCGTATCCTGCGTTTCGATCAAGCTGAACGACGTGCGCCGCACCGTCGCCAGCCGACAATTGCACCACGCATAGGGCGTCGCGATGGGGGTTCAGGCCCATCGCTTCGGTATCGACGGCGACTTCGCGGCCGAGGTCCACGCCCGCGGCGAGATCGTTCTTGTGCAGTGTGATATCGGACAAGGGGTGCGCCCCATTCCTGGCGATGGAAGCCGCCGCGCTGGCCGCTTTGGAGACTCCAACGAAGCAGATGGGGCGGCTGATATCAACACGCGTCCAAATGCGCGGCTCATGGACCTGTTTGAGCGGCCCGCCGAAAAAAGTCCGCGTAAAGCGCTTCGGCGGCGTCGTCATAATTCAACTGACTGATATCGACCCCCGCATTTTGCAGCCTGTCCAGGCCGCCGGCTCCCTGTGGGTGCAGGTCTTCGCAGCCATAGACGACCCGCCTGACGCCCGCCGATATCAGCCGTTCGGCGCAGGAATGGTCGCCCGAAGATCGCTCGCGGCAGGGCTCAAGCGTGACATACGCCGTGGCCCCGGCCGCATCGCCTGAAAGGAGGGCGAGCGCGTGTTCTTCTGCGTGGGGCCGTCCGTCGTCGGCGGTCGCCGCTTCGGCGAGAACCCGTCCGCGATCGGAGACGATGACGCAGCCAACCGATGGATTGTCGCCGGTGCGTCCAAACTGCGACCGCGCCAGCGCGAAGGCGCGCCGCATGTGAGCGTCGTCGTCGAAGGTGAACGCGCCGCGTTCCAGGAACGGCATGGCCATGGTCGACGCGCTTTGACCGGCTGCCGCGAAGAGCCGCTGCAGGGCGGCGTGCGGCGCGCGCCCATCTTCGAAATCGACATGCTCGAGTATCACGCCGCCGTTCAAAACAACGCCCGCATGATCGCAGACGCCGCCGAAGCACTCGACCTTGAGATAAAGGACGTGGTCGCCTGGATGCGCGGCGCTCCATTGAGTTAGCTCCGCCGTCTCCCAATTGGAGAGATCGTGGGCGTTGTAATCGGCGGCGAAGGCGTGGGCGATACCCTTGAATGGCGCCGACACCTTGATCGTCGCGCCTCCGATCCTGCGCCCCAAATCAGCGAAATCCAGCCGGTCGGAGAAGCCGATCACGCCTGAAAATCGATAAGTCACGGCAAGTCGGGAAGCGCTTGAGCGCGATCAGGGTCCAGATACCGAGCGGCGACGGGTCTCAAGTCCCCATCCAACTCGACGAGAAGCGGGTTCCCGGTCGGAATTTCGACCCCGGTGATCGTGTCCTCCGCAACGTTGAACAGGTGCTTGACCAAGGCGCGCAAGGAGTTTCCGTGCGCGGCGACCAAAGTGTCGACGCCAGAATCCAAGACGGGTGCGATTGTGGAGGTCCAGAACGGCAGAACGCGTTCGAGCGTCAATTTGAGGCTCTCGGCGGTTGGAACGGCGATCCCGCGATAGCGCGGATCGTTCGCAAGATCATAGGCGCCGCCGGGTTCCAAAGGCGGCGGCGGCGTATCGTATGACCGACGCCAGATCTTTACCTGGTCGGCGCCGTGACGCTCGGCCGTCTCAGCCTTGTCGAGCCCGGTCAGCGCGCCATAATGGCGCTCGTTGAGCCGCCAAGATTTCTCCGTCGGCATCCAGGCGCGATCGGCCGTCGCCAGAGCGAGCCAGAGCGTTCGGATGGCGCGCGTTTGCAGGCTGGTGAATGCTTGGCGGAAATCGGCCTCGGTCGTCTTGAGCAATTCGCCGGCTCGCCGCGCCTCGGCCTCCCCTTGTTCGGTGAGGTCCGCGTCCCACCAGCCGGTGAACCGGTTTTCGAGATTCCACTGGCTTTGTCCGTGGCGGATGAGGGCGAGATAGGTCATGCGGGGTCCTTTGGCGGCTTTGGTCTAGGCGCTGTCGGTCAGCGAGATCAAGCGTCGCATTGGTCGATCAGGCGGGCGAAGGCTCCAACGATATGGTAGCCGGCCGACGCCGGGACGAAATCGACCGCTGGCGCGCCGTCGGCGCTGTAGGCGTCCACCCACGCGCCTTCGGGGGTCAAGTGTTCATCCATGATGACGTCAAAGGCGTCGACAGCGTGACCGATCGCAGCGCGATCTCCATAGGCGGCCGACGACAAATGCGCGCGCAGCGCCTCCGCCTGGGCCCACACCCGCCGCGCGCCGTCGATGATCTCGCCGTTGCGATTTATGGCGCTGACAACGTAGCCGTCTTGTTGCGACGCGGACGTGGCGAACGCGTGGAGCGCCGCCGCTGCGGCGGGCGGTTCGGCGCGTTCAAGCTCGGCGTGGCGACGCAGAAGCGTGCTCCACTCAAACAGATGGCCTGGCTCCACGCTTGCGCGCTCCACGTCGGGCAGCGGTGACCAATCGGCCGCAAAAGTCTCGAAGAGAACCGGAAGGTCCGCCGCCATAAACCTGGTTAGGGCTAGCGAGCGGATGTCTCGCGCGCGATCAAGGAAGGCTGTGTTTGCGAGGCCCTGCGCGAGCGACAACCAGGCCTCATAGAGGTGCATATGCGGATTTTGCTGGCGCGTTTGCGGGGCTGGCCAAGATTCGGCGAATCCCCCGGAAGAATGCGTCATGTTGGCGTCGAGCGCGGCGATTGCGCTTCGGGCGGCCTCTGCAAGCGGCGTCTTGTCGTCGGTCTGTTTTGCGGCCTCGCCAATCGCGAACAACACGAAAGCGGCGTCATAGAGGTCCGGCGTGTCGTCAACGAGTTCGGCCTTAGCCACGCTCAAAGTCCGGCCGACGAGTCCGTCGCTGCGGCGGGCGGCTCCCAGCAATGTTTCCAGCACACGCATGGCAAGCGTTGAACTCGCCTCGGGCTGCCAGCCCAGTCGTGCGGCTTCGCAGAAGACATAGATTTGGCGCGCTTGGACCCGCACCCGCGTCGTCTCTGTCGGCTGGGCGCGATGGTTGAGATCGAGGCGCTCAACAAACCCCCAATCCGTCACACCTTCATCGAACCAAAGCGGAAAGCAGGCGTCGAACAGCCACGACCGCGCTTCGCGCGCGCGACGCTTGAGCGCTCGATCGGGCATGGCGACATCCTCGCTTTTGCGGCTGCGAGCGAGGTGCTAGCAATGGGAGCCAAGCCGCGCCAGCCTGGTGGAAACGACGGACCAGACATGGGTGACCGAATCTTCTTTCCCGCTGCAGCCCTGACCGCCGTCGGCCTGGTCGCTTTTGCCGCCACTCCGCCTGGCGGCCGACTCCCGACCGGCTCTGTCAGCGTCGGCGACGGCCAATATGACCGCATAATTGTGGACGGGGCCGAACTCAATCGAATGAAATCTGGCGCCGCTGAGCTGTCACTGGTTGGCGAAAGCGGCGTTGAGACGCTGCGCGTCACCCTGGAGGACGATGGTCTGCTCGCCGATCCAACGCTTGGTCCGCATTTTAGACTAGCCGCCGACATAGAGGCGCAGTTTGCGACCTTCCTCATCCGAACAACGGTGCGGGCCCGCGCGGTGGGCGACGCACCCGCCCAGGCTATCGAGATCAATTATCGGGCCGACGCCGACAATGAATCCGGGTGGGGCCGCTATCCGCTGGAGGCCGACTTCGCCGATTTCACGCTGGAGTTCAAAGCCCCGCCGCGCGGGGAGACGCCGGCCGTGGATTATCTCGGCATAAGGCCCCTAAGCGGATCTGGTCGCGCGTCCATGGAGATTGAACGCGTCACCTTGGAGCGCATCATTCGATAGCGTCGGCTGATTGTCCGTCTCGATGGATCCGTTCGAGCGCGCGCTTAAGGTCTTCGGTCGACAGCGTTCGAAACGGAAGATCCGCCAAAGCGTCGACGCGTTCCTTGAGGGCGTCATAAACGCGCTCGAACGCAGCGCGTTGGGCGCTTTCGTTGTCGATGTAAGCGGGGTCGGGAAGGCCCCAATGGGCCTGAACCGGATGGCCTGGCCAGACGGGGCAAGCCTCGCCGGCCGCGTTGTCGCAGACTGTGATGACCGCATGCATTTCGGGCCCGTCCGCATCGGCGTAGACGTCCCAGCTTTTTGAGCTGAAACCCGACACGTCGTGGCTCTTCTCGGCGAGGATCTTCAGCGCCATAGGGTGCGGCGCGCCCTTCGGCGTGGAGCCGGCGGAATAGCCTCGTAGCCCGACGTCGGCCCGGGCGCTGACCAGCGCTTCGCCCAAAATCGACCGGGCTGAATTCCCGGTGCAGAGGATCAGGATGTTGAACGGATCAGTCATGATTGCGCCATACCTGAACGTGTCTGCGCAGACCAGTCCTTGCGACGTCAGGGGGTGAGCCAGACCGCCGACCATGCACCGTCGACATGGTTGAACCTGGCGCGGCGATGGCCGGCGCGCTGCAGCTCCAACCAGTCGATGGACGCCACGGATACACGCAGGACCATGAAATTCTCCCAGGCGGAGCCGGATATTCCGAGGGCTGCGTCCGGATCAGGCGCGTCAGTTCCCGGGGCCTGGGCTCGGGCATAGTCGCCATCGGTGTGACCTCCTCCGTCGCCATAGGCGGCGCGAGCGATGTCGTCGCGATGGTGCAATTGGACGGATCCGCGCACGCGCATTTGGATCGACTTCGACTTGTCGAAGAACACAAGTTCCGCGCGCGGGTCGCCGCGGAGCTGCTCGACTTTCGGCGTTCGCGCGTCGGTGTAGAGGTCGATTTGCGGCGGTGAGCGGGTGAAGGCGCGCATGACGACCATGCGGGCTGCGGGTCCAGACGTCGCGAGCACGGGCCAGCGCAGGGGCGATCGGCGATCGAGGGGCGCGCGCGCAAGTGCGTCTAAGGTCGCCGCAAGGATGTCGGAATGCGCCTGATCCATGCGCGCTAACCTAATCCGTCCGTTCACTAC
The DNA here is from genome assembly GCA_964597685.1 of uncultured Hyphomonadaceae bacterium. GTDB lineage: Bacteria > Pseudomonadota > Alphaproteobacteria > Caulobacterales > Hyphomonadaceae > JBCBTJ01. The sequence goes on along the minus strand of CAZQZC010000020.1, from coordinate 127 downwards.
GGCGATTGACCGGAGGGCGAAGCGGCGTACGGTCGCGGGCGTCGGGCGAAGAGGAGTGGCGTTCATGGCGGCTTGGTTCCAGATCACCTTGTGGAAGCGCGTCCTCATTGGATTGGCGCTTGGCCTC
>CAZQZC010000019.1:0-27267 GCA_964597685.1 uncultured Hyphomonadaceae bacterium | reverse complement strand
AAGCGACGCCGGAACTTCGCCCCAATCCCAAAGACCGCGCCGGCCGACCTCGATCAATGCGCCCAAGATAAGCCAGAGCCCCAGCGCGACGCCCAGCGTCGCGCCGGCGGGTACGCTGAAGAGGATCTTGTGCAGAATGCGCATCAATACGACGAGCACCGCAAACCCTCCGATCCAACGAATAAGCGTTCCAATGTTCGCCCGTCCCCAACTCCAGCCCTGGACGACGGGCAGCGTCGCCAACAAGGCGGCCATGATCGGCGTGAAGGTCAGGTTGAAATAGGGCTCGCCAACGGACATCTGGCGGCCGGCGACCTCGGCGATCAAGGGGAACAATGTGCCGAGCAGAACGGTCGCGGTCGCCGCGAATATGACCAAATTGTTGAGCATCAGCGCACCCTCGCGGCTGATGTACGCCCAGTCGGGCCCCGCTTTTAGCGCCGGCGCCCGCCAGGCGAACAGCGCCAAGGCGAAACCGCCATAGGCCAACAATCCGGCGAGCAAGACTCCGCCGCGCAGAGGATCGACTGCGAACGCATGCACAGAGGTCAAGACGCCCGATCGGACGAGGAAAGCCCCCAGAATGGAGAAGCAAAAGGCCAAAACGGCGAGGAGCGCCGTCCACGCCGCAAAGCCGCCGCGTTTCTCGGTGACGATAATCGAGTGCAGAAGCGCCGCCCCGCAGAGCCAGGGCATGAGGCTGGCGTTTTCGACGGGATCCCAGAACCACCAGCCACCCCAACCGAGCTCATAATAGGCCCAATAGGAGCCGAGCACGATGCCCACCGTCAACGGCGCGAAGGCTGCGAGCGACCAGCCCCGGGCCGCGCGAGCCCAGGCGCGGTCAATTCGCCCTTCTATCAAACCGGCCGCCGCCAAGGCGAAAACGAAGGAGTATCCGACATAACCGAGATAGAGGAGCGGCGGATGGATCGCCAATGCAGGGTCTTGAAGCAGTGGATTGAGGCTCGCCCCCTGAAGCGGCGCCGGGTCCAAGCGAAGGAATGGATTGGACGCCAGCAGCAGATACGCCATGGACCCGGCTGCGATCAGGCCTTGAACGCCCAGGGCGCGCGCCTCGAAACTCGGTCGCTCCGTCCGCAGAAACACCGCGCCAGCGGCCGCAAAGCCGGCGGCGACCAGGCACCACAGCGCCATCGACCCCTCATGGTTTCCCCAGGTCCCGGCGATCTTATAAAGAAACGGCTTCAGCGTGTGAGAATTGGACGCCGCCAGGGCGAGCGTGAAGTCCGATTGGGCGAACGCGGTGATCAGCGCGCCAAAGGCGAACGCCATCGCACCGAACGACGCCAAGGCGAGCATCGCAGCGGGTTCGCGCGCCCCGCGCAATCCTAAGATCGATTGAGCAAGCGCAAATCCAAATGCGAGAAACGCCGCCAGATGTCCCGCCTCGATCATGACGACGGCGCCTCGACGCCTTCGAGCTCGCGTGGGACATAGTTTTCGTCGTGTTTCGCCAAGAGGCGGCTGGCTTCAAACACGCCGTTTTCGTTGAATGCGCCTTCCGCGACAACGCCTGAGCCTTCCTGGAAGAGGTCGGGCGCCAAGCCGACGTGCGTCACCGCAATTTCGTGCGCGTCGTCGACGACGAGGAAATCAATCCGCCCCCCTTCGCCATACGCCAGCGAGCCGGGCTTGACGAAGCCGCCCACCTTGCCGCGAAGGCCAGGCGTGGGGCCGCCAATCTCCGCCAATCTTGTCGGGGTGTAAAAGAAGTCCGCTGTCCGGCCGGCGGCGACAAAGGCCAAGATGGCTGCGGCGGCGATCAGCGTCGCCCCTGCGCCAATTGTCCAAAGACGTCGTGATCTCGCTCTCATGACGCGGAACTTAATCATTCGCGAGGACTTGGGAAGGGTCGCGAGACGGTTACTCCGACACGATTTCACGTTCCGCCGCCCGAACCCAAGCGCCGAGCATAATCCGGCGCGGATCTTCGTCGTCCAATCTTTCAATCATTCCGGTCCAAGCCGATCTCGCCGCGTCGCGCTGGCCGTTTTGAAACAAGCCCAAATTGGCGAGAAAGCCCGCACGCAATTGCTCCTGATCGAGTTGATACGCGCGGGCGTAGATACGCGCCGGGTCGACGTCGATGACGCCGCCCGACAGCCGGACCATGGCGTCGGCGAGAGAAACCATGGCGGGCGTGAAGGTCTCGTCCCGGCGTAGGGCCGACTGATAGGCGCGTATGGCGTCTGCGTCACGGCCTTGGGATTTTAGAAGCTCGCCGATGAAAAAGTGCGGCTCGGGCGCGGCGGGATCTTCACGGCTGAGATCCTGCAAACGCGCCAACGCCTCAGGCGGCGACAGGCTTTGCGGATCTCGATCCGCCAATTCCGCAGCCCGCTGGGCGTAGGGTACGCCAGGAAGGCCCGGCCGCCCCACAACGCCGTATCCGAGAACAGCCGCCAAAGCCGTTGCTGCAACAATGGCTGCGCTGACCACGCCGCCGCGGCGAAACGCCAGCACCGCCATGCCCGCCGACACGACGACGCCGAGGGCGATAACCAATAATCCGCTCATGCCGCTTTCAACCTGAGAGTCGCCCGAAGGCCGCCGAGGGGGCTGTCGGAAAGATCGACCGCTCCAGAATGCATGTCCGCTAAATCAGAGACAATCGACAGGCCGAGCCCGCTGCCCGGCGCGCGTTCGTCAAGCCTGACGCCGCGCTTCAAGGCGTCCTCGCGTTCGGCGGGCGACAGGCCGGGGCCGTCGTCGTCGATGTCGATACGAACGTCGCCTCCCTCGGAAGACACAGAGACGCGCACCGTGGACGCGGCATACTTGCAAGCGTTTTCCATGAGATTGCCCATCATCTCCTCCAAATCCTGACGCTCGCCTCGAAAGACGACGTTGTCGCCGGAAACGCTAACCACAACGCCGCGATCGGCGAAGAGGCGATTGAGAAGCCGCGCCAGGTCGCCGACCACAGGCCAGACGTCGGATCGCGATCCAATCGCTTCCGCGCGCGCCGCAGCTTGGGCGCGCTTTAGATAGTGCTGGACGTTGGCATTCATAGCCGACGTTTGGCGACGAACGAGATCGGCGAGTTGGGATTCATCCTTCGCTTCGTTGGTCAAGACCGCGATGGGCGTCTTCAGCGCATGGGCCAGATTGCCGACATGGGTGCGCGCGCGCTCCACGACTGCGCGGTTGTGGTCGAGCAATTTGTTCACCTCTTCGGCCAGAGGTTTAATCTCGGAGGGGTAATCCTCGTCGAGCTTGGTCTTGCGGCCTTCGCGAACATTGGTGACGTCGGCCTCAACGCGGCGAAGCGGCGTAAGCGCGATCCGGATCATCGCCCAGATGACGCCGAACACGCCCGCCGACAGCGCGCCCAGGGCCGTGATCAGGAGGTATCGAAACCGCGCCGCGCCCTGCTCAGCGCCCCGTCGGTCGGCCGCAGCGATCAGTAGGATCGGCGTATCGCGCGGCGGGGCCAAGATCGCCTGCCCCGCAACGCGCAAGGGTTCGTCGTTTGGCCCAAGCGTGTCCACGAAAAGGATGGACCCCGGCGATCCGGCGAGGTCCGATATCCGCGCCTCCGGCCATGGGGCCGCGCCGTCCCACAAACTGTCCGGCCGGATGTCCAACGCGCCGAAGCCGCCCTCGTCCGAGACGCCGACAATGGACCAGTATCTCCCTGACAACGGCGTTTCGTATCTCGGATCGGACGGCAGATTCGAAGGCACGGCGGCGACTGTCCCGTCGGGGCCGACATCGATCGCGCGGGCCAATGTCTGCAGCGTCGCCTCCAATTGGTCGTCAAACACGCTCAGCGTTTGCGCGCGATAGACCGCTGTCAGGGTGACAACGCCGCCAACAAGAACGAGCAGGCTCCAAATCGCTGCGCTGACGAGCAGCCGGCGCGCAAGGGAATAGCCTCTGCCGGGGCCGTCGACGGTCTGCGTATCCATTCCGGCGTCCATGCCGGCGAACGTCCTAGCCGGCAATAGGCGTTTCGGTCGCCGGATCGATGAGCCGGTAGCCGAGCCCGCGTTCGGTCTCGATGCGGTCGGAGCCTATTTTCTTACGCAAGCGCCCGATAAACACCTCGATCGTGTTCGAGTCCCGATCGAAATCCTGGTCATAGATGTGCTCGACCAATTCGGTGCGCGGCACGACGCGTCCTTGATGGTGCATGAGGTAGGACAAGACCCGGTATTCATGGGCCGTCAGCTTGATCGCAGCGCCAGCCACGGTCGCCCGGGCGGCGCGCGTGTCGACGCGCAAATCACCGCATTCCAACGCCGCCGCTGAGTGGCCGGCCGCCCGCCGCAACAAAGCGCGAAGGCGCGCCAGCAGCTCTTCGGTGACGAACGGCTTGGTAAGGTAATCATCGGCGCCAGCGTCAAAGCCGGCGACTTTTTCACTCCAACGGTCGCGCGCTGTCAGGATCAAGACGGGAAAATCCCGCCCATCGTCGCGCCACCGCTCCAAAACGCTGACGCCGTCCATTTTCGGCAGGCCGAGGTCCAGAATAACCGCGTCATAGGGCTCGGTATCGCCCAGGAAATGACCGTCCTCGCCGTCGGCGGCGAGATCGACTGCATACCCAGCTTGAGACAGCGCTTCAGCCAATTGGCGGCGCAGATCTGGATCGTCTTCAACCACTAGAATGCGCATGGCGTCATCCTCCACTTACACTTTTGATCCGGCCCGTTTGCGCATCGACGACGATCTTCATGCGACGGCCTTTGAACTCGCCGGCGCCCCCCATCCATGTGATCCGGTATTCTTGACCGCCCCTTGCGTTAAAGAGCCCGGCATCGATTTGATAGCCGCCGTACCGCCGCTCCAAACTGCGAAACACGTCGCGCAGGGGAACGACATCGCCTTTCTCAACAGCGTCCCGCGCCTGGCCCGGCGAGAAGGAATTGCTCTGCCCCGACGCGTCTGCGACGGCCAAAAGAGCTAAGACGAAGAGAGCGGCCACCCGGTTCATAATTTGCGGTGTATCGCCGAAGCACTGAACAGCCAGTGAATAATGCAGTTGTACGCCGCTCATCCGCTTTTTTTGCGCAGCAACGCCTTCAAATCTGGATCCTTAGGGTCTTCGAGATGGATCTCAAGCCGGACATAAAGGTCCCCTGGGCGCTTGGGGTTCTGGACCCCCTTGCCCTTGAGCCGCAGCCGGGCGCCGGTGTTCGATCCCTCAGGCACTTTCACGCTGACGGGCCCCGACGGCGTCATAACATCCAAGGAGGCGCCGAGCACCGCTGTCGAGAGTGGAACAGGGGCGTTCATATGAAGATCGTCGCCCTCGCGTCGCCAGACTTTGTGGTCGCGCACGGTCACTTCGAGCAGGGCGTCGCCTGGCGCGCCGCCTGACGCCGACCCTTCGCCCTGGCTTTTCAAGCGCAGCGTCTGGCCGCTGACGATCCCCGCGGGTATGGCGACATCGAGGGCGCGACCGTCCGACATCACCATGCGCCGCGTCGCGCCGTTCACCGAATCTGCGAAATCGATCTCAACACGATAACGAATATCGCGGCCGCGGCGCGGCCCGGCGCTGCGCCTGCCGCGGCCGCCGAAGATGCTGGAGAGAATGTCGTCGAAAGGATCGCCCTGCGCGCCGCCCATGCCGGAGAAAGGGCCGCGGCCAGCGGACGCGCCGTGCCCGGTCGGATTTCCGTCGGCGTCGATTTCGCCGCGGTCGAATTGCGCCCGTTTCTCCTGATCGCCAAGGATCTGAAACGCCGCCGACGCCTTCTTGAACGCCTCAGCTTTCCCCTCGTCGTCGGGATGGAGATCGGGATGCAGGGCCTTCGCCTTGGCCCGATAGGCCTTCTTGATTTCGTCGTCGGACGCCGATCGACTTACGCCGAGCGCGCCATAGGGGTCCCAACTCACGCTTGTCCTGCCTGAACGTCTTCCGATGTTCAGTTAAGCGACGCCGACGTGGTTTGGAAGCGTCGAAGTCGACTTAAAGGAAGATCGACGCTGCAGCGCCAATCCGACCATCCAGCGCGACGCCGGAGACGCGAACTTCATCTGCGCCTTGGGCGACGCCAAGCGGAAACATCCATGCGCCGGACGTCGCTTGGGCGATATCCACGATGTCGCCTTCAGCAAGCAAGGACAGCCGGAACGTTCCACTGTTATCCCGCTCAGGAAACTCCCAATTGTCGGAGTATTCAGGTCTCCGCGCCGTCCAGGTGATTTGTAATCCCTCTCCAGTCCAGGCGGCGCGCAAATGCGCCGGACGCCACGGCAAGGCGGCGAAATCGTTCACCACGTGCGGCCGCACGGGGCTGAAGCCGCCGCGATCGGCGATCCGGAACACGCGCTCGACCCCGAAATCCTCAGGCGCAAGATCGACGCGACGCAAATTGGCGTCGGCCAAAACGCAAACCGCGCCCCTTGGCGCGCCGGACGCGGACGTGCCGCGCTGCCCGCGCAGAAGGCGCCTCAGCCGAACGAGCTCCGGACCCACGATCTCCGCGGTTTGAAACTGCAGCAATTCCCAGCCATCGAGCGTGTCGACGAACACGCCGTTGGCCCCCGCGAACACCGCGCCCGGCGGCGCGGATACAAAGGATGCGCTCGGCGTTTCGACCAGCAGAGCGGCGTTCTCGTCCCAGCGCCCCACCGGGCCCGGCGGCAGATCGGCTGCGAGCCGACCAAGTGCGGCCGGGCCATCGAGCGTTGCGCGTTCGGTCATGGCGTCCACACTTGGCCCGGCGAGCACCCGCGCATCGCCCGCCCAGGGCTTGGCTGTCGCTGCAACGACAGGTCTGGCGTCCGTCTCCGCGCCCGCAAGCGCCGGGGCGTCGATGATCACGAATTCAGGCTCCGCGAAGAGAGCCGCCTGCGCCGCCGCGGGGGGCGCCTCCAAGGCTCGATCCACATCAGCCCCAGGGGCCGGACGAAGCGACAGAGCGCGGGCCTCGCCGTCGACGATGTCTGAAACGATCCAACGTCCAGATCGATTTTCGACATCGACCATATCCCCCGGCTCGATGGCCAGGCCGGCATGGGTCAATCCACACTCAAGTCGCTCCGCCTGGGCCGCTTCGTCCAGCAAACGTGCGGCGATCGCTTCCGCCTGCCCCGCCGACAGCGCGACAGGGAGTGAGACATCCGCAACAAGGCGCGGATCCGCCCCTGCGATCCGCGCCTCGACAATGGCCGGTTGATGATTGTTCGCCCCGTCAAGGAATTGCAGCCGCAGCGCGCCAGGCGCCTTGTCAAGCAAAGTCCGCGTCCCCGCCGCGCCGTCGCCAATGAGGTCATTTCGCCCGATCGACGCGGCAATTTCCGCTCCCGAGGCGCGCAGAACAAGCTCGTCGCCGCGTTCGACGGCGACGAAACCGTGGACAGTTTTCAACGGCTCTAACGCTGCGCGCAGCGTTGCGACACCCGTCACCGCATAGCCGTCAACCAGGCCGTCGACCACGCGCGCACTGATTTCCACCCCGCCGCGCCGACCGAGATCGACGATCGCGTCGGAGGCCTCCACAAGGCCCGCGCGACCGTTAAGCCAATGCCCGAACGCCCAGTTCGGGCCGTCCGACCAAACTTCGCTTCGGCTGGGGAAATCAGGCCAGGGCCGCGCGTCCCACGCCCAGACAAGCGCCGCTTCCACAAACGGCCGATCGCGCCAAAACGTCAGCGCGGATTCGAGCGCCCGGCGCTGCAGAACGTCGTCGCGCGCGCCGTTCGAATACGGCGGCAATGCGCTTTCGGCGCTCTTGGGATCGTAGAACAAGTTCGGTGAATTCGTTCCCTTGTCGACGGCGGGAAACCCGATCTCGGACAGGCGCACGGGCTTTGAGGCTGGGACCCAATCCGTCGAAGCGCCTGCCCGCACGCCGCCAGGTCTGGGATGGTGCGCGTTGGACCACCAGTTTTCGAGGTCCTTTTGGCGGAAGACCCAATCTTCGCCGTGGGCGGTGTCGGTGATCGGCGTGCGTATCTGCGCGTCGCGGTCGGCTTGGTTGGCGTAGAACCAATCATAGGCCTCCCCGCCGGCGAGATTGGCGGCGATGTACGCGGTCTCGTCCGGCCCGGCGAACCCGGCTTGGGCGTCGAGATGGCCGGTCCCGCCCCGCCAATCGCCGGCTGGGGGATACCAATCCACGCCCACGAAATCCACGTTCCCGTCGGCCCACAGCGGGTCGAGCGGAAACAGGACGTCGCCCGATCCGTCGCCAGGCGCATAGGCGCCGTATTCCGTCCAATCGGCGGCGTAGGACACCTTGGTCGCGGGCCCGAGAATGGCTTTGACGTCCGACGCCAGCGCCCGCAATCCGTCGACAAACGGAAAGGCGCCCGCATCGTCTCGGATCCGCGACAATCCGACCATTTCGGACCCAAGCAGGAACGCCTCCACACCGCCAGCCGCCTTCGCGAGAAACGCCTGGTGGAGAATGAAACGGCGAAACCCCCGATCGTCGGCGTCGCCAAGATAGCGGACGTCGTCGCCGTCGATCTCAAAGTCGCCCGTCTGAACCCCGCCGAGAAAGGCGTCGACTTCCACACGCGCCGCCGCGGTCTTGTCCGGCGCGTCGGTCACAATGCGGCCGCGCCAGGGAAACGCCGCCTGCTCGGCGCCGCCATGGGGATCTGGGAGCCCGTTTCCCGCTGGAATGTCCATGAACAGAAAGGGCGAGACGGTCACAGCGAGCCCGCGGCCGTTCAATTCGCGGATCGCCTGAACGATTGATCGGTCCGCAGGCGTGCCGCCATAATTCGGCGCGCCGCCCTCTGCGCCGGAGATGAGATGAGCTTCGCTGCGCGATACGCCGCCAGCCGACCAGGCGTAAGGAGTCGTATTTTTTTCGGCGAGTTCGACACCCGGCCGGATCGCGCACGCGCCGGCGCGGAGATCCGTCCCGAACCAGCCGATCGTCAAGGCGATGTCGGAAACGCTCGGAAGGTCGCGCTCCAATTGGTCGAGCGAGACCAGCATGTCGGCGCGCCCGTCGCCATTGTTCATGTTCTGCGGCGTCTCGATCCCGGGGAAGCGCCGGGTGCGAACGACGTCCGTTCCATAAACGAACTCACCACTCGCCGGGATCAGATTCACGCCCGAGACCAACGTCTTGAGGCTGTCGCCCTCGGCGGCGCGAGGCGGTTCGCGGACAATCTCGAAGGACAGCTGAGGCAGCCGATTCCCGAACCGGTCGAGCGGAAGATCCTCAAACACGACATAGGCCGTCCCGCGATAAGCCGGTGCGCACCCCGCCCCCTCGACAGCCTCTATCAACGGGTCCGGCGCTTGGTCTTCGCCGCCGGGATAGAGGCGATGGGCCACCTCGCCGAGCGCCAACGGCTCCCCGTTCGCCCAGACGCGGTTGATGCGCGTCACCTCGCCCAAACCGAGAGCGACAGCGAAGCTCACGGAATAGGAAAAGTTCGAAAGACTTGGCCCGCCCTTGCCGGCGCGCGTCTCTTCCCGGCGCTCGGTGAAGCGCGCCGCCCAAATCACCTGTCCGCCGACGCGGAACCGACCATAGACGAGCGGGATTCCGGCCCCCTCCCGGCTCTCCATGACATGCAACCCGTCGACACGCGGTCCCTCCGCGGATCGGCCAAACAGGCGACTGTCGGCGGCCGCGCCGGCGATCCCGCCCAGCGCGCCGCCTAAGGCGACGCCCGACAGCGACAGGCCAAGAAAATTCAACCCGTTGGGCAGCAGGGCTGCGCCAAGGGCGGTTCCTGCCTGAGACAGCGCGATCTGCGCCATGGCTTAATCCTCCAGATTCGGAAAGACGAAGGCCGCCGCCAAACGTCGTCGCCACCAGGGGACGAGCCGGGTCTCGCAGACGGCCTTGCCCCAATAGGCGTGGATGATTCGATCGCGACCGCTGACGACGGCGCAATGCTTCGCCGGGCAGCCGAGGCCCAATCGGAAGAGAAGCACGTCGCCGGCCTCAGCGGCGCCGATCGGAATTTCCACAAGCCAGCGGCGCGCGGCCGCGAGCAAGGTCTCTTCTCCCAAAGCCTCCGCCCAATCAGGCGTGTAGGGCGGCGGAGCTTCCGGCTCCTCGCCCACCACCTCCCGCCAGACCCCGCGCACCAGACCCAGGCAATCGGCGCCCGTTCCCTTGACGCTGGCCTGATGGCGGTAGGGCGTGCCGGTCCAGCTGCGCGCAGCCGCGACGATCTCGGCGCGTTTCACCGACGGCCTCCGTCATTGCCCTCGGCTGCGGGACCGGCGAGCACGAAGTCGTTGCCCGGCATATGCGGGAAGCCGCGGAAGTTCTCGGTGTTGTCGAAGACCTGTTTGCACGTCTCAAAGCGTTGATCGCATTCAAGGCCTGCAATTGACGCGTCTGCGAGATCCAGGCCGCACCGCGCATCGCCAAGAACCGCATCGCAGCGGCGCGAATAGACGCGTCCGACGGGTCGCTCCAGATCGGCTTTCAGCGAGACAAGCTCCGCCTGGAAGCCGGTTTCGCCGCGCACAATCTCTGAGAACCGGCCTGACCAGATCTGCGCTGTCAGATGGGTCGCCGTCCAGTCGACCCGGAACACGTCGACCCGCGCGCCGTCCCATAGTCCGGCGGCGAGATCCGCCTCGGAAATGGCGTCCGAGGAGAGCGCGCCGGCGGCCGAGGCCTGACCCGGCTTGAGATCGGCCGACGAGGTGAACTCCCGCGCCTCCAGCGCGCCGCGGGGCTCGTAGGCGACGCCATCGACTTGGAGCGCGCGATCGTGATCGGTGACGCCGACAATTGCGCCGTCGGCGCGTGTGAGCCGCCAACACAAGCACGTCGTCGTCGCGCCGCTCGCGAGCCGGGCGGCGAAGTCTGGATGGAGGGTGCGCATGGTGATTGTCCTCTGAAATAAGGATCAGCCGCGATGAAAGCCGCCTAGAGCCCGGTCAGCTCCACCAGCGGCACGCTCGCCGCACGGCCGGCGCCGAAGGCTTCGAGACTGGTCTCCAAATGGTCGGTGTCGAAGCGCACGGGCGTATCGAAATTGTACCCTGCGGTGAGCACGGCGCCGGCGGTCGGCGGGGCGTCGAACGACACGTCGCCCATGGCGGCGTCGGCCTCGAACCCAGCGTCCATCTCTACACCGTCTATCGCGACACGAACCGAGCCTGCGACGGGTTTCAAAATGCGCCGGTCGTGCTCGCCGTAACGTTTGACGAGGGAGAACGTCGTGCGGGTGCCGTCGCCCACGCCCAGGGGCTGGTCGAGGGCCGTAGGCTCTTCGTTGGGGGCGCACGACCTGTTGTCGGCGAAATCTCGGAATCGGAAGCCATGCAGGCGGCCGCGGCGGGCCTCGAAGAACATGGCGAGGGTGTAGAGATCCTCGATCTTACGCACGGCGCCGGCAAGCTCCCAGCGTCGCCGCGATCCGGCCCAGACCGCGTTGCGCGCCTCTCGGCCGCTGGCCAATTGGACAATTTCCGTACGCCGCTCCGGCCCACCCGAGGCGCCGAAAGCGAGCGTCATGGGCAGGCGTACGTCATGAAACTGGGCGAGGCTCATAGGAAGCGCCCTCCCCTGGCGGCCGCGCCGGCGACGGCGGACGCAATGCGTGCAGGGCTCGGCGCGCGGGAGGCGTCCGCGCCGGCGGCGACATTCATATTGACGTTGACCGTCTGGCCTCCGCCACCGGTCACCCCGGCGATCAACGCCTCCGTCGCAACGCGGGCGAGGTCGCGCAGGATGCTTTCGGCCATCCGCTGGAAGTTCAACTCGCCGGAGCGCGCGGCGCCAGCCAGCGCGCTTTCGATCGAGCGCCCGGCGCGTCCGAAAGCCTGCTCCAGCGCCTGCGCCGCCTCCCGACCGGGCCCCTCGGCGAGGTCGCGAAGCGCGTCGCCCGCGCGGGCGAGGTCTGACTCAATCTCGTCCATGCTCTTGCTCCATCATGCGTTCAAAATCCGCGCGCGGAAGCGCGCCGTCGTTTCGCTCCGCCAACCAGCGCCATTCGCGAAGGCTGAGACGCCAGAACGCAGCCGGCGCCAGGCCGGCCGCGAGCGCCGCGCGCATCATCGCCCCCCAAGGCAACATCAGACCTGGAGCCCCAGGCGGAACGCTTCCGCGATCGCTTTGGCCGCCGGCCCGGGCGCGGCGCGCTCCGCCAGCGCGGGATCCTCGTCCCCGCCGCGCAGCAGCGCCATGAGAACAACACGCAGATCGCTCGCCGAGAGCGCGGCGAGCCGGCGCTGCAGGTCGGAAAAACTCTGGGAGCCGAATGCGTCTTCAATCTCCGCCAGAGCGCCCAGCGTTAAGCACAGCCGGGCCTCTCGCCCATCGACACTTAGCTCTGTCTCGCCGCGCGCGCGGTTCACGACGCAGCCTCAAAGGCGATCTGGCCAGCGCTCTGCAGCGTGACGGCGAAGGTCGCCTCCCCGTCATGATCGCCGCCCCAGGACAGATCCGTGATCTGGAACGGACCCGACAGGGTTCCGAAATCGGGAACGACCAGGCGCCAATCGGCGGCCGCGCCCGCAAAGAAGATGGCGCGCATCTCAGCGTCCGAGACGGCGTCCTTGAACACGCCGCCGCCCCGCACACGGGCGGATTTCACCCCAGCGCCCGTGATCAGCTCGCGCCACGCATCAGGGCTGTCGGCGTTCGTCGCATCGACCAGCGCGCTGGAGAGATCAATGCTCGTTGTTCGAATGCCCGCAAGGGTTCGATAGGCGGCTGGATCGCCGCCGTCCGAGATCTTTAGCAGGACGTCGCGTCCCCTTTGTCCGGCCATCAACTCACCCCCTCTGTTATAATCCGCACCCTGAGCACACCGCGAAAAGCGCGGATGTCGCTCGTGCGAAACACGTCGCCATATGTTGCATGCGCCAGGACCACGTTCTGGCCGGCTGGTTGAAGAGACGCCGTCTCCAATGCCGCCCGCAACGCGCCCAAAGCCTCTTTCGCTTCCCGCCGGCCGCCATGGCGGCTGGTGGTCGAGAGGGTGAGGATATGTTCCGTACTCATTGTTTCCGAAGCGTTTATCGGCCTGCTTTCATGGCGCTCCAGATTGGCGAACGGATGAGAGGGGCCGCGCGTTTCGTCATCGTAGACCCGCGCCGGATCTCCGAATACGGAGCGGACGCCAGGATCAGCGCGCAAGGCGGCCATCAGCGCGTCCTGCAGGGCGGCCTCCGCGCCGGCGAAGAGGATGTGTCCGTCGGCCATCAGATCCGCGCCTCCCTGTAGGTCCCGATGATCCGCGCCGCCTCCTCCGGCAGGTCGAAGACCCGGCCGTCGCGCGCGGCATAGGCCGCGGCCAGGACGAGCTTCACGGCGAGCTTCAGATCTTCGGGCGCAGCGTCTGGCCCGCCGAAGCCGGCGGTGAAATCCACCTCGATCGCCCCGTCGTCCGGAACCGGCGGCAAGTGCGCCCAGCGCCGCGGACACAAGAGCCCCGCCACCAGGCGCAGGCGCGCCGTCACATCCTCCGGCCCGTCCTCACCGCCGTTGACACGCGCCTCGATCAGGCTCGCCACAGGCGCAGGCCGGAGCCGTAACCCGCGCGTCTCGAAAAGACGCGGCCAATCGGGGAGCGTCAGGCGCAGGGTGCGCGTGATCAAAGCGAGGCCCGTCTCGGCCTCGACCCGCGCGACGGCGGCGGCGAGGAGGGACGAGACCAGCCCGTCCTCCCCGCCATGGCCGACGCGCAGGAAATCCCTCGCGTCGGCGAGGGGCACAGGCCCCCCCGCCGGCGCGGCGAGTGTTGTGAGTGTCATGAGTGATTGCCTTGAATGCACTGTGCGCGCTGCAGATTTTGCCGCGCGCGGAGGCGACGCGCCTTGGAGCGCTGCCGAGTTGCTGGCGGGCGCTCCTTTAGAACACCATCACCTTGATCGCGTCGAAGTTCTGCACGCCGCCGCCGACGCGTTTGGTGGTGTAGAACAGAACGAAGGGCTTGGCTGAGAACGGGTCGCGCAAGACGCGGCTGCCTTGCCGATCGACGATCAGGTAGCCGCGCTGGAAGTCGCCGAAAGCAATGGCCGCGGCGCCCGCGGCGATGTCCGGCATGTCCTCCACCTCGCTCACCGGATAGCCGATGATCGTAGCCGCCTCGCCGGCTTGGCCGGGCTGCCAGAGATAGGCGCCGTCGCCGTCCTTCAGCTTCCGCACCGCCGATACGGACCGCCGGTTCATGACAAAGCGGCCGTTCCCGCGGAACTGGCTTTTCGGGGCGTAGACAAGGTCGATCAGCTGCTCCACCGCATTGGCCGCCGAGAAATCACCCGCAACGGAGCCGATCTCCCCGAAGTCCTGCGTCCCTTCGGGCTTGATCGTGTAATTGAGGAAACCCCGCGGCTTGTTCACGCCATCGCCAGAGACGAAGGCCGCGCTCTCTTGGGCCGAAAAGGCCGCCTCGACCTCGCCGGCCAACCATTCGTCCACATCGGCGAAGCTGTCGTCGAGCAGGGTCTGGGTGGCCGCCGGCATGGCGTAAAGCTCGCCCGCCGGAAATTCGAGCAGAGAGAGGCCCGCCGCGCTGGTCTCGGTCCGGATCGCCGTTTCGCCGGCCCATTGCGCGTCAACGCCGAGGCCCACGGGCTTCTTGTATTCATTGGACGATGTCTGGCGCACGCTTGCAATCTGGCGCATCGGGCTTGCGATCTGCAGGCGAGCCTCGATCAGGCGGTCAAGCTCGGGCGGGGCGACATAGCCCCCCTGCTCCGGCGCGCCCACCGACAGGGATTTCACGTCGAGGCGGGAAAGCCCGCTGTCGTCGCCCGCGCGGAGATAACGGCCCCAGGCCTCTTTCCGCTCCACCTCGCCGGCTTCCGGAACAGGCGCGCCGGAGACGTCGGGCCGGGCGGACTTCAGGCTGATCGTATCGAGCCGGCGCTCGATCTTTTTCAGCTTGTCGTCGATCAGAGGATCGGCCGCGCCGCGCGCCTCGATCTCTTTCAACCGCGTATCGTTCTCGGCCTTGAAGGCCTCGAACACGGCGAGAAGCTCGGCGTCAGCCGCCATTTTGGTTTCTTTGGTCATGGTTTGCCCTTGCTTTGGGTGTGCGACCAAACGCCCTCACCTCCCATTCCGGGTGCGCCGGAACGGGCCCCTCCTCCCCCGCACGCGGGAGAGGGGTTTTCAGCTTTGGTCTATCGTCCTGGCCCAACCCCTCTCCCCGCGGGAGAGGAGGGACCCAAGCGCAGAAGCGCTTGGGAGGTGAGGGCCGAATTCGATTGTTCTCAGGTCACGCCGCCAACGCCGCCGTCCCGAACGGCGCAAAACGCGCCTTGGGCTGCATGGGCGTCGCGACAAGCGAGACCTCGACGAGGTCTATGCTCAACAGGTCGCGGCCTTGGCCCAGCCGATGGCGCCACGCGATCGGCCGAAAGCCGATGGACAGGCCGTCAAGGCCCCGTTGGGCCAGGCGCGCCGCCGCATCGCTTTCAATCAGTCCGCGGACATAGAGCCCGCGCCCGTCCTCGATGATCCGCGTCCAACGCCCGGCGATGGCGCCCGTGCGATGCTGCAACAGCATGGGCGGCGTCCGCCCGGCCCGCAGCGACCGCCCGAACGCGCCCGCCCGCACGACATCGCCACACAGATCCGCCGCACCAAACAGCGCGGCGTATCCCTCGATCAGGAGGGATTGGTTGTTTGTCTTCATTCGGTGTCCCCGATATCCCAGCGCACGTCCCCCGGGCGCTTTAGATCCGATCCAGTTTGCCCTCGATCCGGTCGAGCTGGGCGCGCGCTGCTTCGAGCTCCGCCTCGATGCGCGCCAAACGCTCCACCATTGTGCGCGATTCCAGCGCATCGCGATCCAACATGGCGAGGCGCGCATCCGCAGCGCCGGCCCACATCAGAGCGCCGGCGGTTTGGACGATCACGGCGAAGACAAGGGCGATGGATATTCTCCGATCCCATTTCATGTCGCGTCCTCCAGGGGCGCCAGGCCGGCGAGCTGTCGGCGCTCTGCATCGGTGAGGAAGCTCGCCGCGTTCAAGCGTCGCCAAAGCGCTTCCCGCTCGGCCGACAGGGCGGGAACAGCCTCTAGATTCAGGCGGATCTCGATCTCGTCCTCGAACTGGGCGCTGAGAAACGCCGCGATTTGGCCGGCGGTTTTCACGACCAAGGGCAGGATTGTCAGCCGCCAAAGCGCGATGTTCGCCTCTTTATAATTCGCATACGTATTGTCGCCCGGAACGCCCAACAGCATGGGCGGCACGCCGAAGGCGAGCGCGATCTCGCGGGCGGCCATGTTGCGGGCCTCCTTGAAGTCCATCTCCGCGGGCGTCAGCCCCATCGGCTTCCAATCGAGCCCGCCCTCCAACAGCATGGGCCGCCCTGCGCCGCGGGGACCGGTGTGGGAGGCTTCAAGCTCCTCCTTCAGGCGGTCGTATTGCGCGTCCGTCATCCGCGCGCCGTCCTTGCCGTAGACCAGCGCGCCGGAGGGCTTCGCCGAATTGTCGATGAGCGCCTTCGCCCAATCAGCCGCCGCATTGTGCAGATCGAGAGCCTGTCGAGCCGCCGCCAGCGGGGATAATCCGTAGACGTCGTCGCCCGGGTTAAAGCATTTGAGATGGAGCACGTCGCCGGTTGCGAGACGCCGCTCCCCTGTCGCATTGCGCAGCGCCCAACCCTCCGGCCAGCCGCGCGGATCGGTTAGCGCCCGCATCCGGTCTGGACGCAGCAGAAACAAGCCCTTCGGCGGGCCGTCTTCGTCCAGGCGCACGGCCTCCACATAGGCGTCGCCTGCGATCATCAGAAAGGCGTAGGCGCGCTCCAGAAGGGCGACCCCGCCCTCCTCCGGGTTCGGACGGCTTAGCAATTCAGCCGCTTCGGGCGTCGAGACCTCAAGCGGGATGCTGGCCGCCGCTTCCGCGATGATCCGCACGCAGCGATGCGCGACCGCATTCCGTCCGTATCCGTCGCGCGCGAGCGCCGCCGCGTCCCGCCCGCCCCAGCGCGGCGCGCCAAGCTGCGCAAGCGCGACCATCAGGCCGGACGAGGCCTTCCGCTCCGAAGGCGGATCCCAGGGCCATTTCATGGCGTTCTCCATTTCTTGGTCGCAAGTTCAAAAATACCGCACCCGTGGCGCGTCGCCGGCGGCCGGCATGAGCGCCGACACCGCCCAGACCAGCGCGTCCACGCGGTCGGGGGAGCGTCCGGCGATATCCGCGCCGAAGGCGCACATCTCGTCTTCCAGCGCGCGGAACACGCCGACATGGGCGACGCGGCCCTTTTCGTAGAGCGCGGCCACGGGTCCGGCCCGGGCGCGTTTGCCCAGGCGGGCGTGGGTCAGCCGCACGGGAACCGCAGACCCCGCCGTCTCCAGCGTTTGGCGCACCATTTCGCCGCCCTGATTGGCCTCGGCCACGATGCGGGATGCGCCGACCTGGCCGGCCAGCGCCGCGGCCCGCCCCGCCCAATCGAGCGGCGAGAGCCCCTGCGCGCTGGCGTCAGCCAAGACAAAGCAGCGCCGACCAAACCCGTCGGCCGCCGCGACGCCCGCCGCGACGATCCCGCAGGCGTCCGCTTTCGGCCCGCTGGTCGCCGGCGGGTCCACCGCCACGACCACATCCTCCAAGCCCTCCGGCGCGGCCTGGACGCGACACGAGTCCAGAAGCGCGCGGCGCCACAGCGCGCCGTCGGGATCTTCGATCAATTCGCCGTCCAGCTCCTGCCGGCCGAGGCGCGTGCCGCCATAGGTCGCTTCAATCTGTCTTATGAACGCCGGCGCCAGATTGGCCGCGTTCTCGCCCGTCGCCGAGCGGGTCACCGCAACGCCCGCTTCGCCGATGAGCCGTTTGATGAGCGGCGTCGGGCGCGGCGTCGTGGTGGCCATGCAGCGCGGGTCGTCGCCCAGGCGCAGCCCCATTTGCAGCATGTCCCAGGTCTCGACCCCATGGGCCCAGGCCGCCGCCTCGTCGCACCAGGCCGCATCGAATTGCGGCCCGCGTAAACTGTCGGGGTCTTCGGCCGAAAAGACGTGGGCCTCCGCACCGTTCGGCCAGACCAGCCGGCGGCGCGACACCTCGTAATGCGGCGGGTCCAGGCCCGTCTCGTCGTCCAATCGCCGAAGGCCGCTCGGGCCCTCGATCATCACTTCGCGTACATCGCCCAGGGTCGGGCCGACCAATGCGACGCGCCGGCAGCCGCCGAACAGAGCCGCGAAGCGCGCCCATTCCGCGCCCGCGCGCGTCTTGCCCGCACCGCGACCGCCAAGAAACAGCCAGGTCCGCCACTCACCGCCCGGGGGCCTTTGGGAGGCCCGGGCCGTCCCAAGGAAGGGGGTGCGGGCGAGCTGTTCGCTGTCGGCGCGGCTTAGCGTCCCCGCCAGCAGCCTTGACGTCCAGTCCGAGGACCACGCGCTCCAGATGGGCCCGCAATTCATCGTCGCTCATGTCCTCAATGCGCAAGGGCGCGGGCTTGTCATCCGCCATGGCGTCCTCTTCTCGTTTCCGTGTCTTGGGCAGGCGGGCGAGCGCCTTGGCGCTGGCCGCAATCCGCCCCTCTATCCGCTCCGCCGCGGTCTCTGTCGCCGCGCCGTCGAGCCGCGCCCGCTCCGCCCGATAAAGCTGATGCAGCAGGGCGAAGCGCCCGGCCTCCTCAGGGCTGAGATCGCCGGTCAGGCCGTGGCGTTTGATCGATCGTGTCAGCGTGTCGCGCGCCACGCCTATACTGGCGCAGATCTCTTCCTGCGTGCGACCGAGCCAGAGGAGGTAGCGGATCTCCGCCCGCGCCGCCGCCGATCCCGCCTTGCCGACCCAGTTTCCGACCATGAAACTTTTTACCGCCGGGATGGATCGGGTCGGATAGGGAGGGGGCGGATGTTAGGCGGAACGGCGCTCCGCGTTGCGCATTTTGTGGGATGGGGCCCTCGCAATCCCCCTGACGGCCGAAGCTAGAGCCCTTTCATCCGAATTTGAGCCGCCTGAGCACTGGCCTTTTGCGCCAGGGCGGCGTCGCAATCCTCCCGGCATGCGCGCATGCCGGTCCGGTCTGCTCCTGTCCCTGACCCAAAACTCCAGCGCTCAGGCGGCTCAAATTCGGATGAAAGGGCTCTAGCCCCCGACAGCACGCATTTTGGCGTCCATTGTCAACGCGGCCTCATGCATGTCCCAAATCCGCTTGAGTGCTAGTTTCTTGGTCGTGCTCTTAGCCATGTGGAATGCAACTTTTGAGGCGATTGCGACGACGTTTGGACGCTTCATGTCAGGATCGGACTTCAGTTTTTCGAACACCCGCAAGAACGCGGTTTCATCACCAATAGCCGCCTCAAGCGCATCGACGTATTCGGATTGGGTCATTGTGTCCGGGAGGGGATGATCGTTCGCAGGGGCCGGCGGCGCCGTGTCAGCCGGCTCAGGAACACTCTCAGATGTGTCGCCGGACACAAGACTTTGCCGAAGCTTCTGTATCAGATCTTGGAAATTCATACCCTCAAATCGAGAGATTCCAGTAAACAGAGTATTAAAGGCGGCTCGAGTCGCGTTTGTGCTGACGCTGTCGATGAAAATCAGCTCTGCGCCTAGATGCTTAATAAACACTGTCGCGGTATCGTCAAAAAGGCCTGCCCGCCGAACATCGAGCGAGGAGAGCGCATTCGCCAAATTGGCGACGGTCATACGACTGTCCGTTGGAAGCGAAGAGATAAACGCCAGCAGCGCTCGCACGGCTTGGCTCTCGCCCTGACGCTCCCAAGTCTTCGCCAATGCAGACAAATGCTCCGTTAACTCAGAAACCTGCATTTCGATCCATTCGATTCGCGACATCTTCGCCAAGGTTCCGAAACATCGCTTTCAAATCACTACTGATATCAAGAAAAGCAACTGATTGACCAGCTGAAGACGCAATCGGAGCCCTCTTTGCGATAAACGTTTCGAATGGCAGAATTGAGGCGGGTGGACGCTCCAACCCATGCTTGAGTTGCACTCTTTCGATGGCCTTGCGGATTTCCGCCAAACCCGATCGCTCTGGAACCAGAAGTGAATTCGCCATCTCCTCAGGTCCGAGATCCGGGTCGCGCTCCTTCACAGCAGCCATGTTCGCCGACACCAATTGGGGGCTAACGCCGATAATCTTTAGATACGGCCACAGCGTCGCGCGATGACGTTCTAGTTGATCCAAGAACGCGCCCACCGCCTCACCCGATAACCGATCGAGGATCGTAGGCGCCAGGACGTGCGTAGCGGCGCATAGCGCCTGGATCGTTGCAGCTCCAAACCGAGGCGGCGCATCAAGAATGATGCGATCGAATTGGTCGGCGATGGACGGATGATGCAGCAATTCGGCCAAGCTGTAGCGACAGTCTCCCGACGACTTCTTGCTCAGCCAGTGCACCATTGTTTTTGTCTCAGTTTCCGCGAGATCATAATACGCTGGTATCGCATAGGCCGCCCCCATCGCCGTATGTCGAACAGGGCGCGCCATCGCCGCCAAGTGCTCGGATTTGACGTCGCCATCCAAGACCAGAGAAGCCATCGACTTCGATGCGCCGTTCGGCAATCTGAATTGATTGGTCAACAACATCGAAGACAACGACCCCTGGAAATCAAGATCAATCAGCAATACGCGCTCCTGCCGCTCTACCGCGAAGTAGCCGCCGAGATTCGCCGCAACCGTCGTCTTTCCAACACCCCCTTTCAGGTTCGCGACTGCGAGAATAGGAACAGACGTCATGAATGCGGCGTCGTAGCCCTTTGGACGAACGACAGGCGACGTCATCCAAACGCTGCCGTCCGCGACTGAGGCATTGACGCGGCTCAAACGCGCATTCGCCTGCAGGAAGCTGGTCAATCTCGATCCGATTCCGGCAAAGAATTGCCGCACAGGTCTGAAAAATAGGGAGAATGCGCCGCCGAAGAAGGCCGCAACAGCTCCGAACAATTCGGCGCGCAGCCATTCCGGCGCGCTGTCGCCAAACAACCCAAACATCTATAACCCCCATATTCAAACCCCGTCCTGGTTTATAAGCAGGCTTTCAAAGCCTTAACCACCCCCGCCCCAAGCTCGCCACAAAGCTGGTCCAAGCCGCGCGGCGGGGTTAAGCGTTTGGCGACCAAGACGACAGATCAGGCGAGGCGGCCCATGGCGGGCGTTGGCAGGCGGAAACGAACAGGGCTGAAGAAACCGGCGGCGAAGGCGGGCGCGGCGAAATCTGCGGCGAAGCCGGCGCGCACGCCGCTTTCGTCGCTGCGCGCCCGGCTGTTCGCGCCGCCCGCCACGCTCAAGGGCCGGGTGATGCGCTATGGCGCGCTGGCCCTCGTGCTCACCGCGCTGGGCGCCTCGGGGTATGGCTATCTGCAGTATCGCAGCCTCTACGCCGGCATGCCCGCCCTGCCGCCGACGGAGGAATTATGGGCCTCGGGCCGCCTGCCCGCGCTCGAATTCGTCGATGCGGCGGGGGAGACGATCGCAATTCGCGGCCCCCGCTATGGCCGGGCGGCGTTCGTCTCCGAATTGCCGCCGCATGTGTACCAGGCTTTTATCGCCGCCGAGGACAAGCGCTTCTACGAGCATGACGGCGCCGACACGACGGCGATTGCACGCGCGGCCTGGTCAAACTGGCGCTCGGGGCGGACCGTGTCGGGCGCCTCCACGATCACCCAGCAAGTGGTGAAGAATCTCGTCCTCGGTCCGGAGCAGACGATCCGGCGAAAGGCGCAGGAGGTGGCCCTCGCCCGGCGGCTGGAGCGGCGCTTGCCGAAGGATGAAATCCTCGAGCTGTACATCAATCGGTCGTATTACGGCGCCGGCGCGTATGGATTGGGCGCCGCTGCGGAGCGCTATTTCGGCGTCGCGCCGGCGGAGCTCTCCATCGCCCAGGCCGCGATTTTGGCCGGGCTGCTCCAGGCGCCCTCCCGCTTCGCCCTCGACCGAAACATGGACGGCGCCCAGGAGCGCCAGCGCTATGTCCTCGGCCAGATGGTGGAGGCCGGCTATATCAGCGACGTCCAGAAGGCGGTGGCCGAGGTGGAAGTCCTTGAGATTCAAGAGCCCCCGCCGGAGCCCGCCCATCTCGGCCACGTTCTGGACATGGCGCAGGAGCGGGTCGGCGAGATGCTGCCGGACGCGCCGGGAGACTTGGTCGTCACACTGACGCTGGATACGAATCTGCAGCTTCGGGCGAACAATGTCGTCCGCGCCCGCATCAAGGAGGCCGCAGACCCCCTGAAGGTCTCTGAAGCGGCCATTCTCCTGATGCGTCCCGACGGGGCCGTTCGCGCGCTGATCGGCGGCGTGGATTACGAAGCGAGCAAGTTCAACCGCGCCACCCAGGCCCGCCGCCAGCCGGGATCGGCGTTCAAGCCCTTCGTCTTCGCAGCCGCTCTGGAGGCCGGCGCCGACCCCTATGATCTGCGCTTCGACGAGCCGGTCCAGTTCGACGATTGGAAACCGACCAATTACGTGTCCGGCGCCTATCTCGGCCCCGTCACGTTGAGCGAGGCGCTGGCGAAGTCCTTGAACACGGTCTCTGCGACCCTCGGACAGGAGCTCGGCGAGGAGGCCATTATCTCCCTCGCGCGCCGGTTTGGGGTGACCTCGGACATGCGTCCCCTGCCCTCCATCGCGCTCGGCAGCCAGGAGATGACGCTGTTAGAATTAGTGCGGGCCTATGGCGTGTTCGCCCGCGGCGGCGAACGCGTGGATCCCTATCTGATCGGCGCGATCCACGACAGCCGCGGCGAAGAGCTGTTCGCCCGGCCAGACTTCTCAGAACAGCGCGTCTTTTCAGCGGATCTGTCGCGGCAAATGACGGCGATGATGTCCCAAGTCATCCTTTCGGGCACCGGCGGCGCGGCGGCCATCCCGCGCTGGCCGGCGGCGGGCAAGACCGGCACGTCCCAGGATTGGCGCGACGCCTGGTTCGTCGGCTTCACGGCAAATCTGGTCGGCGGCGTTTGGGTCGGCAACGACGACGACAGCCCCATGAACGAGGTGAGCGGCGGCGGGTTGCCGGCGGAGATCTGGGCGGCCGTCATGGGAATCGGGCTGGAGGGCCAGGACCCGACGACGCTGGCCGGGGCGGAGACCGGCCAGGCCATCGGCGCCGACGCCCGCACCAAGATCGACTTTTACCGCGAGCTTTCAGGCGCGTTCCGCACCGTGGCGCCCTCGCGCCTGGCGAGCGCGGACGACGGGAGCGCTTCACAGCGCTAAGCGCGCGGACTAAAGCGCTGACATGGCCCAGCCACCGCTCTTCACCCTATCCGATGTCCGCCTGTCCTTTGGCGGCAAGCCGTTGTTCGAAGGCGTCGACCTCGCTTTGTCCAAGGGCGAGCGCGCCGCCCTGGTCGGGCGCAACGGCGCGGGCAAGTCGACGCTGATGAAGATCGCCGCCGGACGAATCGAACCGGACGAGGGCGACGTCTGGATCCAACCAGGAACCGAGATCGTTTTCGCCCGCCAAGAGCCGGACCTGTCGGGCTTCGCGACCGTCGCCGAGTATGCAGCCGACGGGCTGGACGATCGCTTCCGCGCCGAGGCCGAATTGACCGAGCTGGGCCTGCGCCTTGACGCGGACCCTCGAACCCTCTCCGGCGGGCAAGCGCGCCGCGCGGCCATCGCCCGCGCCTTCGCCCACGACCCCGACATCCTGTTGCTGGACGAGCCGACCAACCACCTGGATCTGGAGATGATCGAGACGTTGGAGACGCGGCTGAAGGCGTTCAACGGCGCGCTGCTGCTCGTCTCTCACGATCGCCGGTTTCTGGAGACCGTGTCGACAAACACGATCTGGCTGCGCAATCGAAAGGCGTTGAAAAGCCCGAAAGGGTTCGGTCATTTCGAGGATTGGGCCGCAGGCGTAGAGGCCGAGGAGGAAAAGCGGCTGGAGCGCCTGCAGACGCAGCTGAAAAACGAAGCGCGCTGGATGGCTCGCGGCGTCACAGCCCGGCGCAAACGCAATCAAGGCCGCCTGTCGAAGGTCCACGCCATGCGCGCCGAACACGCCCGCCGACGCTCGGAGCTCGGCCAATCGCGCGCAACCGCCGCGCTTGGCTCAGACGAGGGCCAGGGCTCCAGCCGCAAGGTGATCGAGGCGCGCGGGCTGACGAAGACCTATCAAAGCCCGGACGGCGGATTGAAGATCGTCGAAGATCTGTCGCTGCGCATCCTAAGGGGCGATCGCGTGGGAATCGTTGGCCCGAACGGCGCCGGCAAGACGACCCTTATCAAGCTGTTGCTTGGCGAACTCGAGCCTGATTCCGGATCGGTGAAGGTCGCGCAAAACGCCGAGATCGCATTCCTGGACCAAATGCGCGACGCTCTGAAACCCAAGGACACGCTTTGGGAAACGCTGGCGCCGCAGGGCGGCGACCAGATCATGGTCCAGGGCAAGGCGCGCCATGTGGCGGCTTACGCAAAGGACTTCCTGTTCCCGCCCGAAACCCTGCGCCAGCCCGTCGGCGCCATGTCGGGCGGAGAGCGCAACCGCCTCACCCTGGCCTTGGCGCTCGCCCGGCCGTCGAACCTGCTGGTGCTGGACGAGCCGACCAACGATCTCGACATGCAGACGCTCGACCTTCTGGAGGACATGCTGGTCGAATACCAGGGCACTCTGATCCTGGTCAGCCACGACCGCGCGTTCCTCGACAATACCGTCGCCTCGTGTCTGACGGCGGTCGGCGACGGGCGCTGGCTGGAAACCTCCGGCGGCTGGACCGATTCCCGCACCCAATTGGCGAGGTATTTCGAACCCAAAGCAGCGCCCGCCAAGGCGAAGCCCAAGGCGACGAAGC
Source organism: uncultured Hyphomonadaceae bacterium (assembly GCA_964597685.1). Classification (GTDB taxonomy): domain Bacteria; phylum Pseudomonadota; class Alphaproteobacteria; order Caulobacterales; family Hyphomonadaceae; genus JBCBTJ01. The sequence continues at coordinate 2,627 of CAZQZC010000019.1, read as the reverse complement.
CGGCTGCGAAAAAGCCCGCGGCGAAGCTGTCCTTCAAGGACGAGCATCGCGCCAAGGAGCTCGACCACGAGATCCCGGACCTCGCCCAGCGCATCGCCGACCTGGAGCGTGCGCTCGCCGATCCGGACTTGTTCGGCCGCGACCCGGACAAGTTCAACACGCTCAGCCAAGACCTCGCCGACGCCCGCACACGGCTTGCAAACGCCGAAGAAGAATGGCTGGAGATTGAAGAACGCCGCGAAGCCCTGGCGACGAATTGAGGTCTAACCCTTCCTTAAGGCGATCGCGCGAACCTTCCACAAACGTCAAGGATCGCCCTCATGCGTCTCTCTTTCGCCCTCGCCGCATTTTTCGCCTGTGGACTGCCCGCCGTCGCTCAAGACGCGCAGACGCCTTCATACGAGCCGGACACGCGCCGCTTCGGCGGCACCTTCATCCGCGAAGCCGCACCCTCGCCGACGGCTTGCGCAACGCGCTGCGGCGCTGAGAAATTCTGCACGGCGTGGACCTATCTGCGCTCTACGAGCGGGGATGCGGACGGCACGTGCGAGCTTAAAAGCGTCATGGGCGGCAAAACCTACGACCCGCTTGCGACGTCTGGCGTATCGCCCGTTTTCCAGGCCCGCGACGGCGCAGCGAAGCTGGACACCGCCCCCTACGAACGCGGCGAATTGCAGGGCGGGTGAGCGACGCGTCCGTCGCTCCTGGCCGCCAAGTTAGATTTATGTCGCGAGATGTCGGATACATGCCGCGCTATCCAACACGACCAACACCCCAAAACGTCCGACCGGGACTCCAAGCTCAATGATATCGGGCGCCGACATCGCCTGACCTGAACAGTGTCGGTGAAACGCGATTTAGGGCGCCGGTCATGCGGGGATAGACGGCCTCACCCCTATGGCGGCGCGCTCGCAATTGGGCTCTCCGCGCCGCCATAGGTCTTTGCTTTGGCGCATTTCCGGACGGCGAACCGGGATCCACTTCGCCTGGAAAGGCTTCAGCCCTCGCCGCCATCGTCTTCGCCGCCGCGGGCGCGGGCGGTGCTCTTCTCCTCCAGAAGGCGGCGGACCCGGTCGCTGATCTCCGGCGGAGAGACGATCTCAGGCGCGTCCTGCTGTTGCATATAGAGCGTGCGGCTCGGGAATGCGAAGCCGGTGCCGGCCCGCTCGACGATCTCGATAATGGCGACGGCGAGCTCCTCCTTGATGGCCAGCCACTCGCCCCAATTGGTCGTATGGGTGAAGCAATAGATCAGGAAGTCGATCGAGGAATCGTTGAAATTGTCGATGCGCACGAAGAGCGCCGTCTCCGGCGGGTTGGCGAAACGCTCATCGGTCCAGAGCCAGGCTTCGATCTCGTCGCGGATATAATGCAATTGCTCGACTGTGGTGCGGTACTCCACCCCAATCACCCATTTGATCCGCCGGTGGGTCATCCGCGAGAAGTTCGTAACGGCATGGTCCGACAGCATGGCGTTGGGCACGAAGACCGGGCTCTTGTCGAAGCGCCGGATGAGGGTTGAGCGGAAATTGATCTTCTCCACCGTTCCCTCGACCACGCCGTCGACGGCGATCCACTCGCCGGGAACGAAGCGCTTCTCGGTCAGGATCAAGATGCCGGAGATCAGGTTCTTGAAGAGGTCCTGCGCGCCGAGGCCGACGGCGATGCCGAAGACGCCGAGGCTGGCGAGAATCGGCGCGATGGGAATGCCCCAGATGTCGGCGACAGCCCCGAAGCCCAGAATGATGAGGACGACCTGCAGCGTCTTCACCATCCAATCGACGATGGCCGGCGAGAGGGTCGACTTGAGGCCCGTGAACAAGAACTCGAACGCGTTCACCGCCCGCGACAGGGTCCAGAACACGGCCAAGGCGATGACGGATTGGACGACCCGGTCGGCCAGTACCGCTGCGTCGCCGTCAATGTCGATTACGCGAATGGCGACATAGACCCCGACGATCACGGGCACGATCTTCAGCGGCGTCGCAATGGCGGCGACCAGCGCATCGTCGAAATTCGTCTTCGTGCCGGCGGCCGCGCGGGTGATCGCACGCACCACGGTGCGCGCGAACAGGCCGCGGATCAGGATGGAAAGCAGGATGATGCCGACGGCGATCGTAATCTCGCCATAGGTCAGCCCGAAGGCCCCCTGGCTCCAAATTCCCAGAAGGTACGTCCAGGCCCCTTCGGCCCATTGGCGCGCCTGCTCCATCAAATCCCCCCTGCCTAAGCGGCTCGTTCCTTGGTGAGCGTAAACCGGATATCCGGATTTCTTTCAGCGGCGTAGCCGGCGTCCCAGGCGTTCTTGCCCAGATAGACCGGCGCGCCGTCGAGGTCGACGCCAGTGGCCGCCTTGTTCTTGTCGAGAAACGTCTCGAGCATCTTGTGATCGTCGCAGTCGAGCCAGCGGGCGATGTTGTAGGGCGCGGTTTCGAAGTCGACCTCAAGGCCATACTCCGCCGCGACGCGCTCTGCCATCACGTCGATCTGCAACGCGCCGACAGCGCCGACGATGAGGTCGGAGCCGATGGCGGGGCGGAAGAGCTGGGTCACCCCCTCCTCCGCCAAGCTCTCAAGCGCCTTTTTGAGGTGCTTTTGCTTCATTGGGTCCTTCACCCGCGCCCGGC
>CAZQZC010000018.1:0-27549 GCA_964597685.1 uncultured Hyphomonadaceae bacterium | reverse complement strand
GGCGGTCACAACGGCCCCAAGCCGGCGCGCGGTGGCGATGGCTTGCAGGCCGGCGACGCCCGCGCCCATGACGAACACCTTGGCGGGGGCGACGGTGCCTGCGGCGGTCATCATCATCGGCATCGCGCGGCCGTAGATCTGCGCGCCTTCGATGACCGCTCGGTAGCCGGCCAGGTTTGATTGGGACGACAGGGCGTCCATGCTTTGGGCCCGCGTTATTCGCGGTGTGAATTCCATCGAAAGCGCCGCGATTTTGCGCTCGTTGAGCCGGTCGAGCGGAACAGCGCCCGAATACGGCTCCATCAGGCCAATAAGCGCTGCGCCATCTGGCGTCGCGGCGATGTCCGGCGCCTCCGGCGGAGCGACCTTGAACACGATGTCGGCGTTCGAGCACGCCGCTTTCGCGTCAGCGCCGATTGCGCCGCCGGCCTCTTCGAATGCGGTGTTTGGAAAACCCGCGACGGTGCCGGCGTCGCTCTCAATGGACACGGCATGGCCGAGGCCGACGAGTTTCTTGACCGTTTCAGGCGTTGCGGCGACCCGCGTCTCGCCAGATCGGCGCTCTTTCAGGACAGCGATTTTCATGCGGGCGGAAGTAGGGCTACTTGCTGCTCCTATCAATCAAAAACAGGGCTCTGGAGGCGAGAATGTTCGAACTGACTGGCAAAACGGCTTTGGTCACGGGCGCATCGAGCGGTCTCGGCGCCCATTTCGCCCGCGTGCTGGCGCAGCATGGCGCGCGTGTCGTGTTGGCCTCTCGGCGGATTGAGAAGCTGGAGGTTTTGGCCGCCGACATTGTGAGCGAAGGCGGGGAGGCGATCGCCGCGCCGCTTGATGTGACCGACGCCTCAAGCGTTGAGGCGGCGTTCGATCAAATCGAAGCGTGGCATGGCCCCGCTGACATTATCGTGAATAATTCGGGGCTCTCGCGAGAAGCCTTCGCCCATGAGATGGATGAGGCCGATTGGGACCTTGTGATGAACACCAATCTCAAGGGCGTATGGCGTGTGGCCAAACTGGCGGCTGACCGGCTTATCAAAGTCGATCGTCCGGGCTCTATCATCAACATCGCGTCGATCACGGCCTATGGAAACAGGCAGACCCTGTCGGCCTACGGCGTCTCCAAAGCGGCGGTCGACCATCTGACGCGCTCGATGGCGCTTGAGCTCGCGCGCCATCGCATCCGCGTCAATGCATTGGCGCCCGGATACTTCGTGACGGATATCAATAGCCAGTTCTTCGAGACGGAGCAGGGCGCGAAAATGACAAGGCGGATCCCGATGCGTCGGACCGGCGACCTTGGCGAGCTGAGCGGACCGCTCTTGCTCTTGGCGTCAGAGGCGGGCTCCTACATGACGGGAGCGACCATCATTGTCGATGGCGGCCACCTTCAACGCGCTTTGTGAGATATTTTTCAGGCATTGTTAGGACTAGTGGGTTTGTAGTGCAGGGGAGGATGGAGTCGCCCCGTGCCCGCTGTGTCACCCAAGCAAAGGCCTGAAACACCAAAGCCAACGCCGCCGGCGCGCACCTTTGAGCCGGTTCGCTCCCCGGCGATCGAGCTGCAAGACCGTTTGGCGTCCGCGTTCGCCCAAGGCCCGAATCTCACGGCGGCCAATCCGGCGTCCGCTCTTTTCACGCTCTTTGTCGGCGCGGCTTTGGCCGGTGCGTTGCTCTCCTATTCGGGGCTCTAAGACGCAGGCGAATTTGGTTCAGCTTGGGCCCGGCGCATGGTATGGGCCCGCGCGACGCTTGACCAATAGCAATTCAAAGGCGCGGGCATGTCAGACAAAGTCAAAACGGCCGTACTGCCTGTCGCAGGTTTTGGAACGCGGGTTCTGCCGGCGACGAAGGCGATCCCGAAGGAGATGCTTCCCGTCGTCGATCGGCCAGCCATCCAATACGTTGTCGACGAAGCGCTTGAAGCGGGGATTGAGCACATCGTTTTCGTCACGGGACGAAATAAAGGCGCAATCGAAGACTACTTTGATCGCGCCTACGAACTCGAAGCGACGCTAAGACAAAAAAACAAGACCGATATTCTCGAATTGCTGGGTCAGTCGGTTCTGCCGCCCGGGGCTGCGAGCTTTGTGCGTCAGCAAGCCCCGCTTGGCTTGGGACATGCGATTTGGTGCGCGCGCGACATTGTGGGTGATGCGCCTTTCGCTGTTTTGCTTCCCGATGTGCTGGTGAAGGGGCGGCCGTCCTGTCTGGCGCAGATGAATGCGGCCTTTGAGACCGTTGGCGGAAATGTTCTCGCCGTTGATCCGGTCCCCCTCGAACGGGTGTCGTCCTATGGCGTTATCGCGCCCAAGTCCCGCGATGGCCGACTGATCGAAATGTCTGGCATGGTGGAGAAGCCGGAGCGACAGGACGCTCCATCAAACCTCAAGATCACCGGGCGCTATATCCTGCAGCCCGAGATTTTTGATCTTCTGGAAACACAGGCCGCAGGCGCCGGCGGTGAAATCCAGTTAACGGACGCGATGGCTCGTTTGATGGAGCGTCAGAGTTTCTTCGCCTACGAGTTCGAGGGGGCGGACTATGATGTGGGCTCCAAACTCGGTTATTTCGAAGCGGTCCTCGCTTACGCTCTCGATCATCCCGAAATTTCAGAAGGCGCCCGGAGCTTGGTCTCTGGGAGCGGTCGATAGCGCTTCCGCCGCGATTTCGACTATCGTCCTTTCAGCCGTGAGGCTATGTCGAGGAAAATGAAAGAACTCGTATGAAGTTCCTCGTCACGGGCGCCGCCGGCTTTCTTGGGTCGGCCATATCGAAACAACTCTTGGCGCTCGGCCACGAGGTCATTGGTGTCGACGGACTTGAAGCCTTTTCGAACGCCCCCCTTAAACGGGCGCGCCTTGAGCGGCTCGACAAAGCGCCAGGGTTCCAATTCCACAAGGCTGACATATCGGTCCCCTCCGCATTACAGCCATTCGCCGAATGCGGCGTGGACCGCGTGATCCACATGGCCGCCCAAGCGGGCGTCCGTCACTCGATCGACGATCCCATGGCGTTCGCGCATTCGAATCTGAGCGGTCATCTCGCGGTTCTTGAGTTCTGCCGCCGGGCCGCCGGCGGCCCGATGTTGATCTACGCTTCGTCGAGTTCGGTGTACGGCGTCGACGCGCCGATTCCGATGACTGAATCAAATGATCTGCGAACTCCAGCGTCGTTATATGCGGCGACGAAACGCGCCGATGAGCTGATGTCTGAGTCCTACGCGTCGTTATATGGGATCAAACAGATCGGGCTGCGTTTTTTCACCGTGTATGGGCCGTGGGGACGCCCCGACATGGTTTATTGGCTTTTTACCGAGCGAATTTTGGACGGCCGTCCCATCCAGGTTTTCAATCATGGCGATGTGAGGCGCGATTTTACATTCGTGGACGACGCCGCCGAAGCGGCGACGCAGATTGCAACGTCGCCTGAGCCGCCGGGCTTTTCGCGTGAGTTCTGTAGTCACTTAGTCTACAATGTGGGGTCTGGGCGGGCGTCGCCGATCGACGATTTGATCGAAGCTATCGAAGGTGCGTCGGGTCAAACGGCGATTCGCCGCCGGGTTGGGATGCAGCCGGGCGACGTCGTTGAAACTTGCGCTGATTCTTCGGCGTTGCAGCGCGATTACGGTTGGTCGGCGACGGTGCGTTTGGCCGACGGCGTGTCCCGTTTCGTCGATTGGTACAAGTCGCACGTTTTTCAAAAAGCGGCTTAATAACAAAGAATTGGAAGAAAGTGTCGCCGCTTTCGGCACTGTTGTTGCAAAAACGTCGCGTGCTCACTTTCCTATCTTGTTTGTCACATTTCTGAGACTTAGCCATGCAATAGCTCCCGATGCGTTGGGGCTTCCTTACTGCGATAGCGTAGTTTGCCGGCCCCGCCGTTAACCTTATCCTGAGCCTAGTTCGAGGGGGCCTCTATGACTTCAGGTAAATCGCTGCGTCGGATTTTACTCGCCGGCGCCGCCTTGGCTGTTTTGGGCGCTTGCGCCGACACGGATATCGCGTCGCCCGTCGCAATTGATACGCCGGCCCCGCCGCCGCCGCCGCCACCGCCTCCGCCACCGCCGCCCCCGCCGCCGCCGCCGCCGCCGGCCGCTGCTTCGGAGATCGCTCTTATTCCGGACGCGGGCTGCCCAACCGGCACGGGTGAGACCACGCTCGCCGGGCTCGGCGACCTCGCGTCCGTCGACGCTTGCGCGCTCACCGGCACAATCGGCGACGTCACCCTAGAAAACACGCCTGGCGAAGACCCGCTGATCGTCGCCATTGTCGGACCGGTGTTCGTCGGTGAAGACGTTGTCGACGGCGGAACGCCGGCCACGCTCACGATCGGCCCGGGCGTCACGCTGTTCGGCTCTGAAGGCGGCGACGTGCTCGTTGTCAGCCGCGGCTCCAGCATCGAAGCCGTCGGCGAAGTCGATGATCCGATCATCATGACGGCGCGCGAAGACGTGAACGACATCGTCCTCGGCACGTCGCTTATCGACCCCGATACGCGCGGAGAGTGGGGCGGTCTGGTCATCAACGGCCTCGCCCCGATCAACGATTGCTTCGACCCGGCGGCGACGCCAGCGACCGCTGCGTGCTTCAACACCGGCGAAGGTTCGACCGGCGATTTCGGCGGCGACGATCCTGCCGACGATTCGGGTTCGCTTGAATTCTTGCAGGTCCGCTACGCCGGCTTCGCCATCACGCCGACCAACGAATTGAACGGCATCGCGTTCCAGGGCGTCGGCAACGGCACGCTGATCAGCAGCGTTCAAGTCTTCAACAACGATGACGACGGCATCGAGTTCTTCGGCGGCACCGCCAATATGAACTTCATCGCCCTCAACGGCCACGAAGACGACAGTCTCGACTGGACCGACGGTTGGGTCGGCAACGCCCAATTCGTCTTGATCGAGCACACCGACCTTGGCGACCAAGGCATTGAAGCCGACAACGTCGAAGACTCCGACGACCTTCTGCCGCGCTCCAATCCGACGATCTCCAACCTGACCATCGTCGGCAGCGGCGCTGGCGATTTGGGCATCCTGGTGCGTGAAGGTACGGCCGGCACGATTGTCAACGGCGTCATCACTGGTGATTTCGACGACGGCGGCATCGCCATCGACGACGATGCGACGGTTGATTGCTTGACGGTTTGCGATCCGGGCCCAGACGAACTGAATTTCGCTTCGTTCATCGTCGACAATCCGGTTCCCGCCACAACGGACGGCAGTTTCACCGATCTCACTCCGGCTGAAGCTGTCGCCGCTCTCGAGGCTGAATTGTCCGAAGACAACAACGTCTTCTTCGACGATGCCACGCTGGTAAGCGAATTCTTCCCCGGCACGGCCGAATTGGGCGTCGAATTGTTCACGGATCTTCCGGATTTCTTCGAAGCGCCGGACGTGATCGGCGCGTTTCGTCTCATCGACACGCCCGAGGACAATTGGGCGACCGGATGGACGTTTGAAGTTGTTCCTGAACCGGTCGTTGAATGCCCGGACGGCATTGACGACGTGACGTCCGACTTCGCAGCTGTCTCCGCTGCGAATGGCGACGTCGTGGTTTGCGAAGTGCCGAGCCCGGTCACTGGCGACGTCACGCTGCCGGCTGGCCCGCTTTACGCTCTCACCGGTCCGACCTTTGTCGGCGTCGACCTTGGCGGTGATCCAGCTGCTCCGCTTGCAAGCGGCGTCGCAGGCTCGCTGACTCTCGAGGCGGGTGTGACGGTCTTCGGGACGGATGGAACGGCGTTCTTGGCCGTCCAGCGGGGCTCTCAACTCTTCTCGAATGGCACGGTCACGGATCCGGTGGTGTTCACCGGCGCCGACGATGTTCTGGGCACCGCCACAGCGGCGAGCTTGGAGCTTTGGGGCGGCTTGATCATCAATGGTCAGGCGCCGATCAACGATTGCTTCGATCCCGCCGTGACCCCGGCGACGGCCGATTGCTTCGCGGTTGGTGAAGGCTCGACCGGGAATTTCGGCGGCTCTGATCTGACTGACGACTCGGGCAATTTGTTCTTCACTCAGGTGCGTTATGCCGGCAACGACATCACGCCCACCAACGAGTTGAATGGCATCGCCTTCCAAGGCGTCGGAGACGCAACGGACGTCGACTCGATCCAGGTCCACAACAATTCGGACGACGGCGTCGAGTTCTTCGGCGGCACGGTGGACGTGTCCAACGTGCTTCTGACGGGCAACGACGACGACAGCCTCGACTGGACCGACGGTTGGGTTGGCAGCGCTCAGTTCGTTCTGATCCAGCACAGCGCGGTGATCACGGGCGACCAAGGCATCGAAGCTGACAACAATGAAGACAGCGACGATATCTTGCCGCGGTCTAACCCGACGATCTCAAACCTGACGATCATCGGTCAGGCTGAAGCGACGGGCGGATCCGGCAGCGACGCGGGCGTCCTGCTCCGCGAAGGCACGTCGGCCACGATCCTGAACACCGTCGTTGTCGGCTTCGGCGACGGTGTGGACGATGGTGAGGAAGAGGGCGGCCTGGACGTCGACGATACATCGACGTTCGACCAGCTGGCCGATCCGACGGGCGAGGGCGACATTCAGATCGTTCTGCAAGGTTGGTTCCTCGACAATACGCCGAACTTCTCGAACGGTGGCGACGGCAACGAAACGACGGCCGGTGCGCCGATCACGCTTTCGTCCGCCTTCTTCAACGATGCGGACCAGCCGGGCGGCGATTTCGTCGAAGGCACGTCCGATTTGACGGGACCGACCTTCGTCGCCGGCGCGTCTGGCTTCGTTCCGGGAACAACGGTTGCGGCGACGCCGTCGACCGATCCGACGACCTTCGGCCTCGCGGCGGGCGACTTCGTCGGCGCGGTTTCGGGCGCGGACGACACCCGGTTCGAAGGCTGGACGTTCACGGAGTTGAACGACGGCGCCGGCGGACCAGCGACCGAAGAATAGTCTAAATGGGCTGCGGCCCGGGATCTGTATGATCCCGGGCCGGCCTTCTTTTGTAATTGTCGGGGATTTGGGGTTGTCAATGTTCATGTTTTATCGGCCGCTCACGGCGTTTTTGCTGTTGTCGACCACGAGCCTCGCCGCTGGAATCGCGGTTGCGCAAGAGGCGGAGGAAACGGAGGACGAGCGTGTTCTCGGTCCGGTCGTTGTCCGGGGGGAGTTTATCCCCGATGAGAAGCGCGCGACGTCGGAAATATCGAGCCTGATCGATTCCGATGATTTTCAGGTGACGGGCGATCCGAACGCCGCTGCGGCGCTAGGACGTGTCACAGGATTGGCGGTTTCGCGCGGTAAATTCATCTTCGTCCGCGGACTGAATGAACGTTATACATCGGCGACATTGAACGGGTCGCCGCTTGCGAGCCCCGAGCCGCTTCGCCGGGTTGCTCCGCTCGACCTTTTCCCAACATCCGTTCTCGATTCTGTTTTGGTTCAAAAGACGTGGTCGCCTGAATTCTCTGGCGAGTTCGGCGGCGGCCTGATCGAGTTGCGCACGAAGGCCGTGCCTGATGAGAGCTTCTTGGAAATTGGCGGATCGGTCACCGCGCGCGTCGATACGACGTTTCAGGACGGCCTCCTCTTTGACGGCGGCGGCACGTCAGACTTTCTAGGATTCGACGATGGCACGCGGAACGTGCCTGACGCCTTGGCTCCGATCTTCAACAACGCCCGCGTCGCATCTCTGACGTCGGTAGAAAATGAAGCTGCTGCTGAGAGCTTGGTAAATCCGGCGCTTTTCATCGCCCAGGAAGGGCTTGTCGGCCCGAATGGCAGCTTTAGCGCCGTTGGCGGAACACGCTTTGATGTGAGCCCCAATGTGTCGATTGGCCTGCTCGGCACGCTCGGATATTCAAGTTCGTTCGACACGCGGATCGGCGTTCGTCAGTTCGTTGAAGCCGAAACGGTGCTTGAAGACGGTTCGACGGTCAATCCAGACGGATCCCCGGTTCTGATTGGCGATCCTGACTCCATCACCGTTGTTTCGCCGGACGAGAGCTTTGAACGGAACAGTACTGAAAATAACATTGCTCTGAACGGTTTGGTGTCCGTCGGGTTTGAATTGTTCGATGATCACGAAATCGGTTTGACAGCCTTCGTCGCGCGCTCGACCAAGAAAGAGGTGCGGACCTTTGAAGGCGACGACGCAGAACTTGGTTTGAGCCTTCAGGAAAACTTTGAGTTCTTCGAACGCCAGGTGTTCACACTCCAGGCGCGGGGCGAACATACTTTTCCCATCTTGGGCAACATTTGGAGCGACCTTGACGATTTCAGCGTGGCTTGGCGCTACGCGTATTCGGAAGCTTTCCGTGAGGCGCCATTCCAGATCGTAACGGAATTCGACACGAATTCTGCTGGTGACTTCGTTCTTTCGGAAGGCGATCTGGAGGGCACGACGTTCCAGTTCTCTGATATTGACGACCAGACTGAGAGCGTTGGCGTCGATCTTCGCTTCCCTCTGGAGTTTGGCTTCCTGCCCGGTCGCGATGTGGAGATTAAGGCCGGATACTCATACTTCGACTCCTCACGTGTCTCGTTTTTGCGCGAGTTCGAGTTTGAAGGCGGTATTCCGCTTGAGCTTCAAGATTCTCGCCTCGACGTCGTGCTGGCGCCGGAAAACATCGGTCCGGACGGCTTCGAGCTTGGCGAGGTCGGGGGCGTGGCGTCGCCCGAGGCGTTCGACGGCGCGTTGGAGCTCGACGCATTCTATCTTGCGGGAGAGATCCAGTTCACCAATTTCTTCCGGCTTTCGGGCGGCGTTCGCTACGAAGATTCACTGCAGATCTCTGACACGTCGAGCCCGACATTCGGTCTTGAAGGCGACGATGTGATCGAAGCGGCCCTGTCGTCGGAGTTTTATCTCCCATCGATCACGGCGACGTGGAACTTCGCCGAGAACCTTCAATTGCGCGCGGGTTTCTCGCAAACGATTACCCGGCCCCAATTCCGCGAATTGGCGTTCTCTGAATTTATCAATGCCGAAACCGACGAGACGTTTGTCGGCAATCCGTTCCTGGTGAACAGCCAGACGGACAATTTCGACGCCCGCCTCGAATGGTATTTCGGCCGGGGCGAGTTCTTCACTCTGGGCGGTTTCTATAAGGAAATCGAAAACCCGATTGAGGAAATTGGCGCATTCGGCACCGACACGGAGATCAACTCGTTCATCAACGCGCCCAGCGCCGAATTGTATGGCTTCGAGATTGAGTTCGAAAAAATTGTCGCGCTCGATGAATGGCTTGGTTGGGGTTTCCTCCAAGGTCGGGACTACGTCCTCCGCACGAATTACACCTTCACGCAATCGGAGGTGTCGTCGGACGGAGAGATTATCCTGCCCTCTTTCAGCGGCATCACGGTCACCGGCGATGTGTTCGACGCCGGCGGCTTCATCATCGACGGCCGGCAGCTTCAAGGTCAATCAGACCATATCGTAAATGCTCAGATCGGTTGGGACGATGAGGACGCCGGGGCGCGGTTCCGCCTGCTTCTGAATTTGGTCAGCGACCGTATTCGTTCGACTGAAGATCTCAGCTCCGACGAGCCAGCGATTTTCGAGCGAGTGCCGATCAGCCTCGATATGACGTATTCGAAGCAGTTCAATCTGTACGGTGGCGATTACGAGTTCACCTTCGCCGCCCGCAATCTGATCGGCGACGATTACGAAGCGTTCCAGCGAGGGACTGATACGGCGGTCTTGGTCGACTCGTTCTCTCGGGGACAAACGTTCTCGCTCGGGATTAAGCGGATTTTCTGAGCCGAATAGGTGTGCTGAAATTGGGTGGACACCCGTATCTTTCAGTCGCTTATGGGGGATGAGGTCGGAGGAATTGGTAGGGTAGCAAGCGTGGACGTCGGCTATATTTTATCGCGTGGAGCGCGTGTAGCCGGCGTGCTGCCTCGATTCCTTGAAATCTGCGCCGTGCTCGCATTGGGCCTGGTCGGCGCCCGTCTTTTCTGGCTGATCGTCGATGCATCGGGCGCGGTCAGCCAGGCTGGGCCCAGCAGGTCGATCATCAGCCAAACGTCCGCACGGCCCGTCGTTGCGGCGAACCTCGGAGTGCTGACGCAGCTTGATCCGTTCTCAAGCGATGCGCCGATCGAGATCGTCGAAGACCCGGCCGAAATCGAAGCGCCCGAAACGAGCCTCAATCTTGTACTCTCAGGGGTGCGCGCTGCGACGGACGAGCAGCAAGGAACGGCGTATATCCTGACACCGGACAAGCGCCAGGCGGCCTATCGTGTTGGCGACGAAGTTCTTCCAGGCGTGACCGTGTCTCGTATTTTGGCGGGCCGCGTGGTCATCGACCGTCGGGGAGAGCTGGAAAGCTTGACCATGTCGCCGGACGGCGCGCTGAACGTTTTGGGCGCCGACCGACCAAACCCGACTGAGCCTTCTGAACAATCCGAGCGTGAATCGGCGTCAGATCAACGCTCCGCCGCTTCCGGCCGTGGGCGCGTATCGCCGGACGCTTTACTTCGGGAGGCGCGCTTTGTGCCGATCCGAGAGGGAGGGCGCGTTCAACGATACCGGATCGTCTCCGCCAGCGGCTCCGGCGTCCTTGCCGATGCGGGGCTTGAGCCTGATGACGAAATCGTCTCCGTAGACGGCCAGGATATCGCCACGATTGACCCGGAAACCCTTTTCGAACGCCTTGAGGGCGGGGGGACGCTGCGTTTGACGCTTTTACGTGATGGAAACCGGCTGTCCCACACGATTGACCTCACGAGGGAGGAACGATGATGCGGACGCGATCCACCCTGCTCGCCACGCTTTGCCTATCCACGGCGTTCGCGGCGCATGCGGACGACATGGAAGCGCCGTCGGCCGAGCGTCACGTCATCAACTTGAACGATGTCGAGATGCGCGCCCTCATCGAAGACGTGTCGATGGTGACGGGCTACACGTTCATTGTGCATCCCGACGTTAGAGGCAAAGTGACGGTGACGTCCCAAACGCCGCTAACCACATCCGACGTCTTTCAGGTTTTCCTCTCGACGCTGCGTATTCACGGCTTCGCCGCAGTCCCAGAGGGACGGGGCGTTTACAGGATCGTTCCGGAACAGAACGCCGTCGGCGAAGCAGCCATCGGCGGTGTTGGGCCGAACGCGTTCGTCACGGAAATCATTAAGCTTTCTAACTTCAACGCCGCCGAAGCCGCGCAGATGGTCAAACCGCTCACCGATCCGCAAGGACAGGTGGTGGCCAATCCCAACGCCAATACGCTGGTGGTCGTGGATTACGCGTCGAACCTCGACAAGGTCCGGGCTGTCATCGCTGAGCTTGATCGAGATCGAACGATTACGGAGACGCTTGCGCTGCGCAACGTGCCGGCCGCTGAGATGCAGAGAATTCTCAGCGATCTTCAGGGTGGTCGAAACGAGGAGCGATTTCGGTCGAATTTCACGGTTGTCGCCGCCGAGACAAGCAATTCCATCATCATCCGGGGCGATGATTTTGCGGTCGCGCAGGCGAAGTCCGTCGCGGCGCAGCTCGATGAGACCGATCCAGTTCGCGACAATTTGCGGATCTTTCCCCTTCTGCACAGCGACGCCGAAACGATCGTTCCGATTCTAGACGCCGTTGGGCAGTCAATCGCCGACCAAGCGCCGCAAGCCAGCTCAAATGACGAGCGCCGGTCGAGAATTTCGCACCACGAGCCGACGAACTCCCTCGTGGTCAGTGCGGATTATGAGACCCTGATCGCGATGGAGCGCGTGATTTCGGAACTGGATGTTCGCCGCCCGCAAGTTCTTGTCGAAGCGATTATCGTTGAGCTGTCGGATACGGCTGCAAAACAATTGGGCCTTCAATTCGTCCTCGCCTCGGACGACGGCGATGTGCCGTTCGTATCCACGAACTTCTCGCAATCGACGCCTAACCTGCTTGCGCTGACTGGCGCTTTGACGGAGGCCGACGCGGCGCTTGGCGACGATGCGGGCGGATCTGCGCTCACCGACGCCGCACTGGCGTCTCTGCTTGGCCCTGCCGGCCTGCTTGCAGGTATTGGCGGTCAAAGCGGCGACACCTTGTTCGGCGTGATTATCGACGCTGTCGAGGAAGACACCGAATCGAACATTCTCTCGACGCCGTCGGTGATGACCCTCGACAATCAGATCGCCCAATTGTCGGTTGGCCAAGAGATCCCGATCACGTCTGGCGGCGTCTTGGGAGATGCGAACGTCAATCCCTTCGTCACCACCGAGCGGCGGGAAGTGGGGGTTATCCTGAACGTCACCCCACGCATCGGCGAGGGCGAGACGGTTCGACTTGATATATCGCAGGAGGTGTCGAGCATCGCCTCGCCTACGCCTGGCGCCATCAGCGCGGACTTCATTTTGAACCGGTCCGTTATTCAAACCAGCGTGCTGGCGGAAGATGGCGAGCTGATCGTTCTTGGTGGATTGATTCAGGAAGAAGAGGCGGTGAGCGTAGAGAAGGTCCCATTGCTTGGCGATATTCCAGGACTTGGGCGCTTGTTCCGCTCCGAGGGGCGCTCTGTTTCGACAAGCAATTTGATGGTGTTCATTCGCCCGACAATTGTTCGAACCGAGGAAGATTCGCGGTCTGCTACGGAGCGGAACTACCGCTACCTGCACGCCCAGCAAATACTCGCCAGTCCAAGTGGAACCTCGTCTCTGGACCGCTTTGTTACAGACTTGCTGAACGACGAACCGCCCGTTACCGAAGAGGACAACGCCGGATCGTAACGCGTCGTCGACGCTTTGAAACCGGCTGGCCAGTTAGAGTGTAAAGCGATGTCGCAGACGACCGATCGCAGACTCACATACGCCTTTGCCAAGGACAAAGGCCTCGTCGTGATGCCGAGCGACAGCGGCTTGCAGGTCGGCGTCAGGACAGGGGCGGATCCGTTCAGCCTTGTCGAGGCGCGCCGCGTTCTTGGCCGCGCATTCACGCTCCAAGCGCTCAGCCCGGCGGATTTTGATCGCCACCTCTCCGAAGTCTATGCGCGCTCCGACCTCGACGGCGAAGAAGCTGAGGCGTCCGTCGCGGGCCAGGATGATCTCGAAAGCCTCGTTGACGGCATCCCGCCAACGGCTGACCTCTTGGACGGAGACGACGACGCGCCGGTCATCCGGTTGATCAACGGACTGATCTACGAAGCCGTCAAACGCCGCGCTTCAGACGTCCATGTGGAGCCTTACGAAGACAAGCTCTCAATCCGCTATCGGATTGACGGGGTGTTGCAGGAGGTGTTGACGCCAACCCGGCGCCTCGCCCCGCCTCTGGTCTCGCGGATCAAAGTCATGGCGCGCCTTGATATTGCGGAGAAACGTTTGCCGCAGGACGGGCGGATCTCTTTGACAATTGGCGGACGCTCGATCGATGTTCGGGTGTCGACGTTGCCGTCTCGCTATGGCGAGCGTGTGGTGCTGAGACTGCTCGATAAAGACCACGCACGCCTTGATCTTGAAGATCTCGGCATGGCTCCTGACACGCTTGAGCGGTTCAAGACCGCTCTGTCGGAGCCGAACGGCGTTATCCTTGTCACCGGGCCGACGGGGTCGGGCAAGACGACCACATTGTATACGGCGTTGACGCTGTTGAACGACGGGGAGCGCAACATTCTGACGGTTGAGGACCCGATCGAATATGGCCTCGACGGGGTCAGCCAAACCCAAGTGAACGAGAAGGTGGGTATGACCTTCGCCGCGGGTTTGCGCGCGATCCTTCGCCAGGACCCCGACGTGATCATGGTCGGCGAGATTCGAGACCCGGAGACGGCGCAGATCGCAGTTCAGTCCTCGTTGACGGGCCACATCGTCCTCTCGACGGTCCACACCAACAGCGCGGCGGCGGCGGTCACGCGTCTGCGCGACATCGGCGTGGAGCCGTTTCTGCTGTCGTCCACCGTGCGGGCTGTCTTGGCGCAAAGATTGGTGCGACGGCTGTGCTCGGTCTGCAAGGAGGCCTACGAGCCCGACGAAGCCACCCGGCGCCTCATGCGGCTCAAGGCGGATGACCCAACAACGTTTTGTCGCCCCCACGGATGCATTTCGTGCGGTGGGACGGGCTATAATGGGCGGCTTGGCGTGTACGAATTGATGGTCGTCGATGGGCCTTTGCGCCGAATGATCAATGACGGCGCCAACGAGCAGGACATCGAGCAAGCCGCGTTTGCAGATTGCGACACATTGTTTGACAGCGGCCGCACGCATGTGCTCGCGGGTCAGACAAGCCCGGAAGAAGTTCTAAGGGTGTGTCGGAAGGACGGCGAGGTCGATGGCGGCGTTTGAATATCTCGCCATTGGTCCGGACGGTCGGCGCACGACCGGGACCATCTCGGCCGACAGCGCCCGGTCCGCCCGCAAGGAGCTCCGGCTGCGACAGCTGACGCCGCTGAAGGTGAACGAGACGTCGGAAAACTCGCGCGGCGGGCTTCTGGCGTCCCGGCAATCGCGTCTTCCTTCGTCGGAACGTGTTTTGGCGACGCGTCAATTGGCGATGCTGATCCAGTCTGGCGCGCCCGTGGAGGAGGCCATCGGCGCCGTCGCCAGTCAATCCGAACGACCCGCAACCCGGCGGCTTCTTCTGTCGGTACGCTCCAGCGTGACGGAGGGGTACCGCTTTCACGAGGCCCTGGCCCAGGCGCCGTCTGCGTTTCCGGCGCTGTATCGGTCCATCATTGCGGCCGGCGAAAGCTCCGGCCGGTTGGGCGACGTGATGGAGCGGTTGGCGGCCTATCTGGAACGATCGCAAAAGGTCCGCCGCAAAGTCCAAGCTGCTTTGATTTACCCAGCGGTCCTGGGTGTCGTCGCGCTCTTGGTGATCGCCGCTTTGATGACGTTTGTCGTGCCTCGCGTCGTCGAACAATTCAATACGTTCGGCCAGGATTTGCCGCCGCTGACCAACGCCGTCATAGGCGTCTCCGATTTCTTCCGAAACCAGGGCTTGATCGCTGTTTTGCTGGTCGCGGCGGCCGCGTTGGCGATATCGCGCGCAGTGCGGGTTCCCGCGATCAAACGTCAAATGGATGGATTTGTTCTCTCAGTCCCCGTATTGGGCAAGCTCTTGCGCACTGTGAGCGCGGCGCGTTTCGCGCGCACCTTTTCAACCTTGCTGTCGAGCGGTTCGCCCGTTTTGGACGGTTTGGCCGCGGCCCGCGGATCGCTCGGCAATCTGGTGTTTCAGGACGCGGTGAAGGAGATCATGGCCAGCGTCCGCGAGGGCGGGTCTTTGGCGCGCGCCATGCGCAAAGTTGAGCTTTTCCCGCCCATGCTCACCCATCTCGCCGCCAGCGGGGAAGCGGGCGGCGACCTGCCGGGCATGATGTCCAAAGGCGCCGATTATCTCGAAGACGAGTTTGAACAGGCCTCCGCTGTTGCGCTTGGTCTGCTCGAGCCGCTGATCATCGTTCTGCTCGGCGGTCTTGTGGCGCTCATCGTGCTCGCCATCATGCTTCCGATCCTGCAACTCAACTCAATCGCCATAGGCTGACATCTTTTGGAGACCGCTCATGCCAATTCAGACCAAGCGACGCCGCGACGCTGGCTTCACGCTCACCGAGATCATGGTCGCCGTGTTCATTATCGGCCTCCTTTCGACAGTGGTGCTGATCAATGTGCTAGGCGCGCGCACGCAGGCGCAAACAACGAAGGCCCGCGGGGACATTGCCGCATTGTCTCAGGCGCTCGATCGCTACAGCTTACAAATGTTCGACTACCCCACCGAGGCTCAAGGCCTTCAGGCCTTGTCGGATCGCCCCGACGGATTGCGCGATCCGTCGCTCTATCCGCGCGGCGGCTTTGTTCAAAACGTCCCCGTCGATCCCTGGGGAAATCCTTACCAATACATCGTGCCAGGCGAACGCAGCGGGGGCGCGTTCGATCTGTTCTCCTTAGGAGCCGACGGCCAAGAGGGCGGCGAGGAAGAAAATGCGGATATCGGCAATTGGGAGTAACGCCGTTCGTACCGGCCGGCGCGACGCGGGTTTCACGTTGGTCGAAATTCTGATGGTCATGCTCGTGGTCGGGCTGGCCTCGAGCGTCGTGATCGCTTCAGTTCCGCAACGCGCATCGGTGATCGAGGCCGAGGCCGAGCGGTTGGCGACAATTCTTCGAGCTTCCGCTGACCAGGCGATTATGTCGGGCCGCTCTGTTGGCGTCGACATCAACGCCGAACTTGGGACCTACACCGTCATGGTGCGCCGCGGCCGTGTTTGGGTCCCGACCCGCCAGACGCGGCGCCTGCCGAATGACATGCTCATTGAGTTCCGGCTCGCGGATCCGGTGGACGCGTGGCCCGAGGATTGGCCTGAAATGTATGTCGATCCGCTTGGCGGCGTAACGCCTGGCCAGATTGTCTTGGAACGCTCGCGAGATCGCGTCCGTTTGGACGTCAGCGCGGCGGGCGACGTTCGTGTCGAGGTCGCAGATGACTTCTGAGAAGGGGTTCAGCCTTATCGAAGTCGTCGTCGCGCTCGGTGTGTTCTCGCTCGGCGTATTGGGCTTGATGCGCGCAGGATCGCAGTCCCTGGCGACGGGACGCGATGTTGAAGCGCGCTTCCTGGCCCGCATTGTCGCGGAGAACGTGCTGGCGGACGCTTTAATTGATCCCAACCCTGTCGTTCTGGGCGTCAGCGAGGGCGACGAGACCCAAATGGGGCGCGACTATCGATGGCGCAGGATCATTTCTGAGAGCCCGCGGCAGGGCTTGGCGATCATCGAAGTTGAAGTGACTGCTGCGTCGTCTGAGTCCCCGACGATTGCACGCTTGCGCACGCTGAAGGCGATCGTGCAATGAAACTGGGCTCCTCCGCCGGCGTTACGCTCGTTGAGACGTTAATCGCGTTGTTCGCCTTGGCGCTCTTGATGAGCGCTGGCGGCGCAGCGCTGGTATCGACCCTGAACAACCAGCGCATCCTGTCGGAGCGGGGCGAACGGCTGCGCTCCCTGGATCTCACAGCCGCGCTTTTACGCAACGATATTGCGGCGTCGGTGAACCGCCCCGTGTCGGCGCCAGACGACTTCCGGGGCCCCCGAAGCCTGGTCGGCGGCCCGCCTGACCTTAACGGGGTCTTCCTCCAGGTGGTTCGCAATGGCTGGGAAAATCCGAACGGCGTCTTTCAACGTGGCGGATTGCAGCGTGTCGTCTATCGCTTTGACGACGGACAGATCATTCGCACTGCGGCGCTTCGCGCCGACGCCACGCGCGCGACGCCCGTCGACGAGCGAATCATCCTGACCGATGTTCAGGCCGTGGAGATCGCTTTTATCCGAGAGGAGGTTCGGTTCGAGTCCTGGGATGTCGGCGTCGCCCCAGGCGCTGGACCTGAAGCCGTTGAGCTGACGTTTTTCATGGAGACTGGCGGGTCTTTGCGGCAGACATTCCTCATGGGCGGCCGCTCATGACGACCCGGCGCGACACTGGGGCGGCGCTATTGTCCACATTATTGTTGATCGCGGTTATGTCGGCCGCCGCCCTGGTTATGGTCGAAGGCGCGACGCGCGCTGTGCAGCGATCTCGCGCAGCCGACGATCGCGCGATCAGCTTTTGGTATGCGCAAGGCGCAGAAGAACTGGGCCGTAACGTCATCACGGGCCTGACGCTCGCCACGGCAGGTCGGTTGACCCAGGCGAACGCCGAAGTCCTCGGCGCGCCCATACGCTTCGAACTTGACGGCGGGTTCATTACGGCTCGATTGGAGGATGCGACAAATTGCTTCAATCTCAACGTTCTTGGCGGTGAGGAGAGCGCCGAAGAAGGCGCCGGCGCATCCGAAGTTCTCAACCGGTATCAGATCGTGCTCGAAGCAGCAGGCGTGCCTGAATCGGATGCGCGCGCGCTCGCCGAGGCGGCGGCGGATTGGATCGACGCAGATCAAACCCCGCGCACGCGCGGCGCCGAGGACGGATTTTACACCACGCAAGTCCCGCCCTATCGCGCCGCAAACCAGCCCATGGCGGACCTATCGGAATTGCGCGCGGTGTCGGGCTATTCCCAGGAATTGATCGAATCCCTTCGGGCGCTCGTTTGCGTCCGTCCTGAACGGCGCGAGACAGCGCTGAACGTGAATACGCTTCGCATCGATCAGGCCGCGCTGTTGTCCGCCGCTCTATCGGGAGAGCTCGACGTGGAAACGGCGCGCATCATCATCAGTGAACGCCCTTTGCAGGGATGGCAGTCGGCGGGGGAGTTTCTCTCCTTACCGGAGATAGAGGAGATCGCGCCGGACAGTCGGCGCATCGATCTCCTTGGTGTCCAATCGAGCCATTTTGAGCTTCGAGGACTCGCGGCTTTCCGGGATGGCGTCGTGCCGTTTCGCGTGCTTTACGCCGTAAATGACGGGCAACCGCTTGCGATTGTTCAGAGGATTTACGGAGAGAGTTGATGGCGCGCCGCGCATTCGCATTCATGCCAGCCGATGCGGACGAGCGCATGCGTTTCGCCGTTCGCGACGGGCAGGGGTGGAGCGTTGTCGACGATGTGCGCCTTGGTCGCGACGACCTCCTGACGCTGTTTCTTCCCGGGGTCGACGTGTCTTTGCTGAGCGCGCCCCTGCCGGCGCGGTCCGAAGCTGAAGCGCTACGCGCCGCGCCCTTCGCAGTGGAAGACGATCTCGGCGAGCCGGTGGAGGCGACCCACGCGGCGCTCGGTCCCAAGGCCATTGACGCCGAACGGCTCATTTGCGTCGCGTCGCGAGAGCGGATGGCGGCATGGTTGGACATTCTTCGGGCCCGTGATCTGGACGGGGTCGCGGAACTCGTCGCCCCGCAATCCATCATTCCCGAAGGCCCGCTCGTCGCCGATTGTCCGGGCGGCGTGATCGTTTCAGACGGGACGCGTCGTTTTTGCATTGATCCGGATCTGCCGGACGACCTCATGCAAGCCTTGGCGCCTCAAGACGCCGAAGTGTTTGGCGACGCCCTGTCCAGCCGGCTCGGGGTCCAACCCGCGGAGAACGGCTGGGCGTCGGCCGATGATGCGCTGGTCCAACTCGCGGAATGGCGGGAGGCCTCTCCCCATCCGATCGATCTGCGTCAGGGGGCGTTCACGCGTCGCCGGCGGGTCGACATGTCGGATTTTCACCGATGGCGCGTTGGCGCCGCTTTGGCGGCCTCGGCTTTGGTCGGTTTTCTGCTGGTGAATTTCCTGGAGATGCGGGCGCTTGATGCGGAAAGCGCGCGGCTTCGGTCCGAAGCCTCGGCCGCCTATGCAGCCGCTTTTCCGTCCGATCCGCGACCCGGGGATCCTGCAGCCGCTATCCGGCGGCGGCGCGCCGTAGGCGGTGCGGATGTCGGCCTCGATTTCCTGGTCGCCACTGCGGCGCTCTATGAGGCGTCCGACGCGCTTGAAGGCGCGACCATCCAATCTCTCCGATACTCCGCTGTGGATCGCGCCTTGATCGCCAGCATCGCTTACGCCGACTATGGCGACGATTCCGGATTGAAGGCTGCGATCGAGACGGCGGGCCTTTCTGTGAGGATTGGCGACGCGCGCCAGGTTGGCGGGCGGGTCGTCGGCGACGTGCGCGTGGAGCCGGCCCGATGATGACGTGGTGGTCAGAGCGTGCGCCGCGGGAGCGTTTACTGATCGGCTCAGCCGCCATATTGGCGCTTTTTGTGCTCGTCGTTCAAGGCATCCTCGTTCCCCTGAGCAGTGCGCGGTCCGAGGCGAAGTCTCGATATGAGCGCGCCGTCGCGAGCTTCGACACAGTTCGGCTGGGGATCATGACGGCGCCGCCGGAGACCGCGTCTCCCGCCGCTGCAAGGTCGGATTTTCGCGTCTACGCCACCGGTCTCGCGCGGGACCGCGGCCTGTCGGTTTCGCGGATCCAGTCTGGGTCGGACGGCGGTTTGGTCATCGCCATGGACGACGCCGATCCGCGCTTGATTTTTGCTTGGCTGAGAGAGGTGCGCACCCAGCCTGGCGGCGAAGTGCGCTCCGCGACAATCGTGCAGCGTGGCGAGGGTGTCCGAGCGACGATCGAATTTGCTGGAGGCGGATGATGGGGCGGACGCTCGCCTTGGGATTCGTGTTTCTGGTGGTGCTGGTCGGCGCAATCGTCGCCTCGACGCCATTGTCTTTCGTGATGGAGCGCGCCGGTGCGGAAGCCTATGGCTTGAACTGGCGCGAAGCGCGCGGGCGCGTCTGGAATGGGCGGTTAGACGGATTGGCCTTTGGCGCTCAGCCGATTGGCGACGTTCAGCTCCGGATCAGGCCTGGCGCCTTGATGTCAGGCCGCTTGTCATATCGGATCGACTGGAGCGGGCCTCCGGGGCGGGGGACCGGAATCGTCACAACCGGCGCCGGCGGCGTGGCCTTGGAGGGATTGCGGGCGGAAGCGCGGGTCGAGGAATTGCGCGGCCTGACGGACGTTGTTCGCGCCGCTGGCGGATTTGTTCGCGTGCGAGCCGATGTTCTGCGTTTCTCCGGCGGGCGCTGCGACGCCGCGCGTGGAACGGTCGCGACCGACGTGTTGGCCAATCTCGCCGCCGCGGTCGGCAAGTCGTTCGGTGAAATCCAGGGCGCAATCGCCTGCGACGGGGCGATGCTGCTGATACCGGCGGAGGCTGTATCCGGCGCTGGGGACGAATTCGAGGCGACCCTTCGCGCGGGTTTTGCCGAAACGTCGACTTTGAAAGCTACAGCGCGGACAGCAGACCCTGATTTCGCTGCGGCTCTGTCCAGCCTTGGATTTGACTTCGAAGACGACGCGTTCGTCTACCGGCGACAAGCCAATTTGGGAGGCTAGGCTGAGAATGCGCCATTACCTGACAACCGTCACGACGGCGTTGGCGCTCTGCGCCTGCGTCAGCAGCGGATCGAACGACGAGACGACCCAGCCGAACACTGTGGCGGTCGAAGCGCCCGACATCGGCTTGCCCTCGCAGCGTTTGGCGGACGGGGAGTGCGGCCTGTTCCTCTGGAGTCAGACCGACATATCCAAGTTCACCTTCTTCTCTAAAGCCGCCACGCGGCGGGCGATGATCCTGATCGGCGATGAAGCGGTTGATCTCGCCGAAGTTTCGGCCACCGGTGAATTGTTCGGGCAGTTCCGCACCGAGTTGGCCTATCAATTCCTCGACGGAGACGGCGGCGTCGAGCTGCAATTTACGCCTGGCGAGGACTTGATCGACGGCCAGAGAATTTCCTCGGGCCGCATCGTGCGCACCGACCCAGAAGGCTGGCAGACCATCACGCCGGTTATCGGCGTTCGCGCTTGCGTTCGTCCGTGAGACCACCGCCCGTTTTCGAAGATGTGGTGGCGGCCGAGCGCCGCGTGGCGCCTGTGGCGGTGCGGACGCCCGTTTTGCGCAATCCGGCGCTCGATAAGGCGGCTGGGGCCGAGATTCTTGTTAAGCCTGAATGTCTTCAGGTCACCGGAAGCTTCAAGATCCGCGGCGCAATGAACCGCCTCTCCAAACTGTCCGACGGCCGCGCGACTAAGGGCGTTGTGGCGTTCTCGTCAGGCAATCACGCCCAAGGCGTTGCGCGCGCCGCACGCCATTTCGGCTTGTCGGCGCTGATTGTCATGCCCTCGGATGCGCCGGGCGTGAAGGTGGACGGCGTGCGCGCCGACGGGGCGGAGATCCTGTTCTACAAACGGGAATCCGAGAATCGGGAAGAGATGGCAGCGCGCATCGCCGCTGAGCGCGACTGGATTGTCGTCCCGTCATACGACGATCCGGACATCATCGCCGGCCAGGGGACAGTGGGTCTGGAGCTTGTCAGTCAAGCGGAAGACGACGGCGCGCCGTTGGACCATGTCATCTGTTGCGCTGGCGGGGGGGGATTGATCGCCGGCGCCGCGCTGGTGTTCAGCCAGCTCAGTCCGGAAACCAAACTTTGGTCTGCTGAACCGGTCGGTTTTGACGATCATCGAACGTCTCTCGCTGCGGGGCGCCGCGTCGGCATCGAGCCCGGAGCGACATCCATTTGCGATGCGATCCTCACACCGACCCCCGGGGAGATCACGTTCGCCATCAATTCGACGCGCTTGGCCGGCGGGGTCGCGGTCACTGACGACGAGGTGCGCGCGGCGATGCGCTTCGCGTTCAAGCATCTGAAGATCGTTGTCGAGCCTGGCGGCGCGGTCGCCCTGGCGTCGGTCCTGCGAGGCGCGCCGGATGAGATGCGGGAACAACGGATCGGCGTCATCGTCAGTGGCGGCAATGTCGACCCAAGCGTTTACGCGGAGATCCTGGCCGCGCCTATCTGAGCGCGCCGCGCCTGATGTCGCTGTCGAGTTGGATTTGGTCGCTTTGCTGCAATCGAGCGCGATAAACCTGAACGTTCTCAAGAACGCGTTGGACGTAGTTTCGCGTTTCCGAAAACGGAATGAACTCAATCCAGTCCACGACATCGATTTCCCCGCGGCGTGGATCCCCATAGGCCTCGATCCAGGCGCGCGGCCGAGAGGCGCCGGCGTTATAGGCCGCCGCCGTCATGATGTAGGAGCCGTTGAAGGCGTCCAGCAATTCGTCAAGGTGGGCGGCGCCAAGCCGGACATTGTAATCGGGGTCGTCGGTCAGCCAGGATTGTCGATACGGCAGCCCCTGGCGTCGGGCGACGCTACGCGCCGTGGACGGCAGTAATTGCATCAGCCCGCGGGCGTTCGCCGGTGATATGGCGCGCGGGTTCAATTCGGTTTCTTGACGCGACAGCGCGAGAACAAAAGCGTCTTCGACGCTCTGCGCCGGGCGCTGCGGCAAGTCGATCAGGGGATAAGCGGTGCCTGTGGAGATAACGCCCCTGGCGATGCCCGCCTTTCCTCCACGCACGCCGACATCCGGTCTGTTGAACGCCCGGGCGATCTCCGCCAGTAATTCCTGTTCAACCGGGGTCTCCAGTTGATCGTCGAGGTGGAACGCAAACCGTCGGAAAAGCGATTCGTCGCCGGTTTCGCCCAAAAGACGGAGCGCGCGAACCAGCGCCTTGTTTTCAAATAGAGATCGATCGGCATCCGTCGGCGTCACCGGGTCGGGCAGGGCGATGCGCGTCTCGCCGACACGCGCGGCGGACAATTGCCCATAGAACACGGTCTTGTGCTGAGCTGCGAGGCGATAAGCGCCGTCAGCGGAGGTCTCGTCCCCCATCGCGTCCAAGGCGCGCCCGCGCCAGTAATCCGCCCGCGACGCGCTGACCGGCGTCGACACGCCCTGGCGCAGAGCCGCGAAATGGCCGAGCGCGCGGTCTGCATCATTGTTGAGGCGCAGGGCGATCCAGCCTGAAATCCACTCGGCCTCGGCGAAATCGACGCCGCTCGATAGGCCATGCGGCGCGGCCAGCGCATAGGCCGTTCGATAATCTCCGTCCCGAAGGGCCCGGCGCACAGCGAGCCGGCGTTCGTCCCACAGATTGTCGCGGCCAACCGTCGGGACCGCTTCGCCGTTAATCTGAACCAGCAGCGGCGTGGCGTTGTCCGCCAAACCGGCGCGACGGCGCCATTTGGCGCGGTCGTAGAGGAGGCCTGGGTCGTTTTGGAGCGAGTCCGGCACCGCACGGACCGCCGCGTCGACCCCGCGCGACCGTCTCGCGAGAGCGATCCGGGCGTCAACCAAAGCTCTCCGCCCGCTTGACAACAAAGGCTTGAGATCGCGGGCGGCTGAGAATTGGCTGGTCCAAAGAAGGAAATCGGCCCTGGCATTGTGATCGTCGGCGCTGAAATCGCCGCGATAAGCGCTCAAAAGGGCGTCCGTGGTCCGGTCGTCTAGGCTATGGTTGCGCCAGGCTTCGCGCGCGGCTGCGACGGCTTCGTCCCGACGCCCTTCAGCCGCAAGCGATGCTGCGAGCGCGGCCTTTCCGGCGCCTGATACGGGCCCGGATGATTGGAGCCAAGCGATCCGCTCAGTGTGGGAGAGGGCGCTGTCTGCGATTCTTTCCTCGGCCGCGATGCGTATCGTCGTGCTTCGAGGCCAGTCCGATAACCGGACGAGGGCTTGGTCCAAGCCGTCGAAGCCCAAGAGATCGGAATCCGACGTCGCCAGCA
Source organism: uncultured Hyphomonadaceae bacterium (assembly GCA_964597685.1). Classification (GTDB taxonomy): domain Bacteria; phylum Pseudomonadota; class Alphaproteobacteria; order Caulobacterales; family Hyphomonadaceae; genus JBCBTJ01. The sequence goes on along the minus strand of CAZQZC010000018.1, from coordinate 3,612 downwards.
GCCAAACAATAATGTCTTCAACTGTTTGGTCCCGCGCCTCCCGTCGGAGGCGGGCGACCCGCGTCCAATTGAAGTCGTCCGCCGCGCGAAGCGCTTGGTGCAGCGTGGCGGCGTCTTGGGTGGATACAATTCGGGACGCCACGAGCTGAGCGGGTTTGGCGCTTGGGCTCGGAGGCGTGGCTGACGCTTGGCTGGTGAAAGCGAGACATGACGCCAGGGTCGCCGCCAGGATTGCGGCGGTCCCATTTCGGCTCCGACGTCGGGACCCGTGCCAAATGCGTTCAGCTGCGCTATTGGCGCTGGTTCGTCCACCGACTCTCCAGGTTTGCATAATGTTCAAAGGCTCCATTCCCGCCCTGATTACGCCATTCACGAAAGGCGCCATTCACCAAGACCGGTATGTAGCGTTGATTGAGCGGCAAATTAAGGCCGGTTCTGCGGCTCTGGTGCCGTGCGGCACGACCGGGGAGTCGGCGACCCTTAGCCATGCTGAGCATGAAGCCGCGTTGGAGCTTTGCGTCCAGGCCGCGGGCGGGCGGGTTCCTGTGATCGCAGGCTGCGGATCGAATTCGACGTCGGAGGCGATCGGGCTCGTCAGGCATGCCAAGGCGGTGGGGGCGGACGCTGCGATGGTGGTTTGCCCGTATTACAACCGACCCGGCCAGGGCGGGCTGGAGGCGCATTTCCGGGCTGTGGCGGATGCGGTGGAGATGCCGCTGATCGTCTACAACGTCCCTTCGCGCACGTCGTCCGACATCCTGCCAGAAACACTGGGCCGTTTGGCGGCGCACCCGAACATCATCGGGATCAAGGATGCGACGGGCGACCTCTCGCGGGTGACGAAGCATAGATCGCTATGCGGTCCTGAGTTTATTCAGCTTTCCGGCGACGACCCCTCCGCCCTCGGTCACCGCGCCATGGGGGGCGCTGGGTGCATCTCGGTGACGGCGAATGTTGCGCCGGAGCTTTGTGCGGAGCTGCACGGCAAGATCAATGCGGGCGATCTCGACGGCGCCCGGGCCATCGAAGACCGTCTCGCAGACCTGCACGCCGCCCTGTTCGCAAGCGCCAGCCCTGGGCCGACCAAATATGCGCTGTCGAAACTTGGCCTCTGTGATCCGGAGGTCCGCCTCCCCATCTTGCCTCCAGACGACAAAGCGCGGGACGCCGTTGATGCGGCGCTCGCCAAAGCGGGGCTAGAGGCCTGATTTTATGGCGCAAACGAAAGGGCGCGGCGATGGGCTGGTTGCTGAGAACCGGGCTGCGCGGCGCAATTACAGCATTGAAGACACCCTGGAAGCCGGACTTGTTCTGCGTGGCTCTGAGGTCAAATCCCTGCGCGAAGGGCGGGCGAACATCGCTGAGTCCTATGCCAGCATCGAGGATGGCGAGCTGTGGCTGATCAATTCGGACATACCCATCTACACCGCGGCCAATCGGTTCAACCACGAACCCAAGCGGAAGCGGAAATTGCTCGTAAAAACAAGGGAACGGACCCGTCTCGCCCAAGCCGTCGAGCGCCAAGGCCGCACCATTGTGCCGCTTAAGCTGTACTTCAACGACAAGGGCGTTGCGAAGGTGCTCGTCGGCCTCGCCACGGGGCGTCGGGCGCCCGACAAGCGCGACGTCGAGAAGAAACGGGACTGGGATCGCGAGAAGGCGCGGGTGCTCAGAGAGCGGGGATAGGCGGCGGCTTATCCCCGGCGCGCCTGACGAAAATCGTCCGATCCATGTCTGATCTTCCCGCACCGGCGCCTGAGCCGAACGTCGCAAGCGTGATCGATCCGCGGCTTGCCCCGCGGCGGCGAAAGGCTCACACACCGCGTCATGTTTGGCCTCTTCGAACGCCGGCTTGAGCCGTTCCCAGAAACCCGCGCCACACGGCCGCCGGGCGAGCTGGCGGCGTTTTGCTGGCACTATGTGAAAGACGCCCGCTGGTGGCTGCTCGCCGTTGCGGTTTTGGCGGCTGGGATCGCCATCGGCGAAGTGCTGCTGTTCGGGTTCTTGGGCTCCATCGTTGATTGGCTGTCGTCTGAAGACCCGGAAGGCTTCCTCGAGCGTCAGGGAGCGACCCTGTTCGCCATGGGCGCGCTTGTCGTGTTGATCCTGCCGCTGGCGCATCTCGCTTGGTCGCTTGTGTTTCACCAGACCCTGATCGGCAATCTGCCCATGAGCGCGCGTTGGCGGATGCACCGCTGGCTGCTGGGTCAGTCGCTCGGCTTCTTTGCCAATGAGTTTGCCGGCCGGGTCGCCACCAAAGTCATGCAGACCTCGCTGGCGGTGCGCGAGACGGTGATGAAGCTGCTGGACGTCTTCGTCTACGTGGTCGTTTTCTTTATCTCCATGGTGGCGCTGTTGGCGGCGGCCGACATTCGGCTGGTCATCCCCCTGGCGGTCTGGACGGCGGCCTATGCCGGCATGATCTGGTATTTCGTGCCCCGGCTCGGGAAGATTGCTGAGCTTCAGGCCGATGCGCGCTCGGCCATGACGGGGCGCGTGGTCGACTCCTACACCAATATCCAAACCGTGAAGTTGTTCGCCCACGCCGGGCGGGAGGAATCCTACGCCCGAGAGAGCATGGATTCCTTCCTGCAAACGGTGCACCCGCAGATGCGGCTGGTCACGCTGTTCCAGGCGTTGGTCTATACGGCCAATTGCGCCCTGATCCTCGCCATCGCGGCCATGGGGATCGGCTTCTGGATGCGCGGCGAGACGACAGCCGGAGCTTTGGCTGTGGGCGTCAGCCTGGCCTTGCGCATCAACGGCATGTCGCAATGGATCATGTGGGAGGTCTCGGCGCTGTTTGAGAATATCGGCGTCATGTTCGATGGGATGAAGATGCTGACGGTTCCGCGGGACGTGGTCGACGATGCGGATGCGGAGCCCCTGGCGACGGCCGAGGGCGCGCTGCGCTTCGAAGACGTATGCTTCCATTACGGCAAAAGCGGCGGCGTCATCGAGGGGCTGACACTCGACATCAAGCCCGGCGAAAAGATCGGTCTCGTCGGCCGCTCGGGCGCGGGCAAGACGACGCTCGTCAATCTGGTGTTGCGGTTCTTCGACGTCGAGCGCGGCCGTGTCCTGCTCGACGGGCGCGACATTCGCACGCTGAGCCAGGACGCTCTGCGCGCCCAGATCGGGATGGTGACGCAGGACACGTCGCTCTTGCACCGCTCTATCCGGGAAAACATCGCCTATGGTCGTCCCGAGGCGACGGACGCAGAGATCCTGGATGCGGCGGGGCGCGCCAATGCGCTCGATTTCATCCACGATCTCGCCGATAAGGAGGGCCGGTCCGGCCTCGACGCCCATGTCGGGGAACGGGGGGTGAAACTGTCGGGCGGCCAGCGCCAGCGCATCGCGATTGCCCGCATCTTTCTCAAGGACGCTCCGATCCTGGTCCTCGACGAAGCCACGTCAGCGCTCGATTCAGAGGTTGAGGCCGCGATCCAGGACAGCCTGTTCGCGCTGATGGAGGGCAAGACGGTGATCGCCATCGCCCACCGCCTCTCGACGATCGCGGCCATGGACCGACTCGTCGTCATGGATCAGGGCGCCATCATCGAGGACGGCAGTCACGACGACCTGCTGGCTCGCGGCGGGCTTTACGCG
>CAZQZC010000017.1:0-28099 GCA_964597685.1 uncultured Hyphomonadaceae bacterium | reverse complement strand
ACCCAAAACTCCCGCGCTCAGGCGGCTCAAATTCGGATGAAAGGGCTCTAGCGCGCGGGACCGGTGGAGCCGCGCTCAACCAGCTCGAAATCGAAACGCTCCTCCAGCGGCTCCGCATCGCCGTCGCGCGGATATGACATCAGCCAATCGGCGGCTCGCCGCGTCATCTCACCGATGGGCTGACGGATCGTGGTCAAAGGCGGCCACAGGGCCGCGCCGATCTGGGACGCGTCAACGCCCGCGACCGACAGGTCTTCAGGAATCGCGAGGCCGGACTTTAGAGCCGCCGTCATAACGCCAGCCGCCATGTCGTCATTCGCCGCAAAGACGGCCGTAGGACGCTGCTCAAGCGCCAGCAGCGCCTCGCCCTGCTCCAACCCGGAGCGCAACGAGAAGTCGCCCCCTCGAATGAGATCAGGCTCAGCCGCGAGGCCGGCGTCTCTCAGAGCGTCTTCATAGCCGCGCCGCCGGTCAGACGCCGCTCCGTGCTGCGGCGGACCGGCGATGAACCCGATTCGCCTGTGACCCAGCTCGAGCAGCCGGCGTGTGATCACCGCCCCCGCTTCGGCCTCGTCCATCCAAACTGACGATTGTCCGGCCGTTCTGCGTTCGGGCGAGACAAGCACGTGCCGAACGCCGCGGTGCGTCAGTAGGGCGGCAATATCCGCATCGTCTGACAGGGGCGGCGTTAGGATCACTCCATCAACGCGCGAGGTCTCAAGGAAGGTCTCGATCCGCGCGATCAGGTCCGCGCCGCGGGAGTCGACCGGCTCCGGAAGCAGATAATAGCCATGGCGGCGGCTCGCCTCGTAAACCCCGCGATTGGCGCGCGCGACGTAGTCGGCGTTGGGATTGTCGTAGAGGTGGGCGATCAGAAAGCTGCGCGCGCCGGCGAGGCTTCGGGCGGCCGGATTGGGGCGGTATCCCATGTCCTTCGCAACACCGAGCACGTGGTCGCGCGTTTCGCTGCGAACATTCGGTTCGTTGTTCAAAACGCGCGACACGGTTTTTGCGGACACGCCGGCTCTCCTCGCGACATCTTCCAACGTGGTCATGCACAGAGCTCCCAACCCAAGCGCGAGAAGTCTAGGGGCCTTACACGCTGTGCGGCAATACCGGCCTCTTGGATCACGCCTTCGACAATCGCCCAGCCTTCAGGTTGCACACCGATGCAGCCGGACGTATTCAGCGGGTATGAACAAGGTTTTCGCCAACGCCGCCGCCGCCCTCGACGGACTTGTCTTCGACGGCATGACGATCATGTCCGGCGGATTTGGGCTTTGCGGCATTCCGGAGCTTTTGATCGCCGCGCTTCGCGACACTGGCGCGAAGGAGCTGACCGTGATCTCCAACAATGCCGGCGTCGACGGTTTTGGCCTGGGATTGTTGCTCGAAACACGCCAAATCAAGAAGATGATTTCGTCTTATGTGGGCGAAAACAAGGAGTTCGAGAGGCAGTATCTCTCCGGAGAATTGGAGCTTGAGTTCAACCCCCAGGGGACTCTGGCGGAGCGTTGCCGCGCTGGCGGGGCCGGCATTCCCGGCTTTTACACGAAGACCGGCGTCGGCACGGTGATCGCCGAGGGCAAGGAGCACAAGGACTTCCACGGCGAGACCTATATCCTGGAGACGGGCCTCCTCGCCGACGTCGCCCTGGTCAAAGCCTGGAAAGGAGACGCCCAGGGCAATCTGATTTTCCGGAAGACCGCGCGAAACTTCAATCAGGACATGGCGACGGCCGGCAAGATTACGATCGCAGAGGTCGAAGAGCTGGTCCCCGTCGGCGCGCTTGATCCGGACCACATCCACACGCCAGGCATCTTCGTCCAGCGGGTCCTGCAAGGCGACCACGAGAAACGGATCGAGCAACGCACGGTCCGCAATGCGTAATCGGCCCAAAGCCCTCAAAGTTTAGCGGAAATTTTTGCGGATTGGGACTATTGTGACATCGATGAATGAGCGCGAGACCTATGCTCCAGCAGCGCCGCAAAGGGACGCGCCATGATCGATTGCCGAGCCAAGGCGCCAGGCCGTTTCGCGGCGTTCTGTCTAGCCCTCCTCGCAATGAGCGGATGCGTCGGGCGCGATCGCTATGCGCCTCTATCCCTGGTGGCTGACGGATCGACGGCCCGGCTCTACGGCTCAATCAAGACCTCGTCCCTTCAGACCGTCGAAACTTTCCTCAACCGACATCCCGACATCGACACTCTGGTTTTCGTCGACATGCCGGGATCCTCTGACGACGAAACCAATCTTCAAATCGCCTATCTGATGCGCGCGCGCGGCCTGAAGACCGAGCTCGCCGCCAATTCGGTGATCGAATCGGGCGCAGTTGATCTGTTCCTCGCAGGCGTCGAGCGCACCGCGGAATGCGGGGCCCAAGCCGGCGTGCATTCCTGGTGGGACACAGCCGGCTACGGTCCGCGCGAGATTGCGCCCGACCACCCCGACCATCGCCTGTTTCTCGACTATTACGACGATATGGGCGTGCCGGAGGCGTTTTACTGGTTCACCGTCGAGGCTGCGCCGCCTGAGGACATTTACTACCTGACCCCAGATGAGATGGCGGCGTATAAGGTGGTGACGAAGCCCATAAAGTGCAGCGAGGACTGATCATGCCCTGGACCCGCGATCAAATGGCCGAACGCGCCGCGCAAGAGCTGGAAGACGGCTTCTACGTCAATCTCGGCATCGGCATTCCCACCTTGGTGGCGAATTACATCCCAGAGGGTGTGGACGTGACCCTTCAATCGGAGAACGGCATGCTGGGCATGGGCCCGTTCCCGTTGGAGGGCGAAGAGGACCCTGACCTCATCAACGCCGGCAAACAGACAATCACGGAACTGGACCGCACCTCCTATTTCGCGTCGTCGACCTCGTTCTCCATGATCCGCGGCGGACACATCAACCTCGCCATCCTGGGCGCGATGGAAGTCTCAGAAACCGGCGATCTCGCCAATTGGATGATCCCCGGCAAATTGGTGAAGGGCATGGGCGGCGCCATGGATCTCGTGGCGGGCGTGAAACGGGTCGTCGTGGTGATGGACCATGCGAACAAGCGCGGTGAGACAAAGCTCCTCAAAGCTTGCACCCTGCCGCTCACCGGCCAGGCCGTCGTCGACCGCATCATCACCGACCTCGGCGTGTTCGACGTGGTTGAGGGCGGTTTGAAGATCGTCGAAACCGCGCCGGACGTCACACTGGACGAGATCCGCGCAAAAACCGAAGCGGCGCTCGTCGCCTAAAGCCTTTCCAGGCGAAGTGGATCCCGGTTCGCTGTCCGGACATGCTTACAAACAAAGACCTATGGCCGCGCGGTAAGTCTAATTTCTAGCGCGCCGCCCCAGGACGGATACCGCCCGACCGGCGCCCAAAAATCGCGTTGACCGGCACTGTTCCGGTCCGCTCAGTTCGGCCCCATGAAACCGGGCCTTCGAGTGCCGGTGGATTGCTGGATCGGCACTCGTCAGCAGGCGGCGGCCGCCGATCTCACCACATCCGCCAAGCGCTCGGCCAGCGCCTTCGCCAGGCCGCCGTCTCCGGCCTCGACCATGATGCGGATCAGCGGCTCGGTGCCCGATTTTCGGATCACAAGCCGACCGCTCCGGCCAAGCTCGGCCTCCGCCGCCGTGATCGCCGCAACAACGAACTCGGCGTCGAGCGGATCGCCGCCCTCATAGCGAACATTCACCATGATCTGAGGCGTAGGGTCGAAGACGCGAAGCGCCTCGCTGGCCGCCCCCCCATGGTCCTTCAAGACGGCCAGCGCGCCGATCAGGCTCGCCAAGCCGTCGCCGGTCGTGGCGTGCGCGCCCGCAATAACGTGACCGGAGGGTTCGCCGCCCAAACTGAACCCGCCGTCGCGCATGCAAGCGGCCACGTGGCGATCGCCAACCGGCGTCCGCGCCAGCGTCAGGCCTTGGGCCGCAAGCCAGTGCTCGAAGCCAAGATTGGCCATGATCGTGGACACCACGCCGCCCCCTCTCAGGTCGCCGCGCGCGATCGAGGCGCGGGCCAAGGCGGCGAGGATCTGGTCGCCGTCGAGCACCGCGCCGCCCTCGTCGACAAGAATCAGACGGTCGGCGTCGCCGTCAAAGGCGGCGCCCAGGTCGACGCCCTGAGCCCGTACGGCGTCGATCAGGGCTTCGGGATGGTTCGCGCCGCAAGCTTGGTTGATGTTGAGCCCGTCCGGCGCCGCATGAATTGGCCGCACGTCCGCGCCGAAACTGGCGATGACGTCAGGCGCAATGGCGCTCGCCGCGCCGTTTGCGCAATCAAGAACCAGGCTCAACCCGGCGAGTGAGAGCCCCTCGGGCGCCCCCGTCTGCAACGCCGAGACATAATCGAGTTCGGCGCTGGAATCGTCGAACACCTCCCCAACCTGGTCTGCGCCGACCGCCGCTGGATCGTCGTCCATCGCCGCTTCGATCCGAGCCTGGAGCGCGTCGTCGATCTTGTAACCATCGGCGCCGAACACCTTGAGCCCGTTGTCCGTGAAGGGATTGTGCGACGCGGTCACCATGATCCCCAGCCTCGCGCCGCGACGCTGCGTCAGCCAGCCTACGGCCGCCGTCGGCAGGGCGCCCGCCCGTATGACATCCACGCCGGCCGATAGGAGCCCGGCGGTCAGAGCCGCCTCCACCATCGCGCCCGATCGCCGCGTGTCGCGCCCGACGAAGACCGATGGCCGCCCTCCGGCCGTGGCGGCCTCGCGACCGATGGCGCGGCCCAGCCGAACCAAAATGTCCGGCGTGATCGGCGGTCGATTGACCGGGCCGCGAACGCCGTCGGTGCCGAAGATCTTCATACAATTAGCCTTGAAAGGAAGCGACAGCGTCGATGACACGGTCTTGATCGGCGATGCTCAAATAGGGATGCATGGGCAGAGAGATAACCCGTTGCGATGCTGCAACGCTGGCCGGCAGGCCGCACGGCGGGGCGGGATATCGCGCGCAAAAGTCCTGCATGTGGATTGGAACCGGATAATAAACGGCGCTCGGGATCTCGTGCGCCTTAAGGTGCGCGGCCAAGCCGTCGCGGTCCTCGTGCTCGATCGTGTACTGGGCCCACACCGATCGGCCGCCTGGGATCACGACCGGCGTTTTGGCGACGTGGCCCGCCAGGCCTTCAGCGTAGCGCGCGGCGATCGCGTCGCGCTTGGCCAGTTCATCGTCGAAGATCTTCAGTTTTTCCAACAGGACGGCGGCTTGGATCGAATCTAGCCGCGAGTTCATGCCCACGCGCAGGCTGAGATACTTGGGATCGTGCCGGAAGTCCCGCGCCGCGGCGTCGGCCGGGGTGACCTTGCCATAGACGCGGAGCGAATCGATCAGATCGGCGAGGTCCGGATCATTGGTCAAAACCGCCCCGCCGTCGCCATAGCAGCCGAGGGGCTTCGCCGGAAAAAAACTGGTCGTCGCGATATCGGCGAAAGAAACGGGATGATCGCCATCCAGGGTGCAGCCAAAACCCTGGGCCGTGTCGGCGATCAGCTTCAGACCGTCCTCATGCGCGATCGGGGCCAGGGCTCGGTAATCGGCTGGCTGGCCAAACAGATCGACGGCGATCACAGCGCGCGGGGTCAGCCGTCCCTCGCTCCGCACACGGGCGATTTCCCGGGCGAGGCTTTCGGGATCCATCGTGTAAGTGTCGGGATCGACATCGACAAAAACAGGCTCGGCGCCCAGCCACGGAATGACCTGGGCGGTCGCGACGAAGGTGAAGCTCGGTGCGAAAATCGCGTCGCCCGGTCGGATCCCCCAAGCCATCAGCGGAAGCGCCAGCGCGTCGGTTCCGTTGGCGCAGGCGACGGTCCGGGCCGCGCCGGCATAGTCCGACAGCGCCGCTTCAAACGCCGCCACGTCCGGCCCCATGACATAGCGGCCGTCTTCGACAACGCGCGCAATGGCGCTGTCGACCTTATCGGCGATCTGCGCGCGCTGGGCCTGCAAGTCGATAAACCGCATGGATGCGAACCCTTTCACTCGACGCCCGGCTACACAGGCGGCCGATCCCCGCGCAAGACACATTGTCTTATCGAATGTTGCGCCTCTTGCGCAGGTTGACCGAGTGTGGAACCCAAACGTCAACCTGATCTGGATCCACCCCATGACCGAACGCGCGGCGCCGCGCTTTTCCGTGATCATCGTCAATTACAATGGCGGGCGCTTCCTCGCTGGCGCGCTCAATTCGCTGCGTCGCCAGACCTTTCGCGACTTCGAGGTCTTCGTCGTCGACAACGCGTCGACGGACGGCTCGGCTGACGATCTGAACGGCGAGCATTTTTCTCATTTTGAGCTGATAAAAAGCTCGGATAATCTCGGCTTTGCGGGGGGCAACAACCTCGCGGCGCAGCGTGCGCGCGGCGACTGGCTTGCGCTCTTGAACCCGGACGCCGAAGCTGATCCCGACTGGTTGGAGCGTGTGGCGGCCGGGGCCGACCGTCATCCGGGGATCGCGATGTTCGCCTGCGCGCAATACCGCCTCGGCGACCGGTCGACCCTCGACGGCGCAGGCGATTCCTATTTCGGCTTCGGCCTGCCTTGGCGCGGCGGCTACGACCAGCCGGCGGACGCCCTTCCCGGCGAAGGCGAGTGCTTCAGCCCCTGCGGCGCCAGCGCGATCTACAATCGCGAGGTCTTTCTGGCGCATGGAGGGTTTGACGAGACGTTCTTTTGCTTCTGCGAGGACGTGGATCTCGGATACCGCATGCGGCTCGCGGGCGAACGCTGCGTCTTCCTGCCGGACGCCGCGATTGAACACGAGGGCGGCGGCGTGTCGGGCGAGCAAAGCCCGTTCGCCGTCTACCACGGCGCCCGCAACCGCATCTGGACGTTCGCCAAGAACACGCCTTGGCCTTTGTTGGTGGCCACGCTGCCCGGACAGATTGCGATCAACATTTATCTCATTGTCCGCGCCATCGGAGCGCCGCGCTTCGCGCCGCTTCTTCGAGGCGTCAAAGACGGCGTCGCGGGCTCCGCCAGAACAGTGCGACGCCGAAATACGCGCCGCCATGTCTCGTCGGGGCAGATCGCTCGATCCATGTCCTGGAGCTTCAACAAGCTGCGGCGGCGCCAACCAGACGTGCGCTCCCTGCCATAGGGGAAGGCGCCGGGGCATGTTTTTTGCGGTGTTTCCGCAGCTGACTGTTCAAATTGCCTGCGTAGCGCTTCCCTGGGTTACGCATTCGTCATAAAGATTACATGAACCGTGTTTATCTGAACTTGCGGTTCGCGTAGGGGAGGAGTTCATCATGGGGGTGGCGATTTCGCAGGCTGGCCGGTTCCGGAAATGGGCCGTCCAAGACGCCTTGCCGATTTGGGCGAAGCAAGGATTAGATAAGATCCACGGCGGCTTCCACGAGAAGCTCAATCAGGACGGATCCCCCGTGGCCGGCGCGAACAAGCGGGTTCGGGTCCAGTTCCGGCAATTGTACGTGTTTTCTCACGCGCACGCTTTGGACTGGTTCGACGGATCAGACATTGTCGCCGACGTTTTCGCATTCGTCCAAAATCAGGCGCTCTGCGCTGAACAGCCCGGCTGCGCGCACTTGCTGTCGCCGACCGGCGAGGTGATTGACGCCAAGCGGGATCTCTACGACCAGGCTTTCGTCGTCTTGGCCATGGCGTGGGCCTACCGCGCATTCGGCGATCGCGCCTTTCTGCGCGTTGCAGAGAAAACGGTCGCTTTCATCGACACCGCCTTGAAAGCCGAGAACGGCGGCTGGCGCGAGAGCGATTGCGGCGGCGATATCCGCCGGCAGAATCCCCACATGCACCTGTTCGAGGCGTTTCTGGCGCTCTACGAAGCGACGAACGAAGAACGGTGGCTGGCGCGCGCAGGCGAAATCGCGGGGCTCTTCTACAGCCGCTTCTATGACAGCCAGCGCGGCCTCTTGTACGAGTTCTTCAACCAGGATTGGTCGCTTGCGGCCAGCCAGGGTGAAAACGTCGTAGAGCCTGGGCATATGGCGGAATGGTCCTGGCTCCTGCAGAAGTACGGGGAACATACGGGCGCGCCCGTTGGGAACGCGGCCGATAGGCTTCTCCGATCGGCTATTGAACTCGGCTGCTGCCCAAAGTCGGGACTATTGGTTGACGCGGTTCTCGAAACCGGAGCCGAACACATGCCGACCCGGCGCACTTGGCCACAAACCGAACACATCAAAGCGCTTGCGGCGCGGGCCAAAGCCGGCGACGCGTCCGCGGCCGGTGACCTGGGCCTGGCCATCGACAATTTGTTCGGCACATATCTCGACCGCGAGCAGGCGGGACTGTGGATTGATCGCGTCGGCCCCCAAGGCGAAACCGTTGAACCGAGCGCGCCGGCCAGCACCTTTTATCACTTGTTTTGCGCCGCCGCTGAGACGGCGCCCCTGGCGCCTCAACCGGCTCGTCCGATCTTCGCTCCGACAAGTCGTGAGACCGCCGTCGCACAGCCGCTTCACGCCTGATGCGCATTCATCCGGTGATCATGGCCGGCGGCGCCGGCACACGCCTTTGGCCTGTGTCTCGAAAGCGTCAGCCGAAGCAGTTTCAGCGCCTCGTCACGGACAAGACGATGTTCCAGGAGACGGTGCTCCGCTTCGGAGAGGCGCCGGACGGCGTCGACTTTGCTCCGCCGTCGATTATCGGCGCAGCGGCTTATGAATCGCTCATTCTCGACCAACTTGACGAGATCGGCGTTACGCCGGGACATGTGGTTCTTGAGCCCTTCGGCCGAAATACGGCCGCCGTCGCAGCGATCGCCGCGTCGCTAGCCACGGAGCCCGGCGATCTCGCTCTCTTGCTGCCGTCGGATCACCATGTGGCCGACCCCAGCGCCTTCCGAGCCGCCGTCGCCGACGCGGCATCCGTCAGCGCAGAGGGCTGGATCACGACGTTTGGCATTGCGGCCCGCAGTCCCGAAACCGGCTACGGTTACATTCGAAGCGGCGACGTGCTCAACGGCGCGTGCCGCCGCGTGGAATCCTTTGTCGAGAAACCAACGCGGCCCGTAGCCGAGGGCTACATCGCCGACGGTCGGTACGCCTGGAATGCGGGCATCTTTTTGTTCTCCCGCGACGCGATGTTGGGCGAAATGGACGCGCACGCGCCGGACATTCTGGCCCAAAGCCTGGAGGCGCTCGACGCCGGAGAACGCCGCGGCGCGGTCGTCACGCTGAACACCGCCGCATTTGAAGCGTGTCGCTCCGATTCGATTGACTACGCCGTGATGGAGAAAACATCGAAGGCGGCTGTCCAAGGCCCTCTTGAGTGCGGCTGGAGCGATATCGGATCTTGGAGCGCAATCGCCGAGATCGCAACTGCGCCGCAACTTGGAGACGTGGTGGCGCTCGACACCGAAAATTGCTATCTGCGCGCCGACGGAGACGTCTTATTGGCGGCGGTCGGCGTGTCGAATCTGTGCGTCGTCGCGCACGACAACGCAGTCCTGGTACTGCCCGTCGACCGCGCTCAAGACGTCAAGAAGATTGTCGAGGAGTTGAAAAACCGGGACTCTGCACAACGGCTTTAGAAGGCTTGCAGGGGGTCCATCGCCAAGCTTGAACCTTGTTTTCTCGAACCAAAAGATGGGAATGAAAATGGATTACAAGACACTGTGTGAGACCGTGGCCGCGTCAACCGGTCAAAGCGCCGGCGTCGTGCGAAAAGTCTTAAACGCGTCGTTTGAGAACATCAGCGGCGCTCTGGAGAGCGCCGACATGGTCAGCATGGGAGCAAACGGCCGGTTCCGCAAGCGGAGCGCGGAAAACGGTCAAACCCGTATTCTCTTTGTATCAGGCGGCGAGAAAGCTGGTGGAGACGCAAGCTGACGTCGTTAACGAACTGGGGCGGGGCTTCCGGCGACATCGCCGTTTCAGAGTACTCAAAGTCTGCTGAGACCGGACTGAAGGCCTTGGTTCGAGACCTGGCGGACGGGTTCGCCATGCCGAGCATCTGGCTGCGTTTCGCCGTGGAGGAGGTAAAGAGCCGCTTCCACGGCAGCGTCTTGGGCGTCGGGTGGATCGTCGCGTCATTCCTGATCTTTATCGCTGCGATCGGTTTGTTCTTTCGGGGGCTGGACGGCCCCTCGATCATACAAGTCGCCATTGGCCTTGCGGCGTACACGTTCGTGGTCGGCAACCTGACCGACGGAACCAATGTGTTCATCCAGTCGCGGTCCTGGATCGAGAGCGCGCGCCTTCCATTCTCGATTTACGTATACAAAAGCATTGCGCGTTCGGTCGTGCCCTTCGCGCTTTACGCGCTTATAATCATTGCGTTTGCTGCGTTGCTCGCCAGCGGCGTGGATCCGATGGGCGCGCCGCGGAACAATTCAGGCTCCCCTTGGCGACCCGACCCTGAAGCGTGGATGGCCTTGCTGGCGATCCCCGTATTTCTCATAAACGGGGTCTGGGTTCAGTATTTGCTTGGCTTGTTAAGCACGCGCTCCCGCGACTTGCAGCATCTGGTCAGCGCATTAACGCGTCTCCTGTTCTTTACGACGCCAATTCTGTGGGATTACGATCAAACCGAAGGGGGGCGGCGGATCGCGGCCGACTTCAATCCGGTCACGCACTTTGTGCAGATATTACGGGCGCCGATTATTGGGGAAGGAAACCTTGAGCTCCATTGGACAATCGTTGGCTGTGTCACCGTCGGCGGCTGGCTGGCGCTCCTCTTGATCGGTTCAATCTGGCGCGCGAGACTGACGCGATGGCTGTAACGCGCATGTATCGTCTGGAGGCTGCGAATATCGGCGTTGTGTTTCCAACGCACGGCGTCACGCCCAAGCCGTCGGAGGCGGAACGCTTTGTTTACGCGAAATCGGGTGAAGCCGTGGGCTTCTGCGCGGTCCGCGACGTCAGCTTCGAATTGCGCAGCGGCGATCGACTGGCGATCATCGGCGCGAACGGGTCCGGCAAGTCGACCTTGCTCAGGGTTTTGAGCGGGCTCTTGTGCCCGGACGTCGGCAAGGTCAAATCGGTGGGCGCGCTGACGAGCCTCATCAACATCAATGTCGGCACCAACGCCGACGCCACCGGCCATCGGAACATCACCCTGCGCGGCTACGCCGCCGGACGCTCGAAGCACGAGATCGAGGCCAAACGCAATTGGATCGCGGAGTTTTCAGAACTCGGCGAATTCCTGGACATGCCGTTCCGGTCCTATTCCTCCGGCATGAAGATGCGGCTGAATTTCGCCATCGCCACCGCCTTCGAGCCAGAGATCCTGCTGATGGACGAATGGTTGAGCGCCGGCGACATGTCGTTTCGCGACAAAGCGACGAATCGGATGCAGGACTTCGCCGACAACGCCGGCATTCTGGTGCTCGCCTCGCACAATCGCAAACTTCTCCTGGACAATTGCACCCACGGGATCTGGCTCGACAAGGGCGAGATCCGGCAAGCCGGCGATGTCGGCGACGTATTCGACGCCTATGCCGAAAACCAAATGGCCAAGCAGGCCGCCGGCGCGGCGAAGCGGGCCTAAACACCTAGGCCGCCTCGCGCTCCGCCTCCATGGAGTGACCGGTCTGCTCCAGTCCTAGCTTGCGCAAGGGCGCGCCGAATGCGCCGCTGACCATGGCCGCTAACAGTTTCGGCGCTGGCCCGAGCCGGCTGAGGGGAGCGGCAATGTGGTCGCGCATCCAGGGCAATAGTCGAGAATCCGATTGATAGACGGGCGTAAACATCCAGCTCATCAGCTGATAGAGACGAACATGTCCGCGTCTCAGGTTCGTGTAGCGTTTCAAGGCCCTGTCCAAGTTCTCCGATTCAGCTAGGGCGTCGGACAGGGCCCAAGCGTCGAGCAGCGCCATGTTGGCGCCCTGGCCCAATTGGGGGCTGGTCGCGTGCCAAGAATCGCCCAGGTGGACGACGCGCCGCTCCACCGGCTGCGAATGGGTCCGGTGGCGATAGCGTGCGAAGGCGACTTGGCGGTGGCTGACGATTTGGTCGACCAGGACCGCTGTCTCCGGCCACAGAGCGATGGCGCGCTGGCTCCAGCGCTCCAGGGGATCGGTCCGCCAGGCGCGCTCGGCGTCGCCTCGGATGCTCCAAAAATAGGTTGCCGTCTGCGGTCCGCCCGGCGTGGTCGTTCCGCTCGCCATCACGCCGGCCATTTGGCGAGCGCCGAAATAGCGTTGCTCCAGCGCGTCGGCTGCAAACGGACTGTCGTCCGGCCAGGGCAGCGTGGTCCACAGCGCGCCGTACGGCAATTCGCGCCGGGGCTGCGACGAGAGTGGAGACCGGACGCCCAGCGAGTCGACGATGAGGTCGAACTCGCCATAGCTCTTGCGGTTTGGGCCGAAAAGCCCTCCGGTTTTCTTGTCCGCGCCCGAGACCATGCAGCCCGTTTCAAACGTCACGCCGGAGGCCTGGGCCGCTGCCAACAGCGTGTCGAACAGGGCGGAGCGTTGGATCCCCAATCCTGCAAGATCCTCCGCAAGCGCTTGGAAGCGGACGTCGAGAACAATCCGCCCTGATCCATACGCCTTGCCGAGGAGCCGTGTGATCGGTTGTCCCATCGATTTAACGGGGGGCTCAAGGCCGATGGCGCGGAGAACGGCCAGGCCCGTCTTCTGAAGCATCAATCCCGATCCGACAGGGCCCGGCGTCTCGAAACGTTCGAAGACTCGGACAGCGTGTCCTGCTCTCGCCAACAGCGTCGCAGTGGCCAGTCCGCCAATACCTGCGCCGGCGACGGCGACGTTTAATTTCGAGACAGGCACGGCGCAGCTCCTCGGTAAGCTCTAGGGGCGCTTTACGCATCGTGGGTCCGAAAATCCATGCGTCGAACGCACCGCCGCGCGGCGTTATCGGACGTCTAAAGTGCTGTTGTTCTGAAGTATTCGCAATATGTTCTGGTAATGTTTTATTAACAATCACTTGTGGATAAAACGAATCGTCAGGGGTTCCCATTGGCTCCCAAGGGTTCCCATGATATCCCAAATAAGACCATATTGGCCCAATCAAGTGGCCGATGGGGCTGAAGGTTGGGCTGGTGTTCGTCTCCACTTATGAAAGTCGCATTGATGCGAAGGGCCGCGTTTCGGTCCCATCATCGTTCCGCGCCGAACTGGGCGGTGCGTCGCGGCTTTTCGTGTGGCCAGCCCTCGATGGAGGTGGATATCTTGAGGCGGCGGGCGAGGCTTTGATGGGCGCTTATCGGCAGATCCTGGCGCGTATGAGCCCGCAAGACCCGGCGCGGCGAGCGATCGTCCATGCGCTGTTCACACGCAGCGCCGACTTGAAGATGGACGAGCCTGGCCGAATAAAGCTGCCAGACGGTCTGACGGCGCATGCCGGTCTCGACGACGCCGTGGTTTTCGCGGGCGCATTCGATCGCTTCCATATCTGGAGCCCTGATCGGTTCAGGGATTTCGACGCGCAGATGAGCGCCGAGGCGCCGTCCAATCAGGCCGCCCTCGACGCGCCGTTCCAGGCCGCCCTGGCCGCGGGCGCGATGCCTGGCGTCGTTGGGGAGGACGTTTGATGGCGCACGCCCCGGTTATGCTGAACGAGGTGCTGGCCTCCCTCTCGCCCCGCGACGGCGATGTCATTCTGGACGGCACGTTCGGCGGCGGCGGCTATGCCGGCGCGGTTCTCGCCGCAGCCGATTGCCGCGTGTTGGCGGTCGACCGGGACCTGGACGCGATCGTGCGTGCGGAGAGGATGGCCGAGCGTGAGCCCGGTTTAACGCCCTTATTTGGCCGGTTCGGCGATATGGACGCTTTGGCGCTGAACGCGGGGTTTGATTTTGTCGATGGCGTGATGCTCGACATCGGCGTGTCGTCATTCCAGATCGACGAGGCCGGTCGCGGCTTTTCGTTCTTGAGGGACGGCCCGCTTGATATGCGGATGGGTGCGGCCGGACCGAGTGCTGCGGATGTCGTCAACACCCTGGACGCAGGCGCGCTCGCCGCTGTCTTTCGCAAACTCGGCGAGGAGCCAAAAGCGCGTCGTATCTCTGCGGCGCTGGTCGACCGTCGTAAGGAGCGCGCCTTTGAGCGAACCCTGGATCTTGCCGAGGTTGTCGAGGCCGCGGTCGGCGGGCGCCGCGGCGCGAAGATCCATCCCGCGACACGCGTGTTTCAGGCGATACGCATGTTTGTGAACGACGAGCTTGGCGAGCTGGCGCGTGGTTTGGCGGCGGCGGAGCGGCTGCTTCGCGCGGGTGGGCGTTTGGTCGTCGTCACGTTCCACTCGTTGGAGGATCGATTGGTGAAGTCGTTCTTCAAGGATCGCTCGGGCGGCGGGCGCGGGGGGTCGCGCCATGCGCCTGAGCTTGCGCGGGGTCCCGACCCGAGTTTCGAGCTCTTGACGAAACGCGCGACGCCGCCGTCAGACGAGGAGATTGCAGATAATCCGAGGGCGCGGTCGGCGAAGTTGCGCGCGGCTGTGCGAACAGCCGCTCCGCCTTGGGCGGATTTGCCCCTCGGTCCAGACTCGCCGAGCCTGCCTGCAGCGCGGGGTGGGTTATGAGCCGCAAAGCGTTCGTCTTCGGTCTTTGTGTCGTTGTCGCCCTGATCATTGGGCTCTACCGCGCCAAGTACGGCGCTGTGGACAGCGCGGCCGAGATTGAGGCGCTTCGCCTTGCGATAAGAGAGGCTGAGGATCGCCGCGAAATGCTGAAAGCCGACCTCGCCCATATGAGCCGCCGCGAGTGGATCGAGGATTACGCCATCAACGAATTGGGAATGGAGCCTGCAAGGGCGGCGCAATTTGCGAGGAAGGCTGATCTCGAAGCCCGCCTCGATCAGCTCGACCCGAACGTCGAGAGGAGCGGCGGCGAATGAGTTGGCGGCGCGACAGATCTGATCCGGGCGCAATGCGCGCCAAACTGGTGGGGCTTGGTCTCGCCGCTCTGTTTGCGATCATCGCGATGCGCGGCGGCGCTCTATCGGTCGGCGGTGAGGACGCTCGGCTCGCGAATGGCGGCGTCTTCCAGGATTCGCCGCCGCGCGCAGAGATTGTGGATCGGAACGGGGAATTGCTGGCGACGTCTGTCGCAGCTTACTCGCTGTTCGCCGATCCCCGTGCGGTTTGGGATCCCGTGTCGACCACCGACGCTCTGGCGCGCCTCTTTCCGGATCTGGATCGTGATCTGATCCACGCGCGGCTTGCCGATCGTGAGCGCGCCTTTGTCTGGATTAAGCGCGGATTGACGCCTCGCCAACGCCAAGCGGTCTTCGATATGGGTCTTGAGGGGCTTGGGTTTCGGCTGGAGAGCCGACGCGCCTATCCGCGTGGCGCGCTCGCCGGCCACGTTCTCGGATACGCCAATGTCGACGGCAAAGGACTTGCCGGCGTCGAGTTCGCCATGGACGACCGCCTCCGCGGGGGCGGCGCGCCGCTGCGGCTGACAATTGACACCGGCGCGCAATTCGCGCTCGAGGCTGAATTGTCTGCGGCCGCGGGCCGCTATGACGTCGAAGGCGCGGCCGGCGTGGTTCTGGAGGCGCAGACGGGCGCCGTGCGCGCGCTCGCAAGTTGGCCGCCCGTCGATCCGAATATCTGGACCGGCGCCGATGATCATGCGCGCTTGGACCGCGCTGTCGGCGCTGTTTACGAATTAGGGTCGGTGTTCAAGCCGTTCACGATCGCGAACGGCTTCGACGCTGGCGTCGTCACCCCGGGGGAGCGTTTCGACCTAACCGCGCCCGTGGTCGTGGCCGGCAAGGCGTTCGAGGATCATCATCGGGTAACGTCGTCTGAATCCCTCGCCAACATCGTCGCCGACAGCTCGAACAAGGGAGCTGTTCTGGTCGGCCTGCGGGTCGGGGTGCGTCGCCAGCAGGAGTTTCTTCAGGCGTTAGGCTTGCTGGATCGCGCGCCCGTCGAACTGGCGGCAAGCGCAGCTCCATTGTTGCCCCGTGAATGGACGGAGCTGACCTTGGCGACGGCCAGCTTCGGGCATGGGCTTTCGGTGACGCCGATTGCGTTTGCGTCCGCCTTCTCGGCATTCGCCAATGACGGCGAGGTTACGCCGCCGACCTTGATCGAAAGGTCAATAGGCGATCGCTCATCGGCCCGGCGGGTGATGTCTGCTCCGACAGCGGCCACGGTTACGGCCTTGCTTCGCGAGACAGTGCGCCGGGGCACCGGCGAGCAGGCGGACGTCGCCGGATATCGCGTCGCGGGGAAAACCGGGACGGCTGAAAAGCCTGTCGGCGGCGCCTACGACGCCGATCGCAACGTCACGTCCTTTTCCGCTATCTTTCCTGCTGACGACCCGAAATATGTCGTATTGATTGTCCTGGATGAGCCGAAGCCTGTGGATGGCGGCGGCTCGACGGCGGCATTTAACGCGGCGCCGACGGCCGGGCGTGTGATTGAGCGGATCGCGCCGCTACTCGGCATCGCGCCGGACTTCGACACCGAAGACCCCGCTCTCCGCACGGCCGCCGATAGGAGAGCGTTATGAGACTTGGCGATTTGTTTGCAGGATTGACGGGTGCGGAGGCCGATATCGAGGTTGCTGGATTGTCCGCCGACAGCCGCAAGGTGGAGCCTGGGTTCGTCTTTGCGGCGTTGCGGGGCGTGGCCGCAGATGGTCGGGCGTTCATCCCCCAGGCGATCGAACGCGGCGCCGTGGCGATTGTTGGCCGCGATCTCGGGCGGATCGAGGGGGCCGCGGCGGTGGATGTCGCCGAGCCGCGGCTGGCGCTCGCGAAGGCCGCGGCGGCGTTCCACCGCCGCCAGCCTGAGACGGTGGTCGCTGTCACGGGGACCAACGGCAAAAGCTCGACCGTGGATTTCCTCCGCCAGATCTGGACGGCTGGCGGCCTGAGCGCCGCCTCCATGGGCACGCTTGGCGCCATCGGTCCGTCTGGCGCGGTCGACCTCGGCCACACGACTCCCGATCCAGTCGCCATCCATGCGACCCTCGCCGCACTTGCCGGTGAGGGCGTTACCCATGTCGCGATGGAATCCTCGTCGCACGGGTTGGAGCAGTATCGGTTGCACGGCGTTCGCTTGGCGGCGGGCGCATTCACGAACCTAACCCAAGACCATCTCGACTATCACCCGACGATGGAGGCCTATCGCGCCGCCAAGCTGCGCTTGTTCAAGGACCTGCTTCCGGCTGGCGCGCCCGCAATCGTCAACGCCGACAGTCCGGAGCGCGAGGCGTTTGAGGCGGCCGCCGTCGAACGCGGTCTCGCTGTCGTTTCCGTGGGGTGGCGTGGAGCGGACCTGAAGATCCGCGAATTGATGCCGAAGGCGGCGGGCCAGCGCATGTACCTGTCTTGGCGGGGCGAAGACTTCGAGGTCGAACTGCCGCTTATTGGCGAGTTTCAAGCCCTGAACGCCCTGTGCGCAGCTGGGCTCGCCCTCGCGCTCGGCATGTCGCTTGAGGGCGTGAGCCGCGGGCTCGAGCTGCTGGCGCCGGTAAAGGGGCGCTTGGAATATGTCGGTCAGACCACCGAAGAGGCCGGCGTGTTCGTCGACTACGCGCACACGCCTGACGGTCTCGACACGTTATTGCGCGCCGCGAGGCCGCATACAGCCGGGCGGCTCTTCGTTGTGTTTGGGTGCGGCGGCGACCGCGACCGCACCAAGCGGCCGCTGATGGGCGACGTGGCCCAGCGCTTGGCGGACCAGGTTATTGTAACGGACGACAATCCCCGATCCGAAGACCCCGCCGCCATTCGAGCGGCGGTTCTGGGCGGCGCCGAGGACGCGCGCGAAATTGGCGACCGGGCGCAGGCTATCCGAACGGCGATTGCGGAGCTTCAAGCCGGCGATACGCTGTTGATCGCCGGCAAGGGGCATGAGACCGGCCAAATCATTGGCGAGCGGATCGTCCCATTCTCAGATCAAGACGCGGCGAAAACGGCCCTCGCGGAGGCCGTCGATGACTAAAGCGAGCTGGACCTCCACGGATATTGCGGCTGCGACGGGCGGCCAAGCAACACACGCCTTCGCCACACGCGGCGTATCAATCGACACGCGGACGCTGGAGCCTGGCGAACTCTTTGTCGCGCTGAAGGACGTCCGCGACGGGCATGATTTTGTCGACGCCGCGTTCGCGGCCGGCGCGTCGGGCGCGCTTGTCAGTCGCCAAATCGGCGACCATCCGCAAATGGTCGTTGACGACGTGCTTCCTGCGCTTGAGCGGCTCGGGGCGGCGGCCCGCGACCGGGCTGTGGGTGCGCGTCGCGCGGCGGTGACCGGATCCGTCGGCAAAACCAGCGTCAAGGAAATGATCGCCCGGATCTTCCGCGCAGCCGGTCCGGCCCATTGGTCCGTCAAGAGCTTCAACAATCATTGGGGCGTACCGCTAACCTTGGCGCGGATGCCGGCGGAGACGCGCCGTGCAGTGTTTGAGATCGGCATGTCGACGCCCGGCGAAATCGCGCCGCGCTCCCGAATGGTGCGTCCGCATGTCGGATTAATCACCAAGATCGCGCCCGCGCATTTGGAGGGGCTAGGGTCCCTAGAGGGCGTCGCCGATGAGAAGTCAGATATTTTCGCTGGGCTCGAAGCGGGCGGCTCTATCGCGCTGCCGGCTGATGATCGCTTTTTGGACCGTCTGAAGGCGCGAGCGCTGGCGCATCAATCGGTCGCCGACGTCGTCACGTTCGGCAGGTCGGAGACGGCGTCTGCGCGCGTTGTCTCTTACGACACAGATGGTGCGGGCTGTCGCATCATCGTCGATGTGCTCGGGGCGCGGGCGAGCTTGCGACTACAGGCCGTCGGCGTGCATTGGGCGGAGAACGCCGTCGCCGCACTCATCGTTGCGGTGCGGTGCGGCGTCGACCTCTCGGACGCCGCCGAGGCGCTCTCTGGCTACTCGCCGCCGGCGGGCCGCGGCGTGGCTGAAACGCTTCAATTGCCGGCGGGCGGGACGTTCACGCTTATCGACGACGCCTATAATGCAAACCCGGAGAGCATGCGCGCCGCCCTGGCTGCGCTGGCGTCCCGGCCGGCGTCCCGAAGACTGACCGCGCTCGGCGAAATGTTGGAGGTCGGCGCCGCGTCGTCGGACGAGCATGCCGCGTTGTCCCAGCCTATTCTCGAGGCCGGCGTCGAGATCGCCTTTCTCGGTGGCGCGGGCATGGAGCCGCTGGCGGAGGCGCTGCCCGGTACGATTCAGAAACACTGGGCGGTCAAGTCGACGGATCTGTTAGAGACGGTGAAATTCGCTCTTCGCGACGGCGACGCGCTCTTGATCAAAGGCTCGAATGCCTCCGGGATGAACTTGCTCGCCAATGAGCTGCGCCAATGGAGCGCGGCCGGGGCGAAGCAGGTGATGGATAGCGGCGCAGAACGCGGCGCAAGGGAAAGCTGATGCTGTATGAATGGCTCGCCACCGATCGCGGCGTCTTTAATCTGTTGAACTACATCACGTTCCGATCCGGGGCGGCGATTGTGACAGCTTTTCTGATCTCGGCGCTGTTCGGCGGTGTAATGATCGACTGGCTTCGCGCCCGCCAAGGCAAGGGCCAGCCTATCCGCGACTTGTCGCTCGAAGCTCAACTTGAGAAAAAGGGGACGCCCACAATGGGCGGCTTCATTATTTGGCTGGGCCTGTTTCTCGCGACGTTGCTATGGGCTGATCTCGGCAATCCGTACATTTGGGTTGTCCTGGCCGTCACCGCCGCCTTCGCCGGCCTCGGCTTTCTCGACGACTACGCCAAGGTCACCAAGCAAAGCGCCGACGGATTGTCGGCCGCTGCGCGGCTCTTGTTTGGGTTTTTGGTCGCGGCCGTTGCGTGCGCTGTCATTATGGGTTTGCACGGCGCGCACACCCCCATGGGACATGCCGATTGGGGGCCTTTGAACGGCCTTGCGCGGGTTATCGCGGACTTCGCACCCGAGACGGGCGTCGAGCCGAACGATCAGGCTTTCTCGGGCGGCGTCGCCGTGCCGTTTGTGAACGATTATTTTCTGCCCCTGGGCGCGCTCTTCGTCGCCTTCGGGATGGTCGTCATCGTTGGCTCGGCGAACGCTGTGAATTTCACTGACGGATTGGATGGTCTCGCCATTGTTCCGATGACGTTTGCGGCCGCGTCCTACGCTGTCATTGCCTACCTGACCGGCAATTTCATCTTCGCAGATTATCTCGGCATCCAATTCACGCCTGGCGCTGGCGAACTCGCGGTCTTGCTCGGCGCGATGATGGGCGGGGGGATGGGCTTCCTCTGGTACAACGCCTATCCGGCGCGCGTATTCATGGGCGACACAGGCTCTCTTGGCCTCGGCGCGATGCTTGGGGTCGTCGCGGTGGCCGTGAAGCACGAATTTGCACTGGTGGTGATTGGCGGCCTGTTCGTCCTGGAAGCCCTTTCGGTCATGATGCAGATTGGCTGGTTCAAGCTGACGCGGCGGTTAACGGGCGAAGGGCGGCGCATCTTCAAGATGGCGCCGTTGCACCACCATTTCCAAAAAGGCGGATGGCCCGAGACGCGGGTCGTCGTGCGGTTTTGGATCCTGTCCGTCCTGTTCGCCCTTGCGGGCCTAGCCACGTTGAAGCTGAGGTGACCGCGCGGCGATGATCCCGATCACCGAATACGCAGGGCGTGACATCGCCGTTTTCGGACTGGGCCGCACCGGGCTCAGCGCCGCCAAGGCCCTTATGGCCGGCGGCGCCCGTGTGCACGCCTGGGACGACAACGAGGCGACGCGCGACCGCGCATCCGCCGAGGGGGTCCCGCTGTCCGACATCAATAAGCGCGATTGGCAAGGGCTCGCCGCTTTGGTGCTCTCGCCGGGCGTGCCCTATAGATTTCCCCAGCCCCATCGCGTGGTGCGAATGGCCGAAATGGTCGACGTTCCCGTTGTTGGCGACATGGAATTGTTCGCGCGCGCCGTCCAAGCCCTGCCGGAACGAGCTCGGCCGAAAATTGTCGGCGTTACGGGCACAAATGGGAAATCGACCACCACCGCTTTGATTGGCCATATCCTGAGACAATCAGGCCGCGATGTGCGCGTTGGAGGCAATATCGGCCAGGGCGTTCTGGATATGGCGCCGTTGCACGCCAATGCGGTCTACGTGTTGGAGCTGTCGTCCTATCAACTGGACCTCGTGAAGAGCCTGCACTGCGACGTTGCGGTTTGGCTGAATATTTCGCCGGATCACCTGGATCGTCATGGCGGCCTTGACGGCTACGTGGCGGCGAAACGCCGGATCTTTCGCAACCAGACCGTCAAGGACGTCGCCATCGTCGGTGTCGACGACTTGCAGTCGCAGAGCGTTTCCATGTCGCTTGCGTCGAACGGTCCACAACGCATTACGCAAGTTTCGGCTGAGTTCGCCCTGGGGCGCGGCGTCAGCGC
This sequence comes from uncultured Hyphomonadaceae bacterium, assembly GCA_964597685.1. Lineage (GTDB taxonomy): Bacteria > Pseudomonadota > Alphaproteobacteria > Caulobacterales > Hyphomonadaceae > JBCBTJ01. The sequence goes on along the minus strand of CAZQZC010000017.1, from coordinate 6,834 downwards.
CATTGCAGGCCGACTCTTCGACAGCCTGGCTGGCAAAGCGGTTAAGGCCGGCGATTTGCGAGGGGCTGCGGCGTTGCCGGGCCGACATAATCATCAGAATGCAGCCGCGGCCTACGCGGCGTGCCGCGCGCTTGGCGTCGATGCGCAAGTCATTATGTCGGCGATCGAGACGTTTCCGGGCCTGCCTCATCGATTGGAGCTCGCTGGCGACCTTGAGGGTGTTCGGTTTGTGAACGATTCCAAGGCGACCAACGCCCAAGCCGCCGCACAGGCGCTGAAAGCCTACAAACGGGTCTATTGGATCGCCGGCGGCCAATCGAAATCCGACGGCATCGACGCTTTGGAGCCCTTGTTCCCACGGGTTGCGAAAGCGTACTTAATCGGGGACGCCGCCGACACCTTCGCCCAATCGCTCAAGGGCAAAGCCCCCTGTGTGAAATGCGGTACGCTGGACAAGGCTGTCCGGGCCGCCTTCGCGGACGCCGCAAGTTCCGGCGAGCCCGATCCAATTGTGCTCCTGTCTCCCGCCTGTGCAAGTTTCGATCAATTCAAGGATTTCGAAGCGCGCGGCGACGCTTTCAAGGAGATTGTCGCGCAGCTGGACCCTGCTGAGCTCAAGGCGAGCGCGTGACGACGCCGGTCCGGTCGGATCGCTCCGCGCTGGCGGAATGGCGGCGCAGTGTCGATTGGTCGATCATCGCCGCCTGTTTTGGTCTGATCGGCGCCGGATTGCTGCTGGCCTTGGCGGCTGGACCGCCGGCGGCGGAGCGCATCGGCAAGCCGGACTCGTTTTTCTTCGTTCACCGTCAAGTCGTGTTCGCGGCGGCGGCTATTGTCTTGCTGCTGACGGCGTCCTTGCTTAACGCGCGTTGGGTGCGTCGGTTGTCGGGGGCTGTCTTTCTGTCGGGCTTTGTGTTGATGGCGATCATTCTGTTCGCAGGCCACGAAGCCAATGGCGCCCAGCGTTGGATCAGAGTAGCCGGCCTCTCGCTCCAGCCGTCAGAGCTGGTGAAGCCGTCATTGATCGTTATGGTGGCCTGGCTGCTGGCCCAACGCCAGATCTTTCGAGACGGGCCTTGGACGCTGGTGGCGTTTGCGTTCTTTGCATCCACGCTTGGCTTGTTGATCCTGCAGCCGGATATCGGCCAGTCCGCGCTGCTAACGGCTGCGTTTGTAATCACCTTCTTCGTGTCTGGGCTGCCATGGCGTCTGGCGGCGGCGTTTGCGGCCGGCGGTGCGATGCTGTCCGGTGCGCTCTACGCCGCATTGCCGCATGTTCGCAGGCGTGTGGACAGTTTCCTCGACCCGTCCTCATACGAAACCTATCAGATTGACAAAGCGCAGGAGGCGATTGCGCGCGGCGGATGGTTGGGCGCCGGCCCAGGCGAGGGGGAGGTGAAGCGCGCGCTCCCCGAAGCGCACACGGATTTCGTCTACGCTGTCGCGGGGGAGGAGTTCGGTCTGATGGCGACAATTGGCTTGACCGCGGTTTATGCATTTATCGCATTGCGCGGGACGTTCCTCGCGGCCCGGCTCGACGACCCCTATCCGCGCGCGGCTGCAACAGGTCTGTTCGCGTTGTTCGGTTTGCAGGCCGCCATCAACCTTGGCGTCAATTTGAGCCTTGTTCCGCCGAAGGGGATGACGTTGCCGTTTGTCTCCTATGGCGGATCGTCCATGTTGGGCGTCGCCCTGACACTCGGTTTTGCGCTCGCACTCATCCGGCCGGCGCGGATGCGGGGCCCATTACGGAGCGCATATGTCTGAGAAGCCTCTCATCATCATCGCCGCCGGCGGGACAGGCGGCCATATGTTTCCAGCGGCGGCATTCGCCGAAGAAATGCGAGGTCGCGGCTGGGCCGTTGGCCTCATCTCCGACAGCAGGGGTCTTCGTTACGCGGACACGTTCCCCGCCGATTGGAAGGAATCCGTCGAGGCGGCGTCGCCGAATTTTCGTAAGCCGTGGACGGTGCCTGGCGCTGTCCTGAAGATCCAAAAAGGGATCAACAACGCAGCCGCAACCATGACCCGTCTGAAGCCGTCGCTGGCGGCGGGGTTCGGCGGTTATCCCGCCTTTCCGGTTCTGGCCGCCGCGCGGCGACAACGGATTCCCATTGTCATTCACGAGCAGAATTCGGTGCTTGGCCGCGTTAACCGGCAATTCGCCCGCCATGCGGCGGTTGTCGCGACTGGGTTTCGACGGATCGACAGGTTGCCGCCTTCAGCGAAATCCAAGCACGCGCCCGTCGGCAACCCTGTCCGGGCGCCGATCGCCGCAATGCGCGACGCACACTATCCTCCGACCGATGGCGAGCTGAACATACTCATCACAGGCGGCAGCCAAGGCGCGCGAATCCTCGGAGAGGCCTTGCCTTTGTCGCTAACGAAACTGCCTGAGCCGCTTCGAAATCGCCTTAAGGTCGTTCATCAAGTCCGGGAAGAGCAGATAGTCGACGTTGTGCAGACCTACGCCCAGGCCGGTATTTCCGCGGAGGTCGAGACTTTCTTCTCAGACATGCCGGACCGGCTGCGCGACGCGCATCTGGTGATCGCGCGTTCCGGCGCGGGGACAGTAAGCGAACTCGCAAGTGTCGGCAGGCCGGCGATCCTGATACCGCTGGCTATCGCTATGGACGACCACCAAACCGCGAACGCCTTGGCGCTTGTCGAGGAGAACGCGGCGGACTTGGTGGCTGAGGAGAATCTGTACCCGGACCTTGTCTCGGAACTGATCCGGGTCCGCTTGGAAGATGTCGACGACTTACGCGCCCGGGCTGCGCGCGCCAGGGCCGTCGGCGGCGTCGCCGCAGCCAAAGATCTGGCCGATCTCGCCGAAGCGGCCGCGAAGCAGCGCTAAGACCCGACGGAGATCAACGCGTCCCGGAGGGGTCAGCGGTCTCCTCAGGCGTCGCTTCAGCTTCAGGATTGCGCGTCGTGAAGGCCGCAAACGCCGCCATGAAGACCAGTAACGCCGCAGCCAGGAGAAAGGGCGCAGCGGGGTGGCCGTATTGGTAAAGCCAGGGTCCGAAGAACGGCGAGATGACGAATCCAACTCCATTGCAGGCCATGATCAAGCCGGCGACGTCGCCTTGAAGTTGCGGCCCCACGGCAAGCGACGCGCCCGCGAAGAAGCCCGGCCGGGCGAGCCCCTGGCCAAGGCCTATGGCGAATTGCGCCATGATCAGCACCGCAAAATCAGAGGTTGGCACCACAAGAAGCGCGCCAACGCAAAGACAAAGAGCCCCCGCAATCATCAGCATGCGGTTGCTGGCGCGGAGACGGGGAATCAATACGAGCTGGGCGAGAAGCGTCGCGGTTGCGCCGACTGAGAAGGCCGGTCCCGTGAATTGCGCCGCCTCAGCACCCGACACGCCCATCTTGTCCATGATCGCGAATACGAAGGTTTGGGTCAGGACGCCGGTCACCAGCGACAGCAAGGCCGCGAAAAAGAGATAAGGCGCCACGCGCGGGTCCCGCCAAACGCCGCGGGCTCCTCCCGCGACGCCCACTGGCTTGGCGGGCTTTGTCTGTTCGGGCAGACGAAACCAAACCAAGGCCGACATGGCGGCGGCCAGAACAAAGGTGAAAAAGACTGGGCTCAACAGCCCGAATACAGCCACCATGGCGGCGGCGAACGCAGGTCCGGCCACCGTGCCGAAACTGAACCCCGACGTGACCGACGCAATCTCCGCGGTGCGATCGTCGCGGCTCGTCCGGTCGGCGACATAGGCTTGTGCGGCCGGGTTCACGCCGGAGCCGATCAATCCGAACATGGATCGCGACAGCAGCAAGCACAGAAATATCAGGGCCGCATTCTGCAAGTGTCCGTTCAACGCCAGCCAGCCGAACGTCCCAAACAGCAGCATTGACGTGGCATAACCCGCCAGTCCAAGGGCGGCCACCGGTCTTCGGCCCCATTCGTTGCTCTTGCGCCCCCAGACAGGGCTCGACAGCGTCCAGATCGCAGCCGACAGAGAGAAGATCGCCGCCGCCATCCAATCCGGCAGGCCAAGCTCACGGGTCATTGGCGGCAGAACCGCCGCGATGAGCATTGTGTTGCCGGCGCCGATTGCAGCAAGCGAAAAGAACAGGAGCCGGAAGGCGCCGGATCGCCGATGCGGCGGCAGGGGGTCTCTAGGGCTTTCGAGGGGCTCCATCGGCACTCCATCGGGTGCCGGAGACCAAAGATCAAGCGCAATCGAAGGTTAACGGACGACCATTAAGCTAGACCTGGGAGGTCTTTCGACCATGACTCAGCTGATCGGTCTCGCAGCGATCGCAGCCCTTGTTTTTGGCGCATTGCTTTCGACGGGCGGGAGCGCCGTCGTCGGCGCGCTGCCGCTTGAGTTCGCGCTCATAAGCGGCGCCGCCGTCGCCGCATTGTTGATTGCAAACGCTCCGAGTGTTGCATGTGAAGCGCTAGGCGGGTTCTGGCGGGCGATCCGAGGTCCGGCATGGCGACGCCGCCAAGCGACGGAATTGCTTGCGCTTTTCGACCAGCTCTTCCGACGCGCGCGGCAGGGCGGTCTGGTTGCGATCGAGCGTGACTTTGAAGCTCCGTCGACGTCACAGGTGTTCGCGGATGCGCCTGCGGTGCTGAACGATGCAGCATTGCGCGACTTGATCTGCGATGCGTTCCGCACGTCGTCGACCGCGTTCGCAGACCCTTCGGCTGCGATCCAGACGATGGACCAGCGCATCGAAGAGTATCGAGCGGCGCGTGAAAAGGCCGCCGGCGCCCTCTACGCCATGGCGGACGCCCTCCCGGCGCTCGGCATCGTCGCGGCGGTGATTGGGATCATCCGCGCCATGGGCGCGATCGACGGCGAGCCGGAGGTCATTGGGGCGGCGATTGCGTCAGCGCTTCTTGGGACGCTGCTTGGCGTGTTTCTCGCCTATGGGATCGTCGGACCGGTCGCCCAAAGATTTGAGGATGTGGTGCAGCGTGACTCGCGCCGTCTGGACGCGGCACGGAGCGCGCTGACGGCCTTTCTGTCTGGCGCGACCCCCTCCGACAGCGTCGAAGCGGGCCGCCGGTCTATGCCTTCGACTGTTCGGCCTGAACCGAGCGAGCGCCCCGAAGATGCGATGTCGCATCGAATTCGGCGCGTTGCTTGAACTGCACGGAGTGAATTCGCATCGGCGATTTAGCGCTCATGTAAATGTTTGCGTTTAACCTGCAGACTCAGGACAAGAGGCTGCGTCATGTCGGGATCTGAGATTTCGCGCTCGATTGGTTCGACCGGGTTTCTGCGGGCGCTATCGGCGATCGCAGCCTTCCTCGCCGTAATCGTCGCGATAAAATCAGCTTCTCTCGGGTCGTATGGCCGCGATGATATGATGGCGGCGGATCTGTCGTTTCGGACATTGCTGTTTGCGTCCCTTGTGGTTTGGACAACCCTGGCATGTGGCTTGAGCCGGCGCGGACTTGCGGTCTGCGTGGCGACGGGGTTCGCGATGTCGTTGGAGGCGGCCGCCCCGCAGCAGACCGTGGCGGCTCTCTCAAACTTGTCTGGGTCGATCTTCGGAATTCTCCTCGCGTTCTTGGGACTGCGCACGCTCTCGAGCGCGCTGGCGAGGAGCCGGAAAGGCCGCGACCCAGAGCATGTGGTTTGAAGTGGAAACGCTTTCAGGCTACCTCACGCGCTGCAAGACGAATGGACGTTCCTATGGCGCGCTTTGACGATCTCATTGACACGGTCGAGACCTATCAGGCGCTCGCCGCCGAGAATTATGATCGTATCCGGCGCGTGGCGGAGGACATTTCCACCGGTCTTTGCGACTTTATGGGCGCGAGCGATGGAATCTGCGTTCAATTGGTTCCGCCGTTCGGGCCTTTTGAGCCTAAGCCCTATGGCGATGCGGCGTTTTCGGTCGCGCCCCAGGGGTTTCGGCCGCTTGGGCCCGTCGCATTCGGGCTGGCTATCCGCGTCAGCCGCGGGACGGATTGGCTCCGGCTAACGGTCGAATGCCGTAAGATCGGCGACAGTTTTATTGTGCAGATCCAGGGCGGCCCCGAATATCAGTTCCAGGTCCCGCTCGCCGACAATGATCCCGAAGATTTCTACGAGTTGATCCTCGAGCATGTGAACGGCTGGTTCGAAGAGCGTATCGAGCGGTACCAACAGGGCGATTACGGCACGCGGGAGATCGGCTTCGATTTCACCGCAGGTGAGGAAACCGGATCATCTTGATCCGTTAGGGCCGGGCGGGCGCCATGCATCACGACACACTGATCCTGTCGGTCGCTTTGATCGGCGCGCTGGGCCTCGGCGCGCAATGGTTGGCTTGGCGGATGCAAGCCCCGGCGATCGTTCTGATGAGCCTTGCGGGCCTCGTGGTGGGCCCGCTTTGGGCCGCCGTGACAGGGCATGCATTGATAAGCCCATCGGAGGAGTTCGGCGATCTGCTCAGGCCGATGGTGGCCCTGGCCGTCGCCGTCATTCTGTTCGAGGGCGGCCTGGCGCTCGAGTTCAGCGCGCTGCGCGACGCCGGGGCTGCGGTCCGTCGCGCAGTCTTTTTCGGCGGGCCCCTGGCCTGGATTCTCGGCGCGCTGGCGGCGCGGTATGTCGCGGGATTGGATTGGGCGAGCTCGGTCGTGTTGGCGGGCGTTTTGGTGGTCACAGGGCCCACGGTGTTCATTCCGTTGCTGCGCCAATCGAAGCTTGGCGGCCCCGCGGGCGCCGTCCATAAGTGGGAGGGCATCGTAAACGACCCCATTGGCGCGTTATTCGCCGTTGCGGCCTTCGAGATCGTCCGGGTCGCCTCGACGGGGGAGAATTATATCGCGGCGGCGGCGTGGGGCGTCGGGGCTGCGGCGGTGGGCGCTGGCGG
>CAZQZC010000016.1:5901-28494 GCA_964597685.1 uncultured Hyphomonadaceae bacterium | reverse complement strand
CATGCTGCGCCGGCGTGACGGTGAGGACGGCGTCCGCGGCGCCCAGTATCGAGATGTCCGTGGAGGCCGGCATGGCGGGAATGTCGAGGCCGGGCAGGTAGAGTGGATTGCCCCGGCCGGCGCTGAGCGCTTCGGCGACCTCGGTCTCCATGGCCCAGACGGACACGTTCCGCCCCGCGAGCTTCGCTGTCACCGCCAGGGCCGTGCCCCAGGCGCCGCCGCCCGCCACGCAGATGTGATCGATCGCCGTCAAACGTGCGCTCCTTCGGAGCTCTGAAGCTTGAAGCAAAACTTGATCATTCAGTTATTTTCCCTCATGTCATTGTGCATGACCAGCAAAGCCGACACAAAAGACCAGATCCTCAAAGCCGCGATGGAGCGTATCTCCCATTACGGCTACGCCAAAACCACGATGTCGGAGATCGCCAAAGACTGTGGCATGTCGGCGGGAAACATCTACCGCTTCTTTCCCTCCAAGCTTGATATCGCCGAGGCGATGGCTCGGAAATTCAACACCGAGATGAACCGCATCCATGCGGAGGTCGCTCGGCGGAATTGTCCGGCCGGACTGCGACTCCGCGGGTTGATCGGGTACGTGCTGGAATCAACGTTCGAGAAGCTGGACCGGGACGCCAAAATCTTGGAAGTCGCGGAGGTTCTGGCCCACGATCGCCCTGAATTCGCGAATGAAGAACTCGCTCAGGAGCGCATTCACCTCGTAAAAATCCTGAACGACGGGGTCGATTGCGGCGAGTTCGCTCCGATGACCGACCCGAACGAGACCGCCGAAATGATTCAGTCGGCGACCATGAAATTTCGATTTCCGCAATTGTTTTCAAGGCTCAAGCTGCCGCAATTGCAGCGTGAGTTCAACGGCGTCATGGACCTTCTGCTCGCCGGGCTGCGCGTCGGCGTTACGGTCGAAATGGTGAATTCTGAATAATTTTCGAATTGTTCATTGAAAAGCGTTTTGCGTCTCCCATATGGCGTTCGTGGCCGACGCACCCGGCCCGCTGAAAGACCCAAAGGACGCACCGCCATGACCCGCACCTCGCTCACCGAACGCCGCCAGAACCTTCTCGCTCTCTTCATCGCCGCACCCGCCGCATTCGGCGTGATCTTCGCCTCGCTCGGGCTTGCGGGCTTCGTCGCCTAATCCCATTCGGCCAAGCGGCGCCTGACCTCCCTGGTTCTCTCTCTCCCCTACGGAGAGCTCAGGCCTTGGCCCCTCGCCGCCCCGAACCGTAAATCGGTTCGCGGGCGGCTTTTTTTTCGTCCAAAGGCCAGCGCGGACGCGCGGCGAAGGCGAGATCGCCTGCCTCGCCTGCGAGGAAGCGTTCAGCCCCCGCGAGCGCGATCATCGCCGCGTTGTCTGTGCAATGGCGCAGGGGCGGGGCGATGAAGCGCGCGCCTCGCTCGGCCGCCGCCGCTTCAAGGCGCACGCGCAATTCCCGATTTGCGGCGACGCCGCCGGCGACGACGAAGCGTTCCACGGTCTCGCCGGACAGCGCCAAGAGCGCGCGCGCCGTCTTTGCGGCGAGGATATCTGCAACTGCGGTTTGAAACGAAGCGGCGATGTCGGCTCGACGGGTCTTGTTCACCGGCTCCGCTTCCGCGGCTCTGGCGACGGCGGTCTTTAGCCCTGCGAAGGACATGTCCAGCGTGTCGCGCTCAAGCAGCGGCCGGGGCAGGGCGATCGCATCTGGGTCGCCCGAAGCGGCCAGGCGCTCAACAGCCGGGCCGCCGGGAAAGCCGAGGCCCAAAACCTTGGCGGTCTTGTCGAACGCTTCGCCGGCGGCGTCGTCTATAGTGGAGCCCAGGCGGACGTAATCGCCCAGGCCGCGGACCCACAAAAACTGACAATGCCCGCCCGACGCCAGCAGCAGCAGGTAGGGAAAGGGACAATCCTCCGACAGACGCGGCGACAGCGCGTGGCCTTCCAAATGATTGATCGGCAGGAAGGGCTTGCCCGAGGCCAACGCCAGCGCCTTGCCGGTCATCATGCCCACAAGCACGCCCCCGATGAGGCCGGGTCCGCTCGTCGCGGCCACCGCGTCGAGCTCGGCGAGCGCCAGTCCGGCGCCGTCCAGCGCCATCCGGACCATTGTGTCCGCCTTGTCTGCATGGGCGCGCGCGGCGATCTCGGGAACCACGCCGCCATAGGCCGCATGCTCGTCGATTTGCGCGTGAACGACATCGGACAGGATCGTCGGCCCCGCCTCCGACAGCCGGACGATCGCGGCGGCGGTTTCGTCGCAACTGGTCTCGATCCCGAGAATGGTCGCCGTTCGGCGCGCTTGATCCATCATCGGTGCGCTTGTAGCGGTGTCAGGGGGCAGAGGTGAAGAGCGGGAAAACGTGGCGATGGCCGAAGCGCAGACATCGAAAGACAATGGCCAGGCCGCTGATCAAGCGACGGTGCGCATCGGGACGCGCGGATCGCCCCTCGCGCTTGTCCAGGCGCGCCAGACCGCTGCCGCCTTGGAGACCCTGTCGGGCGGCGCGCTGCGCGGCGAGATCGTGACCTTCACCACGACCGGCGATCAATTGACGACCGAGCGCTTGATCAATTCCGGCGGCAAGGGCCTGTTCACAAAGGAATTGGACGTCGCCCTAGATGACGGCCGCATCGATATCGCCGTCCATTCGCTGAAGGACGTGCCGAGCGTCCTGCCCGACGGCCAGGACTTTTTGGCCTTTCCCGCGCGCGAAGATCCGCGCGACGCCCTGATCAGTCCGAATGCTGCGTGTCTGGACGATTTGCCCCACGGCGCCATCCTTGGCACGGCGAGCCTCAGGCGGGAGGCGCAAACGCTCGCCCGGCGGCCAGACCTGCAGATCGTCCCGTTTCGCGGCAACGTCGCCACCCGAATGCGAAAGCTTGAAGAGGGGTTGGCGGCGGCCACGTATCTCGCCATGGCGGGCTTGAATCGGCTTGGGCTTTCCGAACATGCCCACGCCATCGATCCTGACGAGATGCTGCCCGCCGCATGCCAGGGAATTATCTGCGTCGTTGGCCGTCCGGATCGCCTGTCCGACGACATGTTGTCGGCCTGCGCGGCCTATGAATCCGCCGGCAGCCGCAGGGCCGCCTCTGCGGAGCGTGCATTCCTGGCTCGCCTGGACGGATCCTGCCGAACGCCGATCGCCGCCCATTTGTTCGAGCGGCCGGATGGCTTATTGCTGCGCGGCGAAGTCCTGACGCCCGACGGCTCGCAGGTATGGCGCGCTGAAGCGCGATTGGCTGCGGATGCGTCGATTGAGGCCTTGATCCAGGCCGGCCTCGCCGTCGCCGAAGAGATCAAGGCCGACGCCGGCGGCGACCTGCCGCAATTCGTCGATCCGTGAGCGGGCGGCCGGTGATCGTCACCCGCGCCGACCCCGGCGCGTCGGAGACGGTCGCGCGTCTCGCGCTTGCGGGCTATACGCCCATCAAAAGCCCGGCTCTGAAGCTGCGCGAAACCGAGCCGGCGCCCGACCTCGACACGACCGGGCTGCAAGGGCTGATCTTCACCAGTGCGAATGGCGTGAGATTCTTCGCCGCACGCTGCGCCGATCGCGCGCCGACGGCCTGGTGCGTCGGCCCGGCGACCGCAGCCGCGGCGCGGGACGCAGGGTTCGACCGCATCGTCGACGCAGACGGCGCTTCGGACGCGCTCGCCGATAGGATCACAACCGACGCCGACCCGGCCGCCGGTCCGCTCTTGCATGTCGCCAACATCGCCGCGGCAGGCGATCTCGCCGCAACGTTGCGGCGGCGCGGCTTTCTCGTCGACTTTGCGCCGCTCTATGAGACTGCGGACGCCGACGGCTTGTCCGACGAGGCGGTTGAAACGCTCAAGGGCGGGGCGGATTGCGCCGTTCTCATCCATTCAGCGAAGGGCGCGGCGGCGTTCTCACGGCTGGCTGGCCGGCATTTGCATGCGGCGGTTTCGATCATCGCCGTCTCTGACAAAGCGTCGGCCCCGCTCGGCGGCCATCATGGTCCGGTCATGATCGCGCCGAAACCGAACGAAGACTTGCTGTTTCGAACCCTGAAACAGGCGTTTCCGCCGGTTTGATCGCAGGCCAGCGGCATGTATGCTCGCGACGATGACCGAATCGGAGCCCCGCGAAATGACCGGCGAGCCAGACGTTCCCGCGGATGCGGCGGAGCCAATCGACGCCGATTTCGAACCCGCTCCGGAGCCGGAAAAGGACGCTCCAAAGCCGCGGTCTCGAGGCTTGGGCTGGTTTGGCGCCATCCTTCTTGGATCGCTCTCTGCGGCTGGCGGCGCAGCTGCAATGGTCGCCGCACAACGCGCAGGGATCGCGCCGCCTGAGGCGGTTGTTTCGAAGGTTGACCGGCTCGCCGCATCCCAGCGCGATGCAGAATTGCGGCTGGGTCGGTTGTCGGATGCGCTTCAAGCCGCCGAAACGCGCCTGTCGCAGCAGGCCGAAACCTTGTCGGCAGGGGGCGCGCCGAGCGACGCATTACAATCGCTGATCGATGATTTGGGCGTCATGTCAGGCAAGTTGGACGCCGTTGTCGCATCCGGGTTCGATCCCGACGCGCTTGCCGATTTGGCCGCTCGGGTGGAACAGCTGGAGGAGGCCGACGCCTCAGAGAGCGCCACCAGCCCCCGGCTTTTGAACCGAGACGTCTTGCAGCTACGCGACCGCGTTGACGCCCTTGAAGCTGCTAATGATCCTGACGACCTGATCGGCCGGATCGACGCGCTCGAAGCTGCGCTCGCGGGCCTTCGAGACGATCTGTCGACCCAAGCCGCCGCCCAGCCGGCTGCGATCGGTCCTTCGGCCTTGGCCGCGCTTCAGGCTCAGATCGACGCACTTCGCGAGACCGGGGCGGAATCGAGCTCTGCAGTCGAGGCGGCGCAGCGATCGGCGGAGGCCGCCATCAGCGCCGCAGACGCCGCGGTGGCGTTGTCTGCTGTCGAGACGCTCGCACGCCGCGGCCGTCCCTTTGAGGCGGCAATGACTGGACTAGTCCGGGCGTTTCCAGGCGATCCACATGTCGAAACCTTGGCCCGTATTGCGCCAACGGGCGCGCCGACGACAATCGAATTGCGCGACGGCTTCGATGTCGTGGCCGATCGCGCTTTAGCGGCGTCGGCGACCTCAAATGGAAGCGACGGATGGGCCTGGGTGCGAAACGTGTTCGGCGACGCCGCGACCGTTCGTCGGACCGATGCGTCGCCCGACGGTACGAAAGACACGATCGAAACTGCGCAGCGATCCGTGGTAGACGGAAAACTTGACGACGCGCTGACCGGGCTCGCCGAACTGGACGGAGCGGCTGTGGAGGCCTTTGCGGATTGGCGGGACGCCGCGCAACGCAGGATCGATTTGGACAACGCCTTGGACGCCTTGAGCGCCGGCCTGGTGGAGCGCTAATCCCATGGTTCGAAACGCAGTTCTGATCGCGCTGGTGGCCCTGGTCGTCGTGATCGCCGCCGGCACGATTTATCTCTCAACGCTGCCTGGCACGATCGAAATCCGCATGCTCGGGGTTGAAGGCACCCTGAACGTCCCGCTCGCCTTGTTATTGTTCGTTGTCGTGAGCGCCGCTTTGGCTGTGGTGTGGAGCCTCTTGGCCGGCCTCGTCTCACTTCCAGGGCGGCTCGGCCGGGCGCAGCGCGAGTCGCGGGCGCGCAAGGCTGACCAGGCGCTTGCCGACGGTCTCTTGGCGGCTGAAGCCGGCGACGCGACGGCTGCGCGGCGCTTCGCCAAACGTGCGGCCGGGGCCGGCGACGACCGTCTGAAGCTGCTGCTCGAAGCCAGAACCGCAGAGGCCGCCGCCGACTGGATCGGCGCGGAGCGGGCGTGGGGCCAGTTGACGCGCTTGCCGGGCGGCCACCTGGCGGGTCTGCGCGGCGCGGCGGCTGCGGCGATGGAGCGCGGCGACCGCGCGACGGCCGAGGTCAATGCCCGCGAGGCGTTGTCGATCGCCTCGCAGGCCGATTGGCCGTTCCGGTCCTTGTTCGATCTGCAAGTGTCGAAAGGTGATTGGGAGACTGCGCTGGAGACGTTGGCGGCTGGGGAGAAGCGGGGGCTTCTGACCGGCGATCCGCTGCGCCGTCGCCGCGCGGTTTTGAAAACGGCCTTCGCGGTGTCATTGCCGCATGCGCGCCGCCTGGACGCCCAACGCGCGCTCGCCGACGCCATCCGCGCGGCGCCTGGCTTTCCGCCGGCGGCCTGGCACGCCGCGCGCCATTTGATCGCCGATGGAAAAGGAAAATCCGCCCAAGGCGTGTTGGAGCTGGCCTGGAAATCCGCGCCGCACCCGGCGCTGGCGCAGATCGCCCGCCGACCGCTCGAAGGCGAGACGGACTCGGCGCGCGCCAAACGCCTGACCACGCTCATCGCGACCAATCCGGGACATCGCGAAAGCCGCATACTGAAGGCTGAGCTGGCCATGGAATCCGAAGATTGGACAGCCGCCGTTCGCGGTCTCGCCATGCTGGTCGAGGAATCGCCGACGGCGCGGCTCTGTTTGCTGATGGAGCGGGCCCTGAAGGGATATGGCGACGAGGAGGAGGCGGCGCGGTGGGCCCGCATGGCGGCGAGCGCGGCGCGTGAGCCGGATTGGTCCGATCTCGATCCAAAGGGCGGGGCCTTCGAATACGCGCAGCAGGATTGGTCGCGTCTGGTCTACGCCTTCGGCGATGCGGCCCAATTGGTCCATCCGCGGCATGAAAGCTTCGGCAAGGAGCTTGAAGCCGGACGCACATTGGCCTTGGCGGGTCCTGACCGCGCCGACGCCGAGGCTGTGCGCCTGCCTCGAAAGTCCGCGCCGCCGCTTGATTACGCGTCCGACGCCGAGTGAAGGCGCAGGACGCCGTTAACCAAAATCCGCTATAGGGGTAGACGTTGTCTTGCGGCGCGGCGTTGTCGCTTGTATAGCGCGGGTCCGATTGGCAAGCCGCTTTAGCTCAGCTGGTAGAGCAACGCATTCGTAATGCGTAGGTCGCGTGTTCGAGTCACGCAAGCGGCACCATCAAATTCCGGTTTGGCTTCGCAAAAATTTTGGATCCGGTGGAATAAAAATAGGAATTTGACGCCCTGGCAGGGGCTTTTCCTTATTTGCCTCCCGCTGCGGCTTCGCCTCCGCGATGGGACGGCGCTTCGCGGGGTCAGCCTTCGCCGAGACCCATTTCTATTCGATAGCGCCGGCGCAGTAGATCGATCGGGGCCAGGGTGCGGCTGGAGGGGTCTTCAAAATGCCAGAACGTCCAGCCATTGCAGGCGGGCGCTTTCATGACGTGGGCGCCGACACGGTGGATGGAGCCAGTCTGATCGCCGGTGGTCAGCGAGCCGTCGACCCGAATGCGAGCCATATGACGGCGCTTTGGCGAGAACAATCGGTCTCCGGGCTTCAGCCAGCCCGCCTCGACCAGGGCGCCAAAGGGGACGCGGGGCGCGGCGCGTTTGCCGCGTTCGACCGCCAACGCCTCCTCCGAAACCGGCTCGATCGTTGAGAGCCGCGCCCGGGAAAGCCGGACATATTCCGTCTCTCGTTCGATACCCAGATAATCCCGGCCAAGGGCCTTCGCCGCCGCCGCCGTCGTGCCGGTGCCGGAAAACGGATCGAGGACGAGGTCGCCAGGATTAGTCGTTGCGAGCAGGACGCGCTTCAGCAACGCGTCGGGTTTCTGGGTCGGGTGGGCTTTCTTGCCGTCGTCATCCTTGATGCGCTCGGGGCCGGTGCAGAGCGGGATCGTCCAGTCAGACCGCATCTGGGTGTCGTCGTTGAATACTTTCAGAGCGTCGTAATTGAAGGTCGGCCGGGCGCTCTCGGATTTCGAAGCCCAGATCAGGGTCTCGTGCGCGTTTTGGAAGCGCGTGCCCTTGAAGTTCGGCATTGGATTGGTTTTACGCCAGATGATGTCGTTTTGAATCCAGAAGCCGTTATCCTGCAGGATCGCCCCGACGCGGAAGATATTGTGGTAGGAGCCGATCACCCAAAGGGCGCCATTGTCCTTAAGGACGCGGCGACACTGTTCCAACCATTGGTGCGTGAACAGATCATAGGCGTCGAAACTGTCGAATTGGTCCCAATGATCGTCGACGCCGTCGACACGGCTCTGATCCGGCCGGGTGAGGCCGCCGCCGAGCTGAAGGTTGTAAGGCGGATCGGCGAAGACGAGATCGACCGACCGCTCCGGCAGGCGCGACAGGATGTCGACGCAATCGCCTTGAATGATTGTGTTGCGGACAAGCTCCACGCCGGACTCCCTCAAACGCCGTGTCATACCATAGAGCGCCTTTGAGCGGGCGATTTGGTGAAGGCTTTCTTAGCGCAGCGGCGAGGGGCAAGCGGGGGGCCGGCTGCTACACCTCCAGCTGCAATTGCCGCGGATCCGGGCTTGGCGGGCGAAAAAGGTCTGTTCTCAAAGGCGGGCGCGGCTTGTCGAGGCCAAGCGCGCGTGCGGCGCGGGCGAAGCGGCGGGCGATCAATTCGGCGTAGGGGCCGCGTCCGCGCCCGCGTTCGAACCAGCGGGAATCATAATCCTGACCGCCGCGCATCTCCCGCAATAGATTGACGATTTTCGCCGCGCGGTCGGGATAATGCTCCGCCAACCATTCGTGGAACAGATCTTTCAATTCATGCGGCAGGCGCAGCAGGACAAATCCAGCCGCTTTCGCGCCATTGGCGGCCGCTTCTTCCAACAAATCCTCGATTTCATGATCGTTTAGGGCGGGAATAATCGGCGCGGTCATAATTGTCACTGGAACGCCGGCCTCGCTCAGCGCTCTGACGGTGTCGAAGCGGCGCGCCGGCGTCGCCGCCCGGGGCTCCATGTTTCGGGCGAGCTTTCGATCCTGTGTCGTAATAGAGACGCCGACTCGGCAGAGGCCTTTCTCGGCGAGCGGCGCGATGAGGTCGATGTCGCGCTGGATGAGCGCCGATTTGGTCAGGAGGCTGACCGGATGATTGTGGTCGGCCAAAATCTTCAGAAGTTCGCGCGTCAGGCCCAAACGGCGTTCGACCGGTTGGAACGCGTCCGTGTTCACACCAAGGGCGACGACGCGCGGGACATAGCCCGGCCGCGACAATTCGCGACGCAAAAGGGCTGGCGCGTCGGGCTTGTAGAAAAGCCGGCTCTCGAAATCGAGGCCAGCCGACAGGCCGTGAAAGGCATGGCTCGGTCGTGCAAAGCAATAGACGCAGCCATGCTCGCAACCGCGATAGGGGTTGATCGACCGGTCGAAATGAATGTCGGGCGACCGGTTGAATGTGATGATCGTCTTGGCCGTTTCTTTCTGTAGACTCGTATCTAAGGGCGGGGCGGCGTCTTCGATCGTGTCCCAGCCGTCGTCGAATGGGTCGCGCGTCGTCGGCTCGAACCGGCCGGCGTGATTTGAGATTGCACCCCGGCCGGCATGGTGTTTTCGCTCCGACGCGTCCGCAATGTCGTCAACGCAAACTCGGCCTACAGGTTTCAGTTTCTGATCCGTCCGCATAAAGCAGCGGTATCGCAAAAGACGGAACAAATAAAGAACAAAATAAGATCAAGTCTGTGGAATTCGATCCCGTCGGCTGCGATTCCAAGCCGACCAATCCCGCGCTTCGTCGATATCGATCAGCGCTGGCAGCTCAGCGATGCGTGCGCCGTCGGGCAGGTTCGCCCGAACGTCGGCCATGGCGTGCGGGCTTGACCAGCGCACTGGAGCGAACGGCGAGGCGGCGCGCCGCGTCTTGTTCATCCCGAACAGCCAGAACCCGCCGTCCGTCGCCGGGCCGAACACGGCGTCATGCGTGCGAAGAGCTTGGAACGCGCTCCAAATCAGACGTTTGGAGAGGTCGGGCGCGTCAGCGCCGACAAACAGGACCGGTCCGGCGGACGCTTCTGCAAGCGCCTTGTTCAGGCGTGCCGTAAGGTCGCCGTCGCCTTGTGAGGCGCGCGGCATTCCTGCGGGCCACAGGCCGCCCAACGTGGCGGTGAGAAAAGTGTCCGGCGTGATATAGAGCGTTGACCGCCAGCGCGGATCCTGCGCGGCTCTGAGCGTGCGCGCCGTACAGAAAACCGCGATCCGCTGCGCGCAGGCGGGGCCAATCCCACGCGCGAGGCGGGTTTTGGCGAGACCTATTCGGGGCGGCTTGGCGAAGATGAGCAGGCTGCGTGTCACGGAACGGCCTCTTATCGCCTCACGCACACAAGCGAACCGGGGCTCGCGGAAACGTGTGACGTTGCGATACTTGCTCAATCATAGCGTTTGG
This sequence comes from uncultured Hyphomonadaceae bacterium, assembly GCA_964597685.1. Taxonomy (GTDB): domain Bacteria; phylum Pseudomonadota; class Alphaproteobacteria; order Caulobacterales; family Hyphomonadaceae; genus JBCBTJ01. The sequence continues at coordinate 18,272 of CAZQZC010000016.1, read as the reverse complement.
CGAGCGTCTCAGGCTCGGCGCCGAGGAGGTAGCGTGCGACCAGCCAAGCATTGCGATAGGCCCTTCGCCGCCAGCCGTCGCGTTCATACTTCGCCGCGCAGGTGCGCGCTTCGGCCGAAAGGATGGCGAGGCGGCGCTTGCCGATGCGCCGGATCAGATTGACGTCCTCCATCAGGGGCATGTCGCCATATCCGCCAACGCCGTCATAGAGCGCGCGCGACACCAGCAAGCCTTGGTCGCCATATGCCAGACCGAGCCACCGCGCCCTCCGGTTCGCCCGGGCGGCGAGCCATTTCGCCTCCGGCGCGTCGGAGCGAAACGCCAATGTGAACGCCGCCGCCATCTCAGGGCGATCGATCATATGCGCGCCGGCCCGTTCCGCCCAATCTGACGACAGACGCGTATCGGCGTGCAGAAAGAGCAGCCAGTCGCCGCGGGCGGCCTCCGCGCCCGCGATCAATTGCCGCCCGCGTCCCGGCGACCCGCTGACGATTATCGCGCCGGCGGCCTCGGCGATGGCGTGGGTCCGGTCGGTCGAGCCGCCGTCTGAGATGATAACCTCGCGGATGACGCCCGCCTCAACGCCAGGCATCAATCCCTCCAGGCAGGCGGGCAGATAATCTCCAGCGTTCAGGGCCGGGATGATGATGGAAATCGGTGCGCGCACGGCGCGTTAGGGCCAGAGCGGGCCGACGCCGTCAAGCATGCGATACCGACGTCAGCTGATCTCGACGCCCATATCCGCAAGCATGGACTGCGCCGTTAGAAGGTCTTTCCAGGCAAGCGCTTTCTCCTGCGGCCGGCGCAACAGATAGGCCGGATGCAAAATCGGCAGAAGCGGCGTGCGGCCGCCACCAGGCGTTTCGAACTCCGCCGGCTTGCCCCTTAGGCGCATGATCCCGCTCGACGCGCTCAAGAGCGACGTCGCCGCCACCCCGCCGGCCGCTAAGATAAGCTTCGGCGCCGCCAGCTCGACCATACGATCCACGAACGGGCGGCAGACCGCGAGCTCAGATGCGTCCGGATTCCGATTGCCGGGCGGGCGCCAGTAATTGACGTTGCTGATGAAGGTGTTGGTTTGGCGCGACAATCCGATCGCGGCCAGCATGCGGTCAAGCAATTGACCAGCCTTCCCCACGAAGGGCAGGCCGCGCCGATCCTCCTCGCCGCCTGGCCCTTCGCCGAGCACCATAACCGGCGCGCCGACGACGCCGTCGAAGACAACCGTCTTGTCTGCGCCTTTTTTGAGAGGGCAGCCCTCGAAGCTCTCAATCGCCGCACTTAGCGCCTGCAGGTCTGCCGCGCCGGCGGCCAGTCCGCGCGCCTCTTCGACCCAGCCGTCTTGGGATTTCGGATGTTTCGCGCGAGGTGTTGGGGCCGGCGGAGGCGGCGCTTTCGGGCGTTCCAGCGCCTGCGCCGCGGCGCGCGCAAGCCGAGGGTCCGCCTGAACGCCCATATCGGTCCACCAATCGAGCAGCGCGTTCAACGCTGTTTGTTTTTCTGCCTGTGGCGTCAAGGCGCTTTGGAATTCCTCAAGACTAGAGATAAATCATCGGGAAACAGCCCTAGACTGGGCGGTCACGATTCTATTGGGAGACTTTTATGGCATTCGACGCGCCCGAACGGGAGTCCATGGAGTACGATCTTGTGATCGTGGGCGGCGGGCCCGCCGGGCTGTCGGCGGCGATCCGCTTCAAACAGCTCGCGGAAGCCGCTGGACAGGACCTGTCCGTTGTCGTGATCGAAAAGGGCTCTGAGATCGGCGCGCATATCCTTTCGGGCCTCGTCTTAGATCCGCGCGCGCTGGACGAATTGATCCCCGATTGGCGCGAGCGCGACGACCGCCCGCTGACGACGGAGATCACCAAGGACAAGTACAAGATTTTGGGCCCGATGGGGTCCCTGACGTTCCCGAACTTCGTCTTTCCGAAATTGATGAACAATCACGGCTGCTTCGCCGGGTCGCTCGGCAATGTTTGCCGATGGCTGGCCGAGCAGGCCGAGGGCATGGGCGTCGAGATTTATCCCGGCTTCGCAGCCTCGGACATCGTCTACGGAGATGCAGGCGAAGTGCGCGGCGTCGTCGCAGGCGTCATGGGACTGGCGGCCGACGGGGAGCAGAAGCCGGATTTCCAGCCGGGCATGGAGCTTCTCGGTAAGTATACGCTGTTCGCGGAAGGCGCCCGCGGCTCCCTGACCAAGGAGGTCAAAGCCAGATACGACCTTGAAGCTGACTGTGATCCGCAGAAGTACGGCATCGGCTTGAAGGAGGTTTGGTCCGTCCCCGAAGAGGGCTTCGACGAAGGCTTGGCGCAGCACACATTCGGCTGGCCGGGCGACACCCCGCATTCGAGCGGTGGCGGCTTTCTCTACAAATTCCGCGACAAGGGCGAAGCGTTCGTCTCGGTGGGTTACGTTGTCCACCTCAACTACAAGAACCCCTACATCTCGCCCTATGACGAGTTTCAGCGCTACAAGCACCACCCTGAGATCGCGATGCATCTGGAGGGCGGCAAGCGCGTCGCCTATGGCGCTCGAGCCATTACGTCGGGTGGGATCCAATCAGTGCCGAAGCTTGGCTTCCCTGGCGGCGCGCTGATCGGTTGTTCGGCCGGCTTCGTGAATCTGCCCCGCATCAAGGGCACGCACAACGCCATGAAGACGGGCATGCTGGGCGCCGAATGCGCGTTCGAGGCGATCCAAGCCGGGCGCGCCGGCGACGCGCTGGACACGATGGACGCGGCCTATCGCCAATCTTGGGTCTTTGACGATCTCTCGACAGTGCGCAACACCAAGCCGCTCATGTCGCGCTACGGCACGACCTTAGGCGCGGTCTTCGGCATGCCCGACATGTATATGCGGTCCTGGTTCGGCTTTGGCTATTTGCCCACGCTGTCGCATGACAAGACCGATGCGGCGAGCCTCAAGCCCGCAAGCGAGTTCAAGCCCATCGACTATCCGAAACCCGACGGCGTTTTGAGCTTCGACAAGCTGACCAACGTCTCATTCACCAACACCTACCATGCGGAAGACCAGCCGGTGCACTTGAAGGTGCTGGACGACGCGCTGCAGACGACGAGCGAGCTTGGCGAATATGACGGCCCGTCGAACAGATATTGCCCGGCCGGCGTGTATGAATGGGTCGACGACGGCGACGGAAAGCGCTTCCAAATCAACTCGCAGAACTGCATCCATTGTAAGACATGCGATATCAAAGACCCGAACCAGAACATCAATTGGGTGACGCCCGAGGGCGGCGGGGGACCGAATTACCCGAACATGTGAGTCGGTCGTCGCAGATAAGCGGTTGTCGTTACGTCGACCGGCTGCGATGGTCCCAAGACGCATTTCGGAGACGTTGATGAGAGTTCGAGTTCTGGCCGGGGCCGCCGCCTTGATGATCGCCGCCTGTGCGTCCGTTTCGACAGAAACCAGCGACGTGTTCGATCCTGCATTCGATCAGATCACGGGTGGATACCAACTCTCCGACGCCGCGCTCTCAACCGCTGTCCGGGACAGTTCCGGCACGCCGCTCGGCGCCTTCGCCTATCCAACACCGGCCGAAGCCGTGAAGGCCGGCGACATGGCGGCGTTCATCGCCTCGGTGAAGCTCGACCAATTGTCCGGCGACATCCCGCCCGCCTTTGCGTCGATGATCTTGGCGCTCGACCGGGTCGCCGACGACGATTTCGAGGGTGCGCAGGCCATTCTAGACGACGCGCAGGCCGAGAATCCTGAGACCGACCTTCCCACCTATTTGGAGAGCTGGCTCCTCGCTTTGGCCGGCGACGGCGACGCCGCGGTCGAAACCCATCGCGCGTCCGCAAATGCGCTCCCGGGCCTCACCGCGGATCTCTCCCTGGCCGCCATGCTGGAAGGATTGGGTCGCGACGACGAGGCCTTGGCCGTCTATGCCTCGCTGACGCCTGGCGAGATCACGGCGCCTGAACACGATTTCGATCCGCAGGGCCTTGTCTTCGGCCATGTCCAGACGGTGGTCGCCCGGCGCACCTTGCTGTTGCGGCGTCTCGATCGGGTCGACGAAGCGAAGGCTGTCTACAGTCGTCTCGCCGAGGCCGAGCCTGAGCAGGCCGCACGCTACGCCGCCGCGATCCAAGCGCTAGAGGACGGCGAAGGGGTCGACGGTGAACCGTTGAGCGCGCGCTCCGCGCTGGCGCGCACGCTCGCCGATTTGAGCCTCGCCCTTTATCAGCAGAAACTCATTCGCGCCGCGGTGGTCGGTCGGCGCCTGACAGGTTTCGATGATCAACGATCTGCGTTGGAGCAGATGGCTCTGCTTCTCGATCCCGAGAACGACGATATCCGCGAATTGGTGATCGACGGTCTTTACGCCGAGGCGTTGTTTGACGGCGTCGCTCATGTTGCACGCGGTGGACCCGAACCCAATGCGCGTCTGGAATTGGCGGCGGCGCGCGCGCTTTTGATGTCTGGGGATCGCGATGCGGCGAAGACATCGGTGGAGCGGGCGTTTGATGCGGTTGAGGACGATGACCGCCTCTCGGTTCTGACCAGCTCAGCAGGCTTGTTGATGCTGATTGGCGAAGAGGGACGGGCGCTCAGCTTCACTGAAGAAGCCTTGGAACTGGCCGAAAACGATGCGGAACGCGCATTCGTCCACTCGGTGCGCTCACAAGTATTTGACCAATTCGCCGCCTATCAGGAGGCTGCGGACGAAGCCCGCCGCGCCCGCGACTTGGACGACACCCACGACCGGCGCATGTTTCTCGTAAATGCGTTGGGCGACGCTGGAGAGATCGACGAAGCGCTTCGCATCTTGCGCACAGAGCGCTTATCACGGCCGAACGATCCCTACATGTTGAATTCGCTCGGCTATTTTCTCGTGACGCGAACTGATCGCTACGAGGAGGGCTATAAAGTGCTTGGCCGCGCCGTGGCGCTTGCGAATAACAACAATCCCTACATCAACGACAGTTTTGGCTGGGCGCGCTATCAATTGGGCGACATGGAGGGCGCGCGCCGCTTCATTGAAAGCGCGCGCGACGAGCTCGCTCCGCATACCCATTGGGAAATCGACGATCACCTCGGCGACGTGTATTGGCGGCTCGGGCGTGAAGAGGATGCGCGCGAGGCCTGGGCTCGTGCATTGAAGACGTATCCGCCTGAGGACATTCGCGCAGACGTCGAAGCCAAGCTCGAGGATGGATTGACCACGCCTGCGCCTGAGAAACGTCCGCTCCCGAACCTTTCCCTCGACGACAATGGCGAGGTTCAGCGTCAGGACATCTGACACACATCCCTTGTGGACAGCACTCAGCGCAGCCATACTTGGTTTGGGATGAGGTTATTTGTTTACGCGTCTTCCGCCGTCATATCGGCGATCCTAACGGCTTGCGCCACTGCGCCGTCCGGCCAACGTTTGGGTCCAGAAGACCTGATGTGGGCGGCCCGCTCGGCTCAATCACAGAGTTATAGCAGCTTCTTGATCGGTCGATACGCGTCGCTCACCAGCGACCCGGGCGAAGCGGCGCGGCGCTATGCCGACGCCGTATCGCGTGAGCCGAACGACCCCGGTTTGTTGGAACGGGCTGTATTCTCCGCGCTGCTTGCAGGTGAAACGCAGCTGGCGTGGCGGCTCGCCGAAACGTCGCCGGAAGGGGCTCTCGCCTCGGCCTCGCTCGCCCGTTTGACCCATGGTGTTGACTTACTGCGTGACGGAAAGTCCCGGGAGGCGCGCCGGATGCTGTCGAGCGGTGAATTCGGCGCTTTCAACGGACTTGTCGCGCGCGGTGTGTCCGCCTGGGCTGCGCTTGAAACAGGCGGACTTGAGGCCGCCGAGGCGACTTTGCTCGAAGGACGCAGCGGCGATGCCCTCTTGGATGGATTGTCGATCTACTCCTTGGCGCTGTTGCAAGCCGCCGCCGGGGAAGACGGCGCCGCGTTGGCGACGTTCGAATCGGGTTGGCGGACTGGTCTGCGCCTCGGCGTGGCCACAGACGCCTATGCACGCTTGCTGGCGCGTATGGGCCGGCGAGATGAAGCGATCGGCGTTTTGACGGATTTCGCCCGGACGGTGGGCCCCAACGCCAGCGTTGACGCCCTGCGCGCTGATCTAGAAGCGGGGCTGCCTGTCTCCGTGAAGCGGCCAACGGTGAAGCAGGGGGCCGCACTGGCGATCTACACGCCCGCCTCAGCGTTGCGTTCTCGAACCGATTCCGACGTCTCAGGCGTCTACTTCGCCCTCGCCCTCAGCTTGGATCCGAACCTGGACATTGCGCGAACATCGCTGGGCGACGCCTTGGACAACGCCGGACGGCGCGATGACGCCATCGACGTCTTGGAACGGGTCGACCGGACCTCTGTCTATTACGCCGCCGCGCGTGGGCAGCTCGCGTGGGTGTTGCGCCGCGAGGAACGCAATGACGAAGCGCTGTCTGTCGCAGCCGAAGCGTTGGCTGCGCAACCTGACCGCGATCTTAAGATCCAGTTGGGCGATCTTTATCGGTCCCTAGACAGGCACGCCGCAGCTGAAACTGTCTTCAGTGAGATCATCGCGACTGACGAGACCGAAGGCGTTAACGATTGGCGTCTTCATTATGCGCGCGGCGTCGCGCGTGAACGTCTGGGCCGATGGCGGGAGGCTGAAGCCGATTTACGGACGGCTCTAAAGGCCGCGCCAGATCAACCCGAGCTTTTGAATTACCTGGGATACTCTCTCGTCGATCGTGGAGAGCAGATCGAAGAAGCCTTCGACATGATCCGGCGCGCAGTCGAGCTCCGACCCGACGCCGGGTACATTATCGATAGTCTGGGCTGGGCCTATTATCGGCTCGGTCGGTACTCCGACGCCGTTGAGCACTTGGAACGCGCGGTCGAACTGACGCCTGGCGATCCAACAATCAACGACCATCTCGGCGACGCCTATTGGCATGTCGGACGCCGGAATGAAGCGCAATTTCAATGGGACCGTGCGCTCAGTTTGGCGCCAACCGTCGCCGAAGAACGGCTCATTCGCGCAAAACTAGACAATGGCCTCGGCGCAAGCGGAACGCCGGCGGCTCTTGACGCGACCTTCTCTTCAGGCCTGATGCCCAATCCCTAGGCTCGCAATAGGGGGGAGTGTGGCATGGATCGGGAAATCGCGCCGGCGAAGGTGAACTTGTTCCTGCACGTCGGCCCACCCTACGAGGATGGTCGGCATCCGCTCGACTCATTGACGGTCTTTGCCGACGACTCAGCGGCCGATATCCTCGAGGTTGAGCCAGCCGACAGGATCAGCTTGGTGGTCGACGGCCAGTTCGCCGACCAAGCTGGCGATGTGGACCAGAACCTTGTCCTCCGAGCAGCACGCGCCCTGGCGGATCAGGCTGGGGTCGACCAAGGAGCGGCCCTTCGATTGGACAAGCGTCTTCCCGTCGCAGCGGGCATAGGCGGCGGGTCGGCGGACGCCGGCGCCGCGCTGCGTCTGTTGTCGCGTCTTTGGGGCGTCGACGATGCGGATCTCTGCCGAACGATCGCGGGAGGCCTCGGCGGCGACGTGCCGGCGGCTTATCTCAGTCGGCCGCTATTGATGCGGGGGTGGGGCGAACGAACGCTGCCCTTGCATTTGCCCCAATCTGTACCAGCGGTGCTCGCGAATTCAGGGATAGCGTGTCCAACGGGGCCGGTGTTTCGTCATTTTGACGAGCAGGGCGGCGGTGGCGGGTTTGAGGAGCACGATCCGCCCGAAATTGTTGCGCTGGCCGATACGCTGACCTGGCTGCAGCGCTGCCGGAATGATCTCGAACCGCCGGCGATCGCCCTGGCGGGAGAGATCTCAGATCTGCTGGATACGCTCGAAGCGCTACCCGATGCGAAACTCGCGCGCATGTCAGGCTCCGGCTCCACGTGCTTCGCAGTCTTTGAAACAATGGATGCCGCCCACGCCGCCGCCTACAAGCTGCGGGCGCAGAATCCTGAATGGTGGATTGCGGCGACGGAGCTTGGACCCGCCGGGGAATGAGCCTGCTCGTGTTTCCCGCGGCGACGGCGCTGGCCGCTGCCGTTCTGTCCTTTGTGTTGTGCCGATTGGTGATCGCCCTCGGACCGCTCGACAGGCCCGATGGCGTGCGAAAGCATCAAGCAGCGCCGGTCCCGAGCGCTGGCGGTCTGGGCTTTGGACCGGCGACGTTGGTCGCCTGGCTTGGGCCCATGGTGCTTATTGTCGCAACGCGCCCGTTTCCGATGGATGCGCTCTTGGGAGCGCTTCTTCGGGATTGGGCGGTGTTCGGGGGTCTGTGTCTCGCCGCATTGGGCGTCGGCTATGCCGACGACCGCAACCTGCTGTCGACGAAAGTGAAATTCGGGCTTTTGGCGGGTGCGTCTTTCCTGGCCGTAAGTCTGGATCTACGCGCTGGGTTGTTTTTCGTCCCATGGCTTGGCGATGTGACGCTGAGCGACGGTGGCGTAGGCCTCTGGGCCTTGGACATCCTGGGGTCTGCTTTGTGGCTGTTCGTGTTGATGAACGCCGTCAACTTCATGGATGGGTCAAACGGGCTCGCCATTGGTACGGTCGCCATCGCATCTGGCGGTCTGCTGACATGTGCGCTTGTTCATAGCGATGTGGGCTTTGACCTGCCGCTCGCCGCGTTCATCGGAGCAGCAAGCGGGTTTCTGATCTGGAATGTTCAGGGCCGGATTTTCGCTGGCGACACGGGCGCCTATTTCGCAGGCGCTGTGTTTGGGGCCGTATCCCTATGGCTGGTGCAGCGCGAGGTTATGTCAGTCTGGACGCCTGCGGCTCTGGCGCTGCCTATCTTAGTCGACGTCTTTTTGACCCTGGCCTGGCGGGCCCGCCGCGGTCGAAACTTGTTGTCCGCCCATCGCGACCACGCTTACCAGCTTCTGCTTCATAGGAACTGGAGCCACGCCAAGGTGGCGCGCCTGTGGTGGGGGCTCAGCGCCGCGGTCCTGGTCGTGTCGGTGGTGACGTGTCGGACGGGATCGGACGCCGCGTTCATCGCGTTCATCAGCATGTTGGCTTTGGGATGCGCAGCTTGGAGCGTTCAGCGCCGTCGGCTGTCCGATCGCGTGCAGACGGCTCAGTAAGCGCGGCTGATGCAGAAATCGGCGAGATCGATCAAGGCGTCGCGGTGGACGCCTTCCGGCATCGTATTCAAGGCCGCCTTCGCAAGCCCAGCATAGGCCTTCGCCTCTGCGATCGTTGCGTCCACGGCGCCCGTGGCGCGGATCAGATGGATGGCGTGGGCGAGATCCGATTCTGTCTGGCGCTCCGGGTCTAGCGCGCGATCCCAGAATGCCCGATCGTCCGCCGAGCCGCGGCGGCGGGCGATCACGACTGGAAGCGTGACTTTGCCTTCCCGAAAATCGTCGCCGACGGCCTTTCCGATCACCGAAGTCGTGCCGCCGTAATCGAGCGCATCGTCGATGATCTGGAAGGCGAGGCCAAGGTTCTTGCCGTATGCCGCCAGGGCTTCGGCGTACTCAGCGCCGCCGGCCGACAAAGCTCCGGCTTCGGCGGCCGCCTCAAAGAGGGCGGCGGTCTTCGCCTCGATAATCGCGAGATATTCTTCCGTCGGCAGATCGAGCCGGCCCTGCGCCGCAAGTTGGCGCACTTCACCTTCGGCGATCACCGTGGAGTCCTCTGACAGAATCCGCAGGATCTCCATGTCGCCCGTGTCGACCATGAGCGTGAAGGCCCGCGCAAACTGGAAATCGCCGACGAGGATGGACGCCGAATTGCCCCAGACGGATTTGGCCGCCGGTTTGCCGCGCCTCAAATCGCTTTCGTCGACCACGTCGTCATGGAGCAAGGTGGCGGTGTGAATGAACTCAACCGCCGCTGCCAGAGCGTAAGTCGATTGTGTGGCCCCGCCGGCGGCGTGAGCCGCGGCGATCGTGACGATCGGGCGCAGGCGCTTGCCGCCCGCCGCGACGATGTAGCTCGCCAATTCCGGGATCATCTTCACGGGGCTTGCCGCCCGCGCTTTGAGGATCTCTTCGACCTCGGCAATGTCGTCCTGCAGCAGGGTCTGCAGACGCTCGACAGTGGACAGCTCGCCGGCGAGCGCGGTGGACGGACTCAATGACGACAAGCCGGTTTCCTTTATCGAGTAGAACCGCGAGACCATATTGATTACGCCAAAGAACGGTCAACCGCTGCGCGGCCTGCCGCCGCAGGCGGTTGGAGACGGGCAAGATTTGGAGCGAAGCCTTATGCGACTCAACGCTGACGCCGATCAACGCATCGTGATCGACACGACATCCATGACGTGGACGCCGTCGCCGATTGAAGGCGTCGACCGAAAGATGTTGGACCGGATCGGCGAAGAAGTCGCGAGGGCGACAAGCCTCGTGCGATATGCGCCGAACAGCGCATTCTCGCCCCACGTTCACGGCGGGGGAGAGGAGTTTCTGGTGCTGGAGGGCGTATTTTCCGACGAACACGGCGATTTCGGGCCCGGGTCCTACATACGCAATCCGCCCGGGTCGTCGCACACGCCGCGCTCCGAACCCGGCTCAATTATTTTTGTGAAGCTCTGGCAGATGCAGCCTGACGATCTGGAAACGGTGCGCATCGACACCGAATCCGCAGCCTGGACCGAAGGCTCTGTGGAGGGCGTGCGCGTGCTTCTGTTGGCGGACCGTACATATGAGCGGGTCACTCTGGAGCGGTGGGCGCCTGGCGTTTTTCCTGGCGAGCGCATCTATCCCAAAGGGGCGGAGATTCTTGTCCTCAACGGCGCGTTCGACGACGAAACCGGCTCCCACGAAAAAGGCGCTTGGCTGCGCTTTCCAGCCGGAGCGCGACACACGCCATCGTCGCCGGAGGGATGCCGGTTTTACATCAAGACCGGCCACTTGGCCGAGCCCCTGCGGGCGCCCGACGTCTGACATGGAGGAGGCGTTCCGGACGACGGACCCGATTAAGCTGTCCTACGTTCAGCACTTATTGAGCGAGGCGGGCGTTGATCATTTTGTCGCCGATCAGCACATTGCCGCGATTGAGGGCGGCATAGGCGCGTTCCCGCGACGCGTGCTTGTGAGATCAGAAGACATTGCGCGCGCGCGCCTGGCCTTGCGCGATGTGGAGCCGGGATGACGATTGCTGAGGCGACGGAGGATCGCCTTCTGGCGGGCCGGGTTATCGTGTTTCAGCCCAAAACGGGGTTCCGGGCCGGAACGGACAGTGTGCTGCTCTCCGCTGCGTTGGACGCCAAGCCGGGGACCGAGGTCCTGGAAATCGGCTGCGGCGCAGGTGCGGCGCTCTTTTGCGCTGCGATCAGGTTGCCGGATGCGCGCTTTGTGGGTGTCGACCGTGACGCCGCCATGCTGAACCTGGCCGGAAGGGGGATCGAGGCGAATCGCCTTGAAAGCCGGACTTCAATCGAACGCGTCGACGCCGGCGCTCTGCCACGTGATTGGGAGAACACGTACGATCAGGTGTTCTCCAATCCCCCTTTTTTCGAGCCGTCTCGTACGAGCCCGCCGGGTGACGGAAAGACAGCCGCCTATCTCTCGGACATTGGCTTAGACGCCTGGATCAAGGCCATGCTGTTCGCCGCCAAACCGCGTGCGCCGATCACCCTGATCCATCGGGCCGCCGAACTTGCTCGCATCCTGTCTGTGTTGGAGCCCCGATCGGGTGAGATCACCGTCTTGCCTGTGCGTCCCTATCCCGGGTCCGAAGCGAAGCGTGTTTTGGTTCGAGCGCGGAAGGGATTGCGGCCTGGTCCCGCGCGCTTGCTCGCCGGGCTCGATCTGCACGCCGCGAAGGGCGCCGAGTTAACTGAGCGGGCGGGTCGTATCCTCGCCGGCGATGCGTTCCACTGGCTGTGAGTTGTTGAAAAACAATAAACAACCCTCATATCTGGGGTGGGTTGATGATTGAGAAGGAGGTCGACATGCTGTTCGGCGCGCTTCTGATCCTCGGCGCAATTGCCGGGATTGTGCTCAGCGCCTTGTCTCACCCGAAAATCTATCGGGCGCTATTCCGCCGCGGCGGATCCTCTTTGGACCATCGAGAGGAATGCTGAGCTCAAGACGACTTGTCCGCTTAGACAGGCAGGGTTAGCACGGGCTGAAGTTCATATTGGGCTGCAGACATGGCCGACCAACCGACCTGCTTTCAGGACATAATCTTACGGCTGCAGACCTATTGGGCCGGCCAGGGCTGCGCCATCCTGCAGCCCTATGACCTGGAGGTGGGCGCTGGCACCCTGCATCCAGCCACCGTGCTGCGCGCCCTTGGTCCCGAGAACTGGCGGGCGGCCTATGTCCAGCCTTGCCGGCGGCCGGCCGACGCGCGCTATGGCGAAAACCCAAATCGGCTCGGCCATTATTACCAATACCAAGTCATCTTGAAGCCGAACCCTGCACATCTGCAGGACCTT
>CAZQZC010000016.1:0-5891 GCA_964597685.1 uncultured Hyphomonadaceae bacterium | reverse complement strand
CGGCAGCCTCGACGCCATTGGGCTCGACCAGACAATCCACGATGTCCGCTTTGTCGAGGATGATTGGGAGAACCCGACCGTCGGCGCTTGGGGGCTGGGTTGGGAGGTCTGGTGCGATGGGATGGAGGTCAGCCAATACACCTATTTTCAGCAAGTCGGCGGGCTGGACGTCCACCCCGTCTCCGGCGAACTCACCTACGGGTTGGAGCGCCTCGCCATGTACGTGCTGGGCTGCGACAACGTCTTCGACATGGCCTACAATTCACCGGACGCCGACATACCGCTGACCTATGGCGACGTGTTCCTGGAGAACGAGCGCCAGCAATCGGCGTTCAATTTTGAGCATTCCGACACCGACATGCTGATGTCCTGGTTCGAGGGCTGCGAGCGGCAATCGAAAGCCCTAATAGACGCCGGAACGCCTCTGCCGGCTTATGATTTCGCCTTGAAAGCCAGTCATATCTTTAACTTGATCGACGCCCGTGGCGTGATCAGCCCGACGGAGCGTCAGAGCTTTATCGCCCGGGTCCGCGATCTGGCGCGCGGGGCGGCTGTGGCCTGGGCGGAGCGGGAAGGGGCCGCGGCATGAGGCCTGCGGCTGTCGCCCTGTTGTTTGCCCTCGCCGCTTGCGGGGAGCCTGAACCGATCCCCGAACGCTCTGTTCTCTACACCTATCCTTATATCGAGACCGCTGTCTCGGACGCTCGCGGCAGTCTCGACCATTTCTGGACCGCCTATAACAGCGGCAACGACGCCCTGTCGGGTTTCGCCGTCTCTATTCCTCTGCCGGGGAGGGAATATGTGACTGACCACGCTTGGGTCGATCTTACGGGTCGTGACGGCGCGGGCCAGGCCGTAGGCGTGATCCAGAAAGAGAACCCGAAGCTCAAGGGCCTCAAGCCAGGGGACGAGGTGACGTTTCCCGAAGGCGACATTGTCGATTGGCGCTACCGCGACGACGGCAAGTTCCGCGGCGCCTATGTCACGCGCGCCCTGTTGACCGACGGTCCGGCGCGCAGGCTGGACGTCGACGCCATCCGCGCGCTTTACCACGAAAGCCCGACGCCATGAGCCGCGTGATCGATCTCTCCGCCAAGTTCGCCAGCTTCACCGAAACGTGGAGCCCGAAGATCGTTGGCCGCGTTGACGAGATGGACGTGAAAATCGCCCGCATCGACGGCGCTTTCGACTGGCACGCCCACGCCGACGCAGACGAGATGTTCTTCGTCGTCGAAGGCGAGATGGTCATGCACTTCCGAGACGGCTCCGAACGGGTTGCGCCGGGTCAGATGATCATTGTGCCCAAGGGCGTGGAGCATCGACCGGAATCTCTGGGCGGCGAATGCAAGATCCTGATGGTTGAACAGGCTGGGACGTTGAACACCGGAGACCGGCCTGAAAGCGCTTTCACCGTTGAAAATCCGGAGGAGATCTAATGAGCCAGGAACCCGAAATCGCCGCCCGTGAGCCCATCGCCGTCGAGGTCGAAGGCGGCAAAATGTATTGGTGGTGCGCCTGCGGAAAATCGGCCAACCAGCCTTTCTGCGACGGCTCGCACAAGGGCGCCGACTTTGCGCCGGAGGGCTGGGAAGCGCCGAAGGACGGCAAGGTCTGGTTCTGCGCCTGCAAACGAACCGGCAAGAGCCCGCTGTGCGATGGGAGCCACAAGGGATTGGATTAAACGGCTGAAGCCAGTTCAGCCCATCAGGCTTCGCCTATCCGGTCCGCCGTCGAAGTCGGTTTCGCCCTCAAAACGCGCGCCGCTGAAATCCGATGACCACGGGATCGCCGCTTCGGCAAATCGGGCTGTTCCGACAAATCGGCCGTTCTGAAAGACGACGCGACCCGCGAAGCGCGCTTTGGTGAAGCTGGTCGTGTCCAGAAACGCTGCGCGCGTGAAATCCGTTGGCCCTTTGAACGCCGTGTCGCTGAAGCCGGCGTCGCTTTCAAACAATACCTCGCTGAAACTCGCCGGTCCGTCAAAACGCGCGCCGACGAACCAAGCGCCCTCTATGAAGCGGGCGTGGTTGAAGTCAGCCGGGCCGCTGAAATGCGCCATGCGGAACTGAGCTGAGCGGCTAAAACGTGCAGCCTCGAAATTGGCTTCGGCGAACTCCGCGCCCTCGAAAAACCCGTCGCCGCCGAACGTGGCGCCTGAGAAATCGGCGGGTCCGAGGAAGCGACATTGGTTGAACCAAGCGTCGCCCTCAAAGGCCGCGCCGCGAAAGCAGGCCGCGCCAGGAAACACTGCGCCAGCTGCGTCAAACCCGCCAAAGTCCGGCGTGGCGGTAAAGTCCGCCGCGGCTAAAAGAGACCAAAGGTCCCGTGCTTTGCCGGATTTGGGCAGATCGCCGGATAGCCTCTCCATGGCGCGAGCCCACGAATTCCAGGCGTCGAGGCCGGCGGATAGTCGCTCTCGGGCGGCGAGGCTGCGGGCGGCGCGGACCGCCTCGCTGCGATCTCCGTGCGATTCGATGTCGCGCCAAACCGGGATGGCCCAAGGATTGGCGCCCAGCAGCTCCTGGTCCACCGACTTGCGTGTGAACATGCCATCCCCTTTTCGCGTCGCGAATTTGTAACGAAAGGATTTTGTTAAGGCCATAGAGCCCTCGTACAAAAGAGGTGTTGGCCACCGCCTTGCTTTCGAGGGCGGCGCGGATAGGAAGGGGCGCTCGACCGCCCCGGACGCCACCTATGCCCCAGCTTCTGCTTGAAATCTTTTCAGAAGAAATCCCCGCCCGCATGCAGGCGAAAGCGGAGACGGATCTTCTGAAAGCTGTGGAAAGCTTGTTCACAAAATCCGGTGTGGGCTTCGGAGAGACCCTCGCTTGGTCAGGTCCGCGGCGGTTGGGCGTCTGTTTTGAGGATGTGGCGACGAAATCCGAGGATGTCCGGGAGGTGCGCAAGGGGCCCAAGGTCGGCGCGCCTGAGAAGGCGATCGCCGGCTTTCTGCGCGGCGCCGGGCTGGCGTCGGTCGATGACGCGGAGATCGTCTCGGATCCAAAGAAAGGCGAATTCTATCAGGCTATTATAGAGCGGCCGGGACAGTCGACGAAGGATATCCTCGCCGCTTCGGTCCCGGACATTATCCGAGGTTTCCACTGGCCAAAGAGCATGCGGTGGGGCCGTGGCGAGCTGCGCTGGGTGCGGCCGTTGCAGCGGATCCTCTGCCTGTTCGAAGGGAAAATCGTCCCCTTCGAGGTCGACGGCCTCAAGAGCGGCGACGAGGCCGAGGGTCACCGGATTCACGGCCGCGGCCCATATAATGTCAAGAATTTCAAGGACTATCAGGCGACGCTTGAGAGCCAGGGGCATGTCTTGCTCAACCGCGCGGCGCGCCGGGCGCGGATCGAGGCGCAGAGTGAAGCCGTCTGCGCCGGGGCGGAGTTGGAGCTCATTCCCGACGAAGGCCTGATGCAGGAAGTGACAGGGCTTGCCGAATGGCCCGTCGTCATTCTGGGCGAGATGGATCCCGCTTTCCTGGATCTTCCGCCGGAGGTGATTCGCCTTTCGATGCGTGTGCACCAGAAGTATTTCGCCCTCAGGCCGAAAAATATCGCCGCAGAGGCGACCGATTCCGCTGCATCGGCGCCGAACGAGTCCGCTTTGGCGCCCAATTTCTTGGTTGTCGCAAATCTAGAGGCCTCAGATGGCGGCGACAGTATCGCGAAGGGCAATGCGCGGGTCCTTTCCGCCCGTCTGAACGACGCGCGTTTCTTCTGGGACAACGACCGGAAAACCCCGCTGAAGGAGATGGCGGCGAAGCTTTCCACCATCACCTTTCACGCCAAGCTCGGCACGATCGCCGACAAGGTCGAACGGGTCGCAGCCCTCGCCCGGGACCTCGCCCCCGCGGTCGGGGCCGATCCGGACTTGGCCGAGCGCGCAGCGCGGCTCTCCAAGGCCGACCTCGTTTCTGAGATGGTTTACGAGTTTCCGGAGCTGCAAGGCGTTATGGGCGGTTATTATGCGCGCCTCCAGAAAGAGCCCGAAGCCGTCGCCAACGCCATCCGCGACCATTACAAACCGCAGGGCCCCTCCGACGCGGTCCCAGCGGACCCCGTCAGCATCGCCGTCGCGCTCGCCGACAAGCTCGACACCTTGGTCGGCTTCTGGGCGATCGATGAAAAGCCGACGGGCAGCGGCGACCCCTACGCGCTACGACGTGCGGCGTTGGGCGTGATTCGGATTGTTTTGGGAAGTCGCTTTAAATTACAGCTCTCGCGGATGCTCCTTGAAAGCGTCGAGCGCAGTTTATCGACGGTCGAGCACATAGCTCGCACGACACAAATCGAAGACGCTCACAATCTCGAACAAGAAAGCGGAGCGCCTGAAATTGTAGAACAGGTTCAGGATAAAGCCCTTGAAGCCGCTGACGAAAGAATGTTCGGGACAGAGCATCGCTTGGAGGCCGGCGCGACGGTCAAGGACCTCCTCGCCTTCTTCGCCGACCGCCTAAAAGTCCATCTCCGTTCTGAAGGTCAGCGTCACGACCTCATCGATGCGGTTTTCGCCCTGGGCGAAGATGATCTCGTCCTGATCGTCAAACGCGTCGAATCGCTCGGCCGGTTCCTCGACACCGACGACGGCGCCAACTTGCTGGCGGGCTACAAACGGGCGGCCAACATTCTCAAAGCGGAAGAAAAGAAGGACAAGCGATCCTATCACGGCGCGCCCGATCCGGACCTCTTTTTGCAAGATGAGGAACGCGCCTTGCATGCGGCGCTTGTCGAGGCGCAGGTCGGTGGGGACGCGGCGCTGAAACAGGAAGACTTCGACACCGCGATGGGTGAGATGGCGACATTGAGGGCTCCGGTCGACGCATTTT
Source organism: uncultured Hyphomonadaceae bacterium (assembly GCA_964597685.1). Classification (GTDB taxonomy): domain Bacteria; phylum Pseudomonadota; class Alphaproteobacteria; order Caulobacterales; family Hyphomonadaceae; genus JBCBTJ01. Next base: position 1,063 of record CAZQZC010000016.1, on the reverse strand, counting down.
TCGACCGTGTGACCGTCAACGCCGATGACACCGCTGTCAGACAGAACCGCCTCTTGCTTTTGGCGTCCATCCGTGACGCCCTCCACCGCGTGGCGGATTTCTCCAAGGTCGAGGGGTAAGGAAAGACGATATGGACGCTCCGGCTGTTCAGCAGGCTGACGAACAATGGGTGTATGCCTTCGGCGGCGGAAACGCCGACGGCGACGCCTCGATGAAGAACCTTCTGGGCGGCAAGGGCGCGAATTTGGCCGAAATGGCGCGCCTCGGCCTGCCGGTGCCGCCGGGCTTTACCATCACAACGGCCGTCTGCACGGCGTATTACGAACTGGACCGGGAATATCCGTCCACATTGCAGGGGCAGGTGGATACCGCACTCGCCGATCTGGAGCGCAAATCCGGCAAGATTTTTGGCGACCCCGCCAATCCGTTGCTTGTCTCCGTCCGTTCTGGCGCGCGGGCGTCAATGCCAGGCATGATGGATACGGTGTTGAACCTCGGCCTGAACGAGGCGACCGCAGCCGGTCTCGCGGGCCTCGCCGGCGACCGCTTCGCCTACGATTCCTACCGCCGCTTCATCCAAATGTATTCGAACGTCGTCCTCGGCATCACGCATGACACGTTCGAACACATCCTCGACGATTACAAAGAGCGCTACGAATACGGGTTCGATACCGATCTTTCGGCCGACGATTGGAAGACCGTCATCGTCCAATACAAGGCGGCGGTGGAAAAGGAGCTGGGCAAGCCCTTCCCGGAGGACCCGCGCGAACAGCTTTGGGGCGCTATTGGGGCCGTGTTCGGCTCTTGGATGAACGACCGCGCCATCCTTTACCGGAAACTCAATGACATCCCCCAGGAATGGGGCACGGCGGTCAACGTCCAATCCATGGTGTTCGGCAATATGGGCGAGACGTCGGCAACCGGCGTCGCCTTTACGCGCGACCCGTCGACCGGCGAGAACAAGTTCTACGGCGAGTTCCTGATCAACGCCCAGGGCGAAGACGTGGTCGCCGGCATCCGCACGCCGGCGCCGATCTCGCGCTCCCGTGCTGACGCGCTAGGC
>CAZQZC010000015.1:0-28947 GCA_964597685.1 uncultured Hyphomonadaceae bacterium | reverse complement strand
CGTGTCCGCACCCCACCGGGTCGCCGACTGCAGCTTCTCGACCTCTTCTTCGATCGACGAGCTGACGGCCGAGTTGCCGATATTGGCGTTGATCTTCACCAGGAAGTTGCGGCCGATGATCATCGGCTCGAGCTCGGGGTGGTTTATGTTCGCCGGGATGATGGCGCGGCCCCTGGCGATCTCGTCGCGGACGAAGTCCGGCGTGATGAACTCAGGGATCTCCGCGCCGAAGCTCTGGCCGGCCTCGATGCGCTCGGCCGCGCCCTCCACGGCGGCCTGGCGGCCGATATTCTCTCGCTCGGCGACGTAGATCATCTCCTTGGTGACGATGCCGGCCTTGGCGAATTCGTATTGGGTGATGGGATGTCTTTTCGTTTGCTCGCCGCTGTTCGGGGCTGGCGCCCGGGCGGCTGCGCTTGCGCGGTCGCTTGTGGGGTTGAAATCCTTGGCCTTGAGCGGCCGGTTCCGGATCGGGAATTCCCGGGCGAGGTAGTCGCCGGTGGCGCCGCCATTGTCCTCGGGCTTCACGTCGCGGCCCTCATAATCCTCGACGCCGCCGCGCTCCAGAACCCAGGCCGTGCGGTGTCGGGGCAGGCCGCGCTCCACGTCGATCTCGACATCCGGGTCGGAATAGGGGCCGGACGTGTCGTAGACCGGCACGGGCGGCTCGTTGGCGGTGGGGTGCAGGTCGATCTCGCGGCGCGGCACGCGGAGGCTCGGGTCGGCCTTCGGAGCCGTGTAGGCCTTGCGGCTGGCGGGCAGCGGGCCGGTGGTGACCTTCGGGGTCTCGAAGTCGGATTGGGGGGCGGGCTTGTTCATAAAGGGTCTCCAGACATGAAGACCCGGGGAGCGTTGAGCGTCTCGGTTCCGTTCCTACGCCGGCGCGACCCGGATCAGGTTCTAAGGGTGCTCAGCCGGAACAGGCCGATCTCAGCGCTTGCCAGGGCGCGCCCCTCGGATATCCACAGTCTTACGGGTCACGCGCCAAGCCCGCAAGCCCGATGCGTTCACATGGGCTCGATCCATCGTCGGGCCGCACTGGAGCGCAAGCACTTTTGAACGGAGTGCTTGCACTTGCGGCGTCGACGGTCCATCGCCGCCCTAGAAGTCGACGGAGACCCCATGGGCGTCACCATCCACGTCCGGGACGTCGATCCCGACACCAAAGCCCGCCTCGACGCCGCGGCCGAAGCCGCCGGCAAGTCCCTCTCGGCCTATCTGCGCGAAAAGCTCGACGAGATCGCGGAAAAGCCGAAGCGCGAATTCGGATATCTACGTGACGTGCTTGGCGATATCGGCGATCCGCTCGACAAATGGTTCAGTCGGCGAAGGAAATCATTGTTCCAGCCGTTTGCATCTATGAAATCGGCCAGAAAGTTCGACGCAATCGGTGGCCCGACATGAGCGAAGAGACGCTGGACGCGACGATATCGAAACCCGCCGCGCGCATGTATATCGCCCCCGTCACACCGGCCATCGCCGCCCGCGCAAGCCTGATGGATTGGTCCCATCGCGACCCGTTCGACAGGTTGATCGCAGCGACGGCGATCGAAACCGGCGCGCCGCTCGTGTCGGTCGACCAATTCTTCGACAGCTGCGCCGGATTGGCGCGCTTGTGGAACAATACCACGCCCTGAGTGTCTGGCTCAAAATTCGACCACGTCGAATTTTGTCGCGCCTGGCCAGGCGCTTCGAAAACTCCGCCTCGCGGCGTTTTCGTTCGGACACTAAGACTGCCGCCAGAGCCAGGCCGTTGCGCACTCGACCAAACCAATGGATGACCACGCCAATCGAGGGGAGATAACCATGACCGGACTGGAAGCCGCCACGCTTTATGCGGGCCTCTTCATCTTGCTGTTTTTGGGCCTGAAACTGAACGCCGGGCGTGTTCGCGGGTCGCAGCGCATCAGCATCGGCGACGGCGGAGACGAAGATCTCCGGCGCGCCATGCGCACCCAGGCCAATGCGACAGAAGATGTGCCGATCGTGCTGATCGGGCTGTTCGCCCTCGCCGGCCTGTCCGCGCCCTTGTGGGTGATTCACGCGATCGGCGGCGGTTACTTTGGATTTCGTTTGCTGCACGCCCTTGGCATGGGCGGCGCGCCGGGATTGGGGTTCGGACGCTTTATCGGCACGATCGGCACATTGATCGTGATGCTGGCCGCCGGCGGAGCCTGTATCTGGCTGGCGCTGAACTAAAGCATTTCCAGGCGAAGTGGATCCCGGTTCGCCGTCCGGAAATGCGTCAAAACAAAGATCTATGGCGGCGCGGTGAGTCCAATTGGCAACGCGCCGCTATAGCCCCCTTAAGCCGTGTTTTCTTTGGCCTGGCCATGCGGTTGGGTCAGCTGGATCCAAGTCGCCTCGGCGTGGGCGAGCAGGCCGCCGTCGGCGGCGAACAAGGCGGTGCCCGCGAAATGCTTTCGGCCGTCCGATCCCATGGCCCAACCGGCGGCGATCACCTGATCGCCCGGAGCGGGGCGCGCAACGATCCGCGCCGCGATCCGGCCCAGCAGGATCGGCTCGACATTCACCCCGAACGCGCCCGGGCAATCGAGCGCAGCCCATAGGAATTCATCGCGCACCAAGCCATCGTCGCCTGCAAGGTCCGGCGTCGGCGTCCAGGGCGCGGCGACCATATCTCGTCCGTCGACGAAATCGGTGAAGATTCGCAGCCCGTCGCCCGGCGCCCGCGCCGGACCGCAGACAAAGCAGGTCGGCAGAAGGTGGTCGTCCTCCCCGCGGAAATGGCGCGCTGCGGCCGCCGCTTCAGAGAGGGTGGGCGGCGCAATGTCGGGCGCGTCGATCTCACCGCGGCCGCGTGCGGACATGACCAGCGTTTCGCCGTGGCGCACATCGACGCCGCCATCGGTTTCAAGCACCGCCAAGCGCGTATCAAGCGGCGGCGGCGCGCGTAGCGTCACCTCTGCCTGTCCCGGAAGGAAAGCCGCGGCCAGGCCCGCGCAATAGCCGCCATTGCCGCTTTCGGGCGGACCGTTGAAGCGGGCGGGGACACAGATCGTTGCAGACATGCCGCGATCCTGCGTGCTTCACCCCGCCGCTTCAAGCCCTTTGCCGGCCGGCGGAGATCAGCCCCGGTCTTTTTCGGCGACGTTGTCCGCGTTGCGAGTCTTGAGCGTCTCGATCATATCGGCGACCTCGGCCGAGCTCGCGTCCACCGGAATGTCCTCGCTGGACGACCATGTTCCGGTTTCGATCAGATTCTCGTCCCGGAAGGCGACCCGGACGAAACGCACCGCGACCCGCCGGCGCGCGACGCCGTCGGCATCGGCGAAGACTCGGTCGGACACCTCGCTCAGCTCGGCGAGTGGCTTGAACTCGTCGAGGTCGACGGCGCCGTCGTCATTCACATCGAGGACGCGGATCGCGGTCCCGTGCACGCCGTCGTCGTCGGCGAGCCGGCCGTCCTGGTTCTTATCGAAGGATCGGAACAGGGCGTCGTCGGCGACCGAGGGCTGGGCGGCGAACACGAGGGCGGCGGCGACGCTGGTCAATGTCATGCCGGCGGTTTTGAGTGGATTGCGGATGAAGGTCATGGCGATCTCCTGAAGGGGTGAGGGTTGGGTCGCCCGCTCCGCCTGATCCAGATGCGCGGCGATCAGGCCGCGCACGGTGTCGCTGACGGTGGTGTTCCGCTCTCGGCACGCCTTCACCAGGTCTTGTTTGAGGCCATAGGGGAGCCGCACATCGAGCATTTCGCTTTTCTTTTCCTTGCGCGAAGCCGCCATCGCTATCGTCTCCATCCGCATCGGCTCAGGCAGCGGGCGCCGCAATCCAAACGCCCGCGCCGACACGATCCAACAAAAGCCCCGTCGGACGCCAGAAAAATCGTGTCTGCACAGGCGCGCAACGGTCAAATTCGACGATCGCGCCCCCGACAAGGCTTGCACGGGAGACAGGCATGGCGGACCCTCCTTGGAAACCCACGGGGAGGAGCGTCATGCCGCTTGAAGCGATGAAACCTGAGGATTTTCAGAAGATCGCACTGGGCGTCGACCGGCCGGAGGACGTCGTCGTCGGTCGGGACGGCGCGGTGTACGCATCGGACCATCTTTCAACGGTCGCTCGAATCGCGCCCGACGGCGGATTTCAGCGGATGGGGCCCAAGGGCGGCGCGCCGAACGGGATCAACATGGACGCCGAGGGCCGCGTCATCATCGCGAATTTCGGCATCTACGACCTGGAACCCGGCCCGCTTCAACGCTTCGATCCGGCGACTGGCGTGCACGAAACCCTGGTCGCGGAGATCGACGGGCGGGTTCTGTCATCGTGCAATTACCCAATCATCGCCGCGGACGGGACGATCTGGTGCACCCATTCGACCTGGGCCGACACCTGGCCGCACGCGTTGGACGGCCGGGACGACGGCTTCGTCTTCGCCTATCTGCCCGACGGTTCTGTAAAGGTCGCCGCGCGGGGACTGAAATTCGCCAATGGCTGCTGCCTCGACGCGGACGAAACCCACCTCTACGTCAACCAAACCACGGGCGGGAACGTGCTGCGCTATCCGATCACAGGTCCGGGCGAGCTTGGGCCGGCCGAGGAATATGGTCCACAGCTGGGCGTGATCATGCCGGGCGCGCCCGATCCGGAGAATCTGCCGGGCCCCGAGGTGACGCAGCATACGGGCTACACCGACGGCAATGGCTTCGACGCCGAGGGCAATCTCTGGGTCACCTTGCCGGCGGCCAACAAGATTGTCGCCATTCGGCCGGACCGGACCGTCTTCACCGTGGTGCACGACCTCCACGGCGAGATCGTCAATCATCCAACCAACGTCACCTGGGGCGGACCCGATTTACGCGATCTCTATATTGGAACGATCCGTGCGGACTACGTTTTGAAGGCGCGCAGCCCCGTGCCCGGCATGCCTCTGATCCACCAGCGCTGAACCGCCGTTCAGCTCTCTGCAGCCATTGTCTCTAAAAGAAGGGCGCGCCGGCGCACCTCGTCGCGTTGGGCGATCGGCATGGGGATCAGGCCTTTTTCGTTCAGATATCCGTCCGGGCCCCAAGTGTCTTCCCGTGTGAATTCCTCGATAAACTCGACAAGGCCGGGCACGAGCGGCTCGTTCTGCTTCTTCACATAGAAGAACATCGAGCGCGACACCGTGTAGTCGCCCGAGGCGATCCGATCAAAGGTCGGCTGCACGCCCGCGACCTTGGAGGCTTTCACCCGGTCGCCGTTCTGATCCAGGAATGAAAAGCCAAGCACGCCAAGGGCGGCGGGGTTCTTGATCAGCGTCTGGATGATCGCCGTGTCGTTCTCCCCGGAATCGATCCAGGCGCCGTCGGTGCGGATCGTGTGGGCGCGGCGTTTGAATTCGTCGCCGTCGGCCTCTTTGAGGGCCGCAAGCTCCGGGTACGCGTCGACCGCGCCCTTCTCGAGCGCGATCTCGACGAAGGCGTCCCGGGTTCCAGACGTCGGAGGCGGGCCGGAGACGAGGATCGGGTCGTCCGGCAGGTCCGGCGACACATCGGACCAACGCTCATAGGGATTGGCCATCCAACCGCCGCGTCCGTCCGGCACCTCGTCGGCGAGCGCCCGGTAGATCTCCGCTTTCGTAATGTCAAAATTCGGCCCGGCCTTGGAATTGGCGAGCACGATGCCGTCAAAGCCGATCTGGACTTCAACCAGTTCCGTAATCCCAGCCTGTTGGCAGAGCTCCACCTCAGACGGCTTGATCGGCCGCGACGCGTTGGAGATGGAGGGCTCGTCCGGCCCCACGCCCTGGCAGAAGGCTTTGAAGCCGCCGCCCGTTCCCGTTGTCTCGACAATCGGGGTCGCGAACCGCGTTGCGGCGCCGAATTGCTCCGCAACCGTGGTGGAGAATGGCGCGACGGTGGAGGATCCGACGATCTTGATCTTGTCGGCCAGACCAATCGCCGGCGCCGGCGGCACGACCTCGCCGTCGAATTCGCTGAGATTGGTGTCGCCGCACGCTGCGACGGCCATCGCCAGTCCAGCCAGAAGAAGTGTCCGCATCATGCCCGCCGCCTTGCGCAAATTCCCATCCGAACCTCGTTACAGCGCGGTTGCGACAGCTTCAAGAAACCTGGTCTTCCGAAAAAATCGAATGAGACGCTTTACAACGGACCGAGCGTGCGTATTTACAGCTTTAATAAGGCGGACCTCACGCCCTTTCTGGGCACGCACTAACGCCGACCGGGTTTAACAGACTTGGGAGTTGGTGCGCGATGGAACGCTACCCGTCCCCCCTTTCGTTTCTTTCCGCGGGTCCCGCATGGGATCCGGTGATTTGCGCGCGCCCCGATAGGGCCAGGCAAGCCGCAAGGTGGTTTCTCGACCACTTTCCTGGCGACGTCCTTTACGCCGTAAAGGTCAATCCCGCGCCGTGGATGATCGATGCGCTGTACGCCGAAGGCGTGCGCTGGTTCGATGTCGCCTCAGAGGCCGAGATCGATCTGATCGCCGCACGCTGTCCGGAAGCGCGCATGGCCTTCATGCATCCCGTCAAATCGCGACGCGCCATTTCGCGGGCCTATTCCGATTACGGGGTGCGGATCTTCGCCCTCGACAGCGCAGCGGAGCTTGAGAAAATCGTCGCGGCCACGGGCGGCGCGAAGGACCTTGAACTGGTCGTCCGCATGGCGGTGTCCGGCGAGGGCGCCGCATTGCCGCTGACACGGAAATTCGGCGCCGCGCCAGACGAGACGCCCGATCTCTTACGCGCCGCGCGGGCGCATGCCGACGAGCTGGGCGTGTCGTTCCATGTCGGCAGCCAGTGCATGGACCCCAACGCCTATCGCCGGGCCATGGCGGAAACGTCCGCGCGCATCGTCGAGGCGGGCGTGACCGTGGATATCGTCGATGTCGGCGGCGGCTTTCCGTCCACCTATCCGGGCCTCGAACCGCCGCCGCTGGCCGCCTATACAGCTGCGATCGACGCGGCGTTTGAAGAGATGATGGTTCTGGAGAACGCCGATCTTTGGTGCGAACCGGGACGGGCCTTGGCGGCCGAAGCGGCCTCGCTGGTGACGCGCGTCGACCTGGTCAAAAGCGACGCGGTCCATCTGAACGACGGGTCCTATGGCGCACTCTATGACGCGGTCCACGAACGCTGGTCGTTTCCCTATCGCGTGATCGGCGGCTCCGACGCGCAAACAGCCCTGACCAAACCGTTCACGGTTTACGGGCCGACCTGCGACTCGGCCGACGTCTTGCCCACGCCGCTATGGCTGCCGGAAACGATTGCCGAGGGCGACTATGTCGAGTTCGGCAATCTCGGCGCCTATGGCCAGGCGATGGCGACGGGCTTCAATGGATACGGACGATATCGGACGATCCACGTCGAGGATGCGCCATTCGCCAGCCTTTATCGCGACAGTGCGGAACTCATCGCCTTTCCGTCGGCGGCGGGCGCCACGTCCTGAACACGGTCGAAGCCATACCTGCGGAACACGTCGATCAGATCGGCGTGTCCGGCTGGGTCATCGGTGATGTAGGCTGTCGGCGGGGTCTGGTCTGAGCGTGGTGCGGCCCCGTCGCGGGCGGCGAGCACACTTAAGGTCTGACGCGCGATGGCGGCCCCGGAATCGATGTAAGCGACCGGCCGAGGCGCCGTTGCCGCAAGTTGATCCCGGACAATCGGAAAGTGCGTGCAAGCGAGCACGATTGTGTCGACCGCCGCGCCGGCGTCGCCCGCAAACAAGGGCGCTTGTGCAGCTGCGAAGAGATCGAGCGGCGGCGCATGACCTTGCGCGACAGCCTCAGCCAGGCGCACCAGATCGACGCTGCCGTGTTTCACGACGCGCACATCCCGCGCAAACTCGCCGATCAAGCGGTCGGTATAGGCGCGTCGAACCGTCCCAGGCGTCGCCAAGAGGCCGATGGCGCCCGTCTGCGACCGTTCGGCGGCGGGCTTGATGGCGGGCACGGTGCCGACGACCGGGATGTCGAGCGCGGCGCGGACCTCGTCGAGGGCGAGCGTGCTGGCCGTATTGCACGCAATGACAAAGACCTCCGGCCGGGCGGCCGCCGAGAGCGCCGCCGCGACCATCGGCAACCGCTCACACAGGGCGGCGTCGCTCTTGTCGCCATAGGGAAAAAAGCCCGTGTCGGCGGCGTAATCTATCTGCAGATCCGGCGCCGAGCGGCGCAGCGCCTCCACGATGGTCAGTCCCCCGATCCCTGAATCGAACACAAGGACGCGGCCCGATGCGGCGAATGGAGGCGAGGATCGCGACATGATGCGAGTCTATGCTGGGAATCGCGGCCGAAGTCAGGCGAATTTCTGACCGCGTCTTTTCAAGATCTCATTGAATCGTAACGTTTTGCGTGTTATGTTGCAGCGCAACAAAGTCGGAGTTCCCCACCATGAAAACGGACGACCTGCTGTTCAACCCCTTCAAATTCTACATGACGGCCACCGCGGCGATGATCGACATGAGCCGCGCCGTGCAGGACGCGATGGTGCGCCAGGTGGAGTCCGCAGCCCGGGAAGAGCCGGTCGCCTTCACATGGTCGAAACTCAATCTGCCCATGCCGGATCTCGCCGCCAATCACAGCGAAGAGCGGATGCGGGAAGCGTTTCATTACGCCGCAGACCTCAATCTGCGCGCCTGGGAGAACGCCGCCAATTTGCTCGCCGCCCTGCCGGCTTGGAGCCGGAACTTCTACAAGACGCCGGGAACCGCGCTGACCGATTGGTTCGACCAGGCGCGCGAGACCGCCAATGCGTTCCAGCCCGCCAACGATTCCTGGGCCGACGCGGCGCACGCCGCGCCTGAGCCCGCCCCCGCGGCGGCGCCCGTCGCCAAGACCCAAGCTGAGCCGAAGGCGAGCCCGACCCCCGTTTCGCTCGACAAGCCCAACGGCGCGGCCGACGACCTCACCGCCATCAAAGGCATCGGCCCGAAACTGTCTGAGAAGCTGAACGGCCTCGGCGTCTGGCACTACGCCCAGATCGCCGACTGGACGGCGGAGCACGCCGCCTGGATCGACGACCAACTCGCCTTCAAAGGCCGCGTCGCGCGCGAAAACTGGATCGTCCAGGCGAAGTCTCTGGCCGGCGACAAAGCCGCCTAAAGCAGCCCGTCGTAGAGATCCGTTCGGCGGTCGCGGAAAAAGCCCCAGGCGGCGCGGTCGCGCTCGATCTTGTCGAGGTCGAAGCCGGCCACCGCCACCCCCTCCTGCCCGCGGTCGAGGTCGGATGCGATGTCGCCGCCCTGGTCGGCGATGAAGCTCGTGCCATAGAAGACCTGGCCGCCCTCGTCGCCGATGCGGTTGGCGGCGGCCACAGGAATGACGTTGGAAACGGCGTGGCCGACCATGGCCCGCCGCCAGCGCGCGGCCGTATCCAGGAATGGGTCATGCGGTTCGGAGCCGATCGCGGTCGGGTAGAGCAAGGCGTCGGCGCCCATCAGGGTCATGATCCGCGCAGCCTCGGGGAACCATTGATCCCAACAGATCCCAACGCCCAGGCGGCCCTTTGCGGTCTCCCAAACGCGGAAGCCGGTGTCGCCCGGCCGAAAGTAGAACTTCTCCTGATAGCCCGGCCCGTCTGGAATGTGGCTCTTGCGATAAACGCCGAGGGGGGAGCCGTCGGCGTCGATCATGACCAGGGAATTGTAGTAATGGGGCCCGTCGCGTTCGAAGATCGAGACCGGGATCACAACGCCCAATTCATCGGCCAAGCTGGAGAGCGCGCCGACGGCCGGGTGCTCCGCCCACGGATAGGCGCGGGCGAAATTGGCGTCGTCTTGAGAACGGCAGAAGTAGACGCCTGCGAACAATTCCGGCGGCAAGACCACATCGGCCCCGCGCGCCGCCGCCTCTCGCGCCAATCTTTCAACAACGCCGGTGTTGTGTTCGAGATCGTCGGAGAACGACGCCTGCAAAACGGCAAGGGTGAGCGTGCGCGCCATGGACAAATCTCCCAGAATTTCAATTCGATCGAATTATCGTATGATTCGCGTAAAAATCGCATTTTGACCGAAGATCAAGCGTGCGCGGTCCTCGAGACGGGCGTCTGCTGGGTGCAGCAATGGAATGCGCCGCCCCCAGTCAGCAAATGGCGGGATTCGATCGCGACGACCTTCCGGTCTGGAAACAAGTCCGCGAGCGCGGCGACGGCCTGCGGCGCGTGGCGGTCTTCGTAGACGGGCAAGATCACAACACCGTTCGAGATCAGAAAATTCATATGGCTGGCTGGCATGATATCGCCCGACGTGTCTGCGATCCGTCCCGGCGACGGCAGAGTTGAAACATCAAGGCCCGCGGCCCTCAGATCGCTTTCTACAGCATACAGAATATCTGTGTTCGGATCGCTTTCGCCTGACGGCGTCTGGCAGACCACGCGGCCCGGCGCGACGAAACGGGCGAGATTGTCGACATGCCCGTCGGTGTGGTCGCCGCGCAGACCGTCGCCGAGCCAGATGATCTCGCTCACGTCGAACGCAGCCCTCAGCGCCGCCTCTGCGATGTGCTCGGTCCACCCGGTATTCCGATTGGGGTTGAGCAGGCATTGCCGCGTGGTCAGCAAGCGGCCGGCGCCGTCCTGGTCGATTGCGCCGCCTTCCAGGATGACATCAAAACGGCGCGCGTTCGCACCCTCCTCCGCGATCAGCGCAGCTGCGGTTTCCGTATCGCCGGGCAACCGGTACTTCCCGCCCCAACCGTTGAAGTTGAAGGCGCGCCCAACCAAGCGGCCGCCGGCTCCCTGTCCGAAAACGGGCCCAGTGTCGCGGAGCCAGATGTCGCCCATGGGAACGACCCGGACATCGGCGCCCTCTCCCAACATCTCCCGCGCAGCGTCAGCCGCAGAGACCGATCCCGCCGCCACGCGAACAGCGACATGCGGCGCCAAGGCGTCCACCATGGCCGCAATCTCCCGCCGCGCGCCGACGAAATCGTCCATCCAAAGGTCCGGATCTGAAGGCCACCCCACCCACAGGGCGGATTGGGGCGCCCATTCCGGCGGCGTGTGCAAGCTGGTTTTCGCCTTGGTCTCGCTCATCGCAGCGCCCTTGCCATGGCGGGAGGCTGCGGCCAAGCGGATTACGCCCCCCTCAGGCGAAGACGGCCACGCTCTGACGGCCGACCAGGATCGGATCGCCGCGGCGGTTCCACAGGCGCATGGCCTGGGCTGAGTAGCCGTGGCGCACGGTTTGGGCGGTGGAGCGACAAAGCCACCAGCCGTCCTCGGTCGACGGCTGCGGATCGATCACGTCGATCATCCAGGTCATCGAACTGATCGGCGCCGGCGCGGTGAACAGGCCCATGGCGGCCGGCGGCGGGGCGTCCGCCAGTGCGATCAGCGCCGTCATACCCGACGCCGACCTATCTGCGTGGCGAATCCAAAGCGAGATGTCCGGATCGGAGCCGCCGGAAACCGGCCGCGGGCCCGCCGCCAGCCGGCTGTCAAAGTGCTGGCTAAATTGCGGCCGCCGGTCCGTGTCGAAAAAAGACGGGCAGTCCTCGGGATCCCGGACGTCGGGCGGCGGCAGACTGGAGATATCGAACACAGAGTCGCGTTCAGCCCCGAAGCAGAACAAGGCGCGCACGGCGAGGCCCGCCTCGCCCGTCAGGTCTGCGGAGGCGAACACCGTCGACTTCCCCCGCCGCAAGGTCGCGACCTCAATGTGAAGGTCCCCCGCGGCCGGCCCGATAAAAGCGATCTGCGCAGACCTCAACGCGCCCGATACGCCAAGACGCCGCTTGGTCGCCTCGTAGCAGAGCGCCGCGCTCAATCCGCCATAGAGTGTGCGCCCTTGGCGCCAATCGTCGCCGACGGGAAGCGCGCCGCCCTCGCCCGCCCCGGTGAGGCGGGCCAACAGGGTTGTGAACGGCGTCGGCAAGGGCTCTAGTGCTGGCTCTCGGGCGTGGTCACGCGCAAGCCGTCGAGGTCGTCGGACACCGTGATCTGGCAGGACAGACGCGAATTCGGCTGAACATTCTCCGCAAAATCGAGCATGGATTGCTCCATGGCCGACGCTTCGCCGGTTTTCCCAATCCAAGCCTCGTCGACGTAGACGTGGCAGGTGGCGCAGGCGCAGGCCCCGCCGCAATCGGCGTCGATGCCCGGGATCGAGTTCTTCACCGCCGTTTCCATAACGGTTTCGCCGTTCTTGGCGTCTATGGCGCGCTCCTCGCCCGAGTGGTCGACATAGGTGATCTTGGCCATTGGGGGTCCTTCCTCAAGCCGCGGCGCGCGCGGCGATTTCCTTCATCGGCACGGATGTATCTTGCAAATCCGCAGACGCAAGCGGGGCGCTGAGCGCGACCAGTTTCTTCGAGCCCAGGAATTCCGGCCCGCTATTGACCGCATCAACCGCCAAGAGACGTCCCTGGCGGACGTAGAACACGGCGAAGGCGCGAGCTTCGGGATCGCCGCGCACGATCGTTTGGTCGTATCCCGTCGACAGGCCAACGGTTTGGAGCTTCAAATCGTACTGGTCCGACCAGAACCACGGCGCATCCTCAACCGGGCGCGGCCGCCCCAGGATGGCGGCGGCCGCAAGCTTGGCCTGTTCGATGGCGTTGTGCACGCTCTCCAGCCGCCCATGGCGGCCGTAATGAACCAGAGGACGGCGCGCGCAGTCGCCAGCGGCGAAGATGCGCGGATCGTTCGTCCGCGCATTGCGGTCGACCAGGATCCCGTCCTTGCAGGCGATCCCGGCGTCTGCGGCGATCTCCTGGTTTGGCAGTATGCCGATGCCGACAAGCACAAGATCGCATGCGATCCGCTCGCCGTCGGCCAAGGTGGCCGCAACGACCCTGCCGGCCTCGCCTTCGAGCGATTGGAGACGCGCGCCGTTGCGGATATCCACACCCTGGGCGCGGTGCTCCTGTTCGTAGAACCGCGAAATCTCCGGTCCTGTCACGCGCTGTAGGACGCGAGGCGCCATCTCCAGAACGGTGACTTCAAGTCCCATTTGACGGGCCACGGCAGCGCATTCGAGGCCGATATAGCCGGCGCCGACGATAACAATCCGCCGCCCGGCCAACATTTGCGGCCGCAATCGCTCGACGTCGGCTAAGGCGCGCAAATCTTGCACGCCCTCAAGGTCCGCCCCAGAGACGGGCAATGGCCGCGGACGGGACCCCGTCGCCAGGATTAGCGCGTCATAGTCCAAGGAACCCTGGTCAGACAGCTCAATACGGCGCGCTGCGCGGTCGATGCGCAGAGCCCGAACACCGAGTTGCAGGTCCACGTCATTGTCCGGGTACCATGCGTGAGGTTTGAAATAGAGGCGCTCCTCCGGCATCTCGCCCTTGAGGTACGCCTTCGACAGGGGCGGGCGCTGATAGGGGGGCGCGGTCTCCTCGCCGACGAGGGCGAGGCGGCCGTCATAGCCGCCTTGCCGCAGCGATGCGACGGCCTGTGCGCCGGCTTGTCCGCCGCCAAGAATGACGATTTTCCGCGCGCTGGAGAGATCCACACCTACACCTCTAGGAGATATCATCGCTGAAATTATGACGCATGCGTCAACTTTGCAACCTGATCCGGACGCTCCAGGGCGAAACGCCGCGCCAGATCCGCGTGCGCTTCCGGCGACAGACGGTGGGCGAACACCGACACATGCTGGCGCAAGCTGCGCGAAACCGCGCCCGTCCCCTCCGCATCGGGTTCTCCCGCCTCCCGCAAATACTCCAATCCATAGCGCAAGACGATCACGACGTTGACGACCAAATCGTCGATCTCTTCGTCGTCCACATCAAGCGCGCCATCGGCCTTCATCGCCTGGAAGAACACCGCGAATTGCCGGCGCGTGGCCGCATAGATCTCCGGCAGCCGCTCCGTGAGGATGTCGGAGTGCGCGCCATAATCGGCCTGGTCGCGGTACATGAAACGGAAGTCACGGATCTCCTCGCCCAGAGCTTCGATCATGCCGGCGTACGAGCCCAGCACATCGCCGGACACCGGCGCGAGGGCGAGGCGATCCGCATTGCGCGCCAGGAATCGCTCGGTGATCGCATCCAGCAGGGCGCGCTTGTCCTTGAAATGGTACCAGAGATTGCCCTCCGAAATGCCCGCCTCAGCCGCAAGGGCGGCGATCGTGACGTTGCCGTAATGCAAACGGTTGAAGAGGCGGCGGGCCGCCTCGATCACGCGGTCTCGGGTTTTCTCCACCATCTCAACGCGGATGCAGGCGCACCGGCAGATCCGTATAGCCCATCACAAAATTGGACTTCACCCGCGCCGGCTGGCCGACGACTTCGACATGCTCGAAGCGCTTGAGGATCTCCTCCCACAAGATCCGCAATTGCATCTCGGCGACGCGGTTGCCCATGCATCGATGGATGCCGAAGCCGAACGCGACGTGGTGGCGGGCCCGCTCCCGGTCGATTCGGAAGGCGTCGGCGTCCTCGATCACCTCCTCGTCCCGATTTCCGGAGACGTACCACATGACGACCTTGTCGCCCTTGCGGATGCGCTTGCCGCCGAGCTCGACATCCTCAAGCGCCCTGCGCCGCATATGGGCGAGCGGCGTCTGATAGCGGATAATCTCCGACACCATGTTCGGGATCAGATCCGGATTGGCGCGCAGCTTGTCGAACTCCTCCGGGAATTGGTTCAACCACCAGACCCCGCCCGAGATCGAATTGCGCGTCGTGTCGTTGCCGCCGACGATCAGCAGGATCAGATTGCCCAGAAATTCCTGCGGGTCGTTGATCATATCCCGCGTTTTCGGATCGTGTGCGAGCAGGGAGATGAAGTCGAACTTCGGAGGCGCTGCTGCACGCTCACGCCAGAGGCGGACGAAATACTCGAGGCATTCCTGGAGAATGGCGGAGCGCTGCTCAAACGTCCCATCGGCGCCGACAGCCGGCGACGTGGTCGCCGCATCCGACCAATAGGGCAACAGGTGACGGTCCTCGAACGGAAAGTCGAACAGGGTCGCCAGCATCTGCGTGGTCAGCTCTTTCGACACGCGCTCCACCCAATTGAATTCCGGCCCCGCCGGCAAGTCGTCCAGGATTGCGCAGACCCGCGTCCGGATCAGCCCTTCAAGCTCGGAAAGCTGCGACGGGGCGACAGCGGGCTGAGCGGCCTTGCGCTGGACGTCGTGGATCGGTGGGTCCATGGCGATGAACATCGGCGTGACGAATTCATCCGGCTGGTCGCCGATTACGATGTCCCGCTCGGACGAGAAAACCTGGTGGTTGGAATCAACGGCGACAATGTCGTTGAATTTGGTGATGGACCAGAACGGTCCGAATTCGCTGTCCGGCGTGAAGTGAACCGGATCCTCGCGGCGCAGGCGGCGGAACACCTCATGATGGTCGCCTTGCTCAAAATACTCCGCCGGACTCGGGTCCAGCTCTCCAATCGGCGTGGTCCAAATCCGGTCGCGCAAGGTCTGCGCCGGTGTGATCGTATCGGCCATAATTGTCTCCTCCCCATTTTTAGGGTTTTTACCCTAGACTCGAGGGCGAGACAATCTGGCGGCGCTCAGGCGCGGATCAGGCCGTCCATCGGCCCGGCGGATCGCGGCAGGATGTCGGTGTCCAGACGCGCCCGGTCGACACCCAGATGGTCGCGCAGCACCCCTTTCAGCACGCCCCCCATATCGTTGGCGGGATAGAGATCCCGCCCCTCGAACAGCGCCGAGCGCTTCAGGCCAGGCCAATCGCCATGGACCTTCCCGCCCGCAATGGCGCCCCCCGCCAGGATGACCAGCCCGCCCGTTCCGTGATCGGTCCCATTGGTGCCGTTGGCGGCGGCGGTGCGGCCAAATTCCGAAGCGATCACGATCGCGGTCGTCGCCCAATCCGTCCCAAGCTCGGTCTTCAGCGCCGCCAGGCCCTGATCCATGCCTTGGAAGCGCGCCGACAGGGCGCCGCGTTGATTGGCGTGGGTGTCCCAACCGTCGAGCGAGACGACGCCGACATTCGGTCCGCCCTCGGCCGCCATCAGCCGTCCCGCGGCGGCGAGCGCCTCGCGGTATTGCCCGCCCGGTCCGCCGCCGCGCCCCGAATCGCCCATGTCGACATCGGGCATGTCCATGGCGCGCGCTTGGGCCAGCGCCTGGGCAAACAGGTTGTCTTCGCCATAGAGGTCCCCCAACCGGTCAAGCAGGTCCGACGACGCAGGCTCGAAGACGGGCGGCGACCAATTCGTGGCGGGCGCGCCGCCCTTCAGCACCAATGGCAGCGCGCGGCCGACGGCAAGGCCTTGTCCACCCGTCGCCCGCAACGCGCGGTTCAGCCAGCCGTCCCGAACGGCGCCGGAATCCAGTGTTTCCAAGACGTCCTGCCCATCGAAATGCGACCGGTCGCGATAGGGCGTGGCGACGGCGTGGACGAATCCGGCGTCGCCCTCCGAATACATGGCACGGAGAGACGCTAGACCCGGATGGAGGCGGAAGCCCCCGCCAAGGTCGAGACGCTCGCTCACGGGCGGTAGGATCGATCCGCGCAGCGCCTCGGTCTCCCGGTCGTCCGGGATCAACGCCGACAGCCCGTCCATCGCGCCGCGCAGGATGACGAAGATGAACTTTCGATCCGCGACGCCTTGGGCGAACGCGCCGGAGAAGGCGGGCGCGATCCCTGCGGCGCCGAAAAGCGCCAGTGCAGAACGCCGTGTATAACGTGTCATGGCGGTCACCTCCGTTGGAAATCTGGGCTCATCAAGGCGATGGCGATCGCCTGGGCGCCGCTTTCGGCGCGGGAAACGGCCAGCTTGGCCTCGTGGGACGCAAGCGGACCAAGCGCGGTCTCGAGGAATTCCCGGGCGTCGATCTCCGGCGACCGTTCGCCGAGCCGGTTCGCCCATTCGATGCGCTTCACAATCGCGTCTGGCCCCAGCCAGGCGTCCCCCGTGTCAGGCCACCCTTCGGGCGACGGCGCTGCAAAGGGCCGCTGGGCGAAACTCTCCAACACGTCGCGCGGCTCGCCCGCGAACACGCGGTCGAGGCCCAGGAGACGCGCCGTCGACGTCAACACTTCGTCCGGTGTTTTCACCTTGCCGGCCGGCTCGGCCCAGGCTTCGGGCGACTTGATCAGCTCGCGATAGAGACGGTCGAGGTCGCCGCCAGTCTCCAGAAAGTTCTGCGCCAAACGGTCGACCAGCGCCGGCGGCGGATCGTCGGCGACGATATGGCGGGCCAGCTTGAAAGCGACGTTCTGGGCCGTCGCCGGGTGGGCGGCGAGGTCTTCGAGGATCAGATCGGCTTGCGCAGACCCGGCGTCGGGATACCGTTTGCCCAGAATGCGGCGCGCGCCCGGTTCGTGGATGATCGGCTCGAACGTCGTTTCGCCCTTCCGATCCTGGCCGATGAGGTTGTTTCCCACCGTCCAGCCGGTCAGCGCCTTGGCGAATTCCGTAACGTCGTCTTGGGTGTAGCCTGCAGCCGGTGTGACGGTGTGCAGCTCCAGCACTTCACGGGCGAGGTTCTCGTTCAGCCCGCGGCCGCGACGGCGGCCAGCCCGCGATTGCGGCCCGACCGACTGCCAATTGTCCAGATAGATCAGCATCGCTGGATGCTTCACGGCAGCGAAGAGCAGGTCGACGAACCGGCCGAGGATCTTCGGGCGGATCGCCTCGCGCTCGTAGGCGCCGGCCACCATGGCGGTCTGGAGCCCCCGGGCCGAGACGGTGAAATGGTTGGACCAGAACCGCGTCAACCGCTCGTGAAACCCCGCCGGCGTCAGTGCGCCAAAGGTCGCCCGCGCCTGAACCTCCTTGATCATGTTCCGCCGAACGTCCCGTGCAAAGGCGGCGACGCGCTCAGGATCCGGCGCTTGCGCCTCAGCGGATCGGGTCAATCGCCGCCGCTGAAAGTAATCGATCAAAGCCAAGACGCCGTCGCGTGAGGATTGCAGCGCGTCGTCCGGAAACCCCGCCGCGCTCGACCACGACAATTGTCCGGTGAGCCAACCGCTCGGATCTTCAGACGCGGTTTCGATCTCGTTGCGGCGCGCGCCCAGTCCAAATCGGGTGACGGCGATCGCGCCTTCGATGCTTGTGGCCATGGGTTGTTTCCCGCCTGCTCATCCAGTCTAACGCCGAAACCGACGAAACCCGTCGCTTGAAACGCCAATTTTTGCTTCGCCGTAGATGAATGTCGGCTTATCGCTTGAAATCGGCTGAAACATGGACCCGCATCATGTCGACTTATGATCGCTCATTGTCCCCCGAGCGCCGCATTTATCGCGCGCTGAGCGCCCGCGCCCAGGACCTGAAACCCGGCGAAAGCCTGTCGCCGCCGATCACGCCCGCCAGCAAGTTCAACCTCACCGGCGACGCCAATCCGCCGTTTCAGTACGGCCGCTTCTCCTCGCCCGTCTGGCAGGAGACCGAGGCCTTCCTGGCCGAGCTTGAAGCGGCCGAGACCATCGTCTTCCCATCTGGAATGGCGGCGTGCGCGGCTGTGCTTTATTCCCAGCTCCAGGCGGGCGACCGGATCGTGATGCCTTCGGACGGCTATTACACGGTGCGCGTTCTGATCGAGCGGTTCTTGCAGCCCCTTGGCGTGGAGCTTCATCTTCATCCAACCGCGGATTACGCCAACGCGCCTTTGGACGGCGCCGCGATTGTCTGGATCGAAAGTCCGTCCAATCCCGGCCTCGACGCGTGCGATATCGCCGCCGTCGCCGCCAAGGCGAAAGCCGTCGGCGCCCTCAGCGTCGCCGACAACACGACCGCCACGCCGCTCCTTCAGCGGCCGTTGGATTTGGGCGTCGACATCGTCGTTTCATCCGACACGAAGGCGGCGGCCGGTCATTCGGATGTGCTGTTCGGTCACGTCTCAAGCCGCAATCCCGATTTGCTGCAGGCCGCCCGCGATTGGCGGCGGGCCTCGGGCGCGATCCCGGCGCCCTTTGACGCTTGGCTGGTGCATCGCGGCCTGCAGAGTCTGGAATTACGCCTCGACCGCATGTGCGCCAACGCCGAGGCCCTCGCCAAAGCCGCCAATGGCCATCCAGCGCTCCTATCGTTGCGATTTCCGGGATTGGCCGAAGATCGCGCCCACGACGCCGTCTCGCGCCAGATGGATCGCCCCGGATTTCTCTTGGGATTTGAATTCAAAGGTCAGGCCGAAGCTGAAGCGTTTGTCGACGCCAGCCGCGCTATCGTCCTCTCGACCAGCTTCGGCGGGATCCATACGACGGCCGACCGGCGCGCCATGTGGGGCGACGCAACGTCTCCCGGGTATCTGAGAGTGTCAGCCGGGTGCGAGCCGACCGAAGCGCTGGTCGACGACGTTGTGACCGCTCTGGACGCCGTCGCCGCCGCATGACGATCCAGGTCGACCTGGCGGACGAAGACGCGACCCTCGCCTTGGGGCGCCGCCTCGCCGAGATCGCACAGGCCGGCGACGTGATCGCGCTCTATGGCGGCCTTGGGGCGGGCAAGACCACGCTCGCGCGCGGATTGGTCGGCGCGGTCTTAGGGGCTGAAACGGAGGTTCCCAGCCCGACATACACCTTGGTGCAGACCTATCCCGGTTCCGATTTTGAGATCTGGCATTTCGACCTCTACCGGATCGAAGACCCCGCCGAACTCGATGAAATCGGCTGGGACGATGCGGCCTCGGGGCTGGTCCTCACGGAATGGCCCGAGCGCGCGGGCGCCCGTCTGCCTCGCTGGCGCCTTGATCTCAGGCTTGAACCCCATAATGGCGGGCGGCGAGCGACACTGGAGCCTTTGGGCGAACACTGGCAAACACGACTCGATGGCTTTTGATCCTGATACGCGCAGCGCGCAGATCGACGACTTTCTCTCCCGACACGGCTGGGGCGGCGCAACGCGCGTCTCGCTCGGCCAGGACGCGTCGACGCGGCGATACGAACGTCTCCTGGGCCCGAACGGCGCGCGCGCCATGCTCATGGACGCGCCGGGACGCGGCGAAGATCCGCCCTGCCACCCCGATTGGGACGAGACGCGCCGCCTGAAAGAAGGATGGAACGCGTCGTCGCGCTTGGCGGCGAGCCGGGTTGAGGCCTTCGCGCCGATCGCTGGGTTCCTCGCGTCACAAGGCTATTCCTCGCCGCGCGTCGAGGCGCACGAGTCTGCGACGGGCCTCGCAATCATTGAGGATCTCGGCGACGATCTGTTCGCCCGGATATTGGAGGCCGGTTCAGCCGACGAAATCGAACTCTATACGGCGGCTGGCGCCCTCTTGGCTGATCTGCATCGCAGGCCCAGTCCGAACCAGGTCGAGGCGGGCGGCGATTCCTGGCCGATCCTGGGCTTTGACCGCCTGGCCCTCGCCGTGAACGCGGACCTGTTTCGCGACTGGATGCCCCGCTTCGAGCCGGACATGGATCGTTCCGACGCAGCCTTGGCGCGGCTCACCGACGCGGCCGGCGCCCTTATTGAACAGGTCTTGACCTTCCCGACGGCGCTAACGCTGAGGGATTATCACGCCGAAAACCTGATCTGGCTGCCCCAGCGGTCGGGCCATGCCCGCATCGGCTTGTTGGACTTCCAGGACGCGGTGAACGGGCCTTCGATCTGGGATCATTCCATGCTGCTCCACGATGCGCGGCGCGACGTGTCGCCGGCGGCGCGAGCGGCGGCGGTGCGCTCCTATCTCGACGCGACCGGCGGGTCTGAGGCTGATTTTAGCCACCAGCTCGCGGTCGCCGGCGCGATCAATATCCTGCGCATCCTGGGCGTCTTCGCCCGGCTCGTGGCCCGCGACGGCCGCCCGCGATATCGAACCTTCATGCCGCGCATGTGGGGGCATCTGGCCGAGACGATGGCCCATCCCGCCGCGGCCGACATGGCCGGCGCGCTCGACTCGATTCTTCCCGGATGGCGGAGCCGCGCGGCGTGAGCGTCCAGATCCACACGGCGATGATCCTAGCCGCCGGCCTGGGCCAGCGCATGCGGCCTTTGACAGAAACCCGGCCGAAGCCCCTGATCGACGTGGCCGGGCGCGCCCTGATCGACCGCGCGCTGGATCCGCTGGTGGAAGCCGGCGTCACCCGCGTGGTCGTCAATGTCCATTACCTCGCCGAGCAGGTCGAAGCGCACATGGCGGGTCGGTCGGACCTGGACGTCGTGATCTCCGACGAACGCGACGGACTTATGAATACGGGTGGAGCGCTGGCCAAGGCGCGGCCGCATCTGGGCGACGAGCCGGTCTTCGTTGTGAACACCGACGCATTCTGGGCGCCGGGCGGCGCGGAGCCCGTTCGGGAGATGATGGACGCCTTCGATCCAGACACAATGGACCGTCTGCTCCTGCTCGCCGATCCGCAGCGCAGCCTCGGCTTTCCAGGGCCTGGAGACTTCTTCCGGCGCGAGGACGGGCGGCTCGACTGGCGTGGCGAGGCGCCGCGCGCGCCTTGGGCCTACGCCGGCGTTCGGATCGTGAAACCAAACCTGTTCGACGGGGTGGCGGTCGAGCCGTTCTCGGTGCTCGACCATTGGAAGCGCTCACACGCGGCCGGGCGCCTGCATGGATTGAAGCTCGATCGGTTCTGGCTCCATGTCGGGTCGCCGGACGCTTTGGAAGACGCCGAAATGTGGATGCGGTGTCACGGCGCATGACGCCGAAAAGCCTTTTTGCGCCGGGCGCGCCCAAAGTTTGGACGATGCCGGCCGGATGCGGCTTCCTTCCGGCGTTCGCAAAGACGCTGGCCGACGCCGCGGACCTTCAAACCGATCCCGCAGCACTCGCCGACGCCTTGATCTACGTCCCCAACAGGCGGTCGGCCCGCGCCCTTGCGCTGGCCTTGTTCGACGCCGCAGGCGGGGCGCCCATCTTGCCGCCGGACATTCGCGCGCTCGGCGATTTGGAGAGCGACGACGCCCCGTCAGGCGCGGACGAAGCGCTCGCAGGTCTTGGCCCGCCGTTGTCAGACGCTGCAAGACTGGGCGCGCTGGCGCAGCTTGTCTCCGCTTACTTCCGGGCCCGGGGCGCGCCGATCCCGCCTGGCTCCGCGCTCGCCTCCGCGCAAGAGCTGGCCGCCCTGCTCGATCAGGCGGCGCTGACCGGCGGCGTCGACTGGACCCGTCTGCCAGATTTGGTCGAGGAGACCGACCTGGCCGACCATTGGCTGAAATCGGTCGAATTTCTGCGGATCGTGAGCGAGCATTGGCCGGCCTGGCTTGAGGCCGAGGGCGCAAGCGAACCCTTCGCCCGAAGGCTGGCGACCGCCGAAGCGATTGCAAAAAGCTGGTCCGATCGGCCGCCCCAGGGGATTGTGGCGGTGGCGGGCTCAACGGGGGCGACGCCCGCCACGCGCGCGCTCATGGCGGCCGCAGCCCGTCTGCCGAAGGGTTTGGTCCTGCTGCCGGGGCTGGACCGCGACGCAGACGCGCGGGCCTGGTCGGTCATCGGCGACGAACCGGGGCATCCCCAATACGCACTGACCAAGGCGCTGGAGGCGCTTGGCCTGGCGCCCGACGACGTCCCCGTCTGGCCGGGATTGGCGGAGTCCGCACGCGCCGACGCCCGCCGGCGCTTGGTCCACGAAGCGCTGGCGCCTGCCAGCGAGACCGCCGATTGGCTGTCGCGCCTGAACACCGTCGCCGGCGGCGCGGCGGGCGTCGAACAATTCGCCTCGCAAGCCTTCGACGGCCTGTCCTTGATCGAGGCCGCCGACGAGACGGAGGAAGCCAAATGCGCCGCCCTCTTGTTGCGCGAAGCCTTGGAGACGCAGGACAGAACGGCGGCGCTCGTCACGCCCGACACGGGCCTCGCGCGCCGGGTCTCCGCCTTGCTCGCCCGCTGGGGCGTCGACGCGCCCCCCTCAGCCGGCGACCCAATCCATCGGACGCCGGGCGCGAGCTTGATCTTTCTGGCCCTGGATTGGGCGCTTGATCCCGGCGACGCCGCGCGGCTTTGCGCGCTCTTGAAACATCCGCTCGCCAATATCGACGCAGACGAAGCCCGCAGGCTGGAAATGGAGCATCTGCGCGGGCCGCGCATTTGGAAGGATTGGGACGGTCTGGCCGTCAAAGCTCAAGGCTACGGCGCGATCGCGAGACTGTCAGCCGCGATAAGCAAACACGGCGAATCGTTTGAGGAAGACCGCGCAGTCGACGGATCAACGGCAATGGCCGCCCTGGCCAGCTTGTGTGACGACATAGCCGGCGACACGCTTTGGCTCGGCGAGTCCGGCGCAGCCGCCGCCAAGCTCTTGGAAGACGCCAGCGCTATTCTAAAGGATCTTGGGCCCGTCAGGCCTGCGGATCTGCGCGGCGTTCTGGAGACGCTGGCGCGCGGCCGATCCATTCCGCCCGCCGCCGGGCATCCGCGGATTGCGATCTGGGGACCGCTGGAGGCGCGACTGCAGCACGCTGACCGATTGATCTTGGCTGGCCTGGACGAGGGATTGTGGCCCGCGCAGCCGCCGGCGGACGCCTTCCTGCCGCGACGGTTTAGAAAGACGCTGGGCCTTGAAGCGCCCGAAGCGCGCATGGGGCTCGCCGCCCACGATTTCGCTCAGCTCGCATGCGCGCCCGACGTCGTCCTTCTGCGCGCCAAGCGCCGCGACGATGCGCCGACCATCGCCTCGCGCTGGGTTTGGCGATTGACGACATTGGCGCGGGGCGCCCTTGGCGATGCGGCGGACGACGCTCTAGCGCCGGACGGCGACCCGCGGAT
This sequence comes from uncultured Hyphomonadaceae bacterium, assembly GCA_964597685.1. Taxonomy (GTDB): domain Bacteria; phylum Pseudomonadota; class Alphaproteobacteria; order Caulobacterales; family Hyphomonadaceae; genus JBCBTJ01. The sequence goes on along the minus strand of CAZQZC010000015.1, from coordinate 5,395 downwards.
CTGGGCGCGCGACATGATGCGCGTGGAGCCAGACGACGTCGAAGCGGAGCCGCGCCCGCGACCGCCGCTCGAGGCGCGCCCGGCGCGTCTGTCCGTGACGCGGATCGATCAGCTTCAACGCGACCCCTATGCGGTGTTTGCTGAGAGCGTGCTCCAACTGAAGCCGCTCGATCCTCTAAACGCGCCGCTTGGCCCCCGCGAGCGCGGAACAGCGATCCATGCGGCGCTAGAGCGTTTTGAGGTCCAGGCCCTCAAGACCAGCGAGGATCTTCTGAGCCTTCTGGAAACCGAACTCGCCGCAGCTGGAGAAACAGACAGCGCCATCCGCGCGGCGCGCGCTGGATTGCGCCGTACGGCGGACTGGTATCTCGATTGGCGCCGTGAGCGAATGGCGCATGCGGGCGACGTGCTCACCGAACGGCCAGGGCGGGCGACGTTCCGCATCGGCGGCGCCAACTTCACGCTCACGGCGAAAGCCGACCGGATCGAAGTGTTGCCGGACGGCCGGATCGCCATCGTCGATTTCAAGACCGGGCCGCCGCCGAGCGATAAGCAAATCGCCGTCGGCCTCGACCAGCAAATGCCGCTGCAGGCCCTGATCGCGCGCGAAGGCGGGTTCGACGGCGTCCCGCAGGCGGAGACCGCGGAGCTTGCTTATGTGGCGTTCCGAAGCCAGCCGCTCGCACGCGCGGTCGGCGGGTCAAAGGCCTTGCCCGGCGACCCACCCGATCTCGCCGAGGCGGCGCGCGCCGGCCTGTTCCAGTTGATCGAGGGCTTCCGCGATCCCATGACGGCCTATCTCTCCGCGCCGCGCGTTCAATTTCGATCAAAGTACGCCGGCGATTACGAGCGACTGGCGCGGCGCGCGGAATGGGCCCGGGACGCCTTCGATGAGTGAGCGCGTCTTCAGCCCCGGCGGCGCCGACTTCAACGCCGCCATCAGCGCCCAGGCGCAGGCCTCCGATCCGGATGTCTCGGCATGGGTGACCGCGAATGCGGGATCTGGAAAGACGAAGGTCCTGATCGACCGGGTGGCGCGCCTCCTGTTGCGGGGCGCGGAGCCGGACGCGATCCTGTGTGTGACCTACACCAAGGCGGCGGCGAACGAGATGGTCGACCGCCTCTTCAAGCGCCTGGGGGCTTGGTCCGTAATGGAGGCGGGGCGGCTTAAAGCTGAGCTGTCGCGCCTCGAAGGGATTCCGGAAAGCCGTTTCGATCCAGGTCGGCTGGACGCCGCACGGGCGCTGTTCGCAAAGGCGCTGGAAACGCCGGGCGGCCTGCGCATCGAGACGATCCACGCCTTTTGCGGCCGCGTGCTGCGCCGGTTCCCGCTTGAGGCGGGGATCGCGCCAGGCTTTCGAGAGATTGACGAGCCTGAAACCGCCGCCTTGTGGGACGAAGCCCGAAAGACGGCGATCCTGCAGGCGCCGCAGGATGTGCTCGACCAGGTGGCGTTGGCAGGCGGCGTGGAGGCGGGCCTTAACGCGCTGCGGTCCAATGCGGCCGCCGCGATGGCCTGGGCGGGGCGTTTCACTGGCGATCCGGGCGCGCTGAGAACCGCTCTATCAGGTGCGCTACGCGCGCCTGAGGCGGATGCCGACACGCTGATCAGACGTATCATGGGCGAAGACCTGCCCCGCGCCGGCCTCAAGGACGCGCTCGGCTCGATCTCGGCCAGTGAAAAATCGACCGATCGGAAACTGGCGAACGCCGTCCAAGCAGCCCTTTCGGACGCGCCAGCTGATGTGCGATGGCCGGCCTATCTCGCGGCGTTCACAACGACCTCCGGGTGGCGCAAGCAGAACCCCTACACCGCGGCTGTCGGGAAAGCCGCGCCTGTGGCCTCCCTTTTCCAAATGGCCGAGATCCCCGAAGGCGGCGAAGTCACGCGTTTGAGGCGCGCTGTTTCGGAGGTTCGCGCCGCGCGCGCCCGGGACCGCACGCTGGCCTTGTTAACCCTGGGTCTGCCTGCGATCCAACGGTTTCAGACGCTGAAACAGGTGCGCGGCGCGCTGGATTTCGACGACCTGATCGACCGGACCCGCGCGCTTCTGACCAATGCCGACGCGGCGCAATGGGTGCTCTACAAACTCGACGGCGGGCTGACGCATGTTCTCCTGGACGAGGCGCAGGACACCAGCCCGGACCAATGGGCGCTTCTCAACGCGCTGACCGGCGAGTTCTTCTCTGGCGCTGGCGTTGAACGCGCGCCGGCGCCGCGAACGCAATTCGTCGTCGGCGACGAAAAACAATCGATCTACTCGTTTCAGGGGGCCGACCCGGACCATTTCCGCGACGAGCGCCAGAGCTTCGTGACCAATACGCACATATCGAACACCGAGGGCGTGACGCCTGAAATGTCGATGTCGTTTCGGTCGTCGCCGGAAGTCTTGAACTTTGTCGACGACGTGTTCGATCCCGCGGCGTTCGAGGGCGCGCCCTTTGGGTCGCAACCGCCGGAACAGGCCGACGTCCCCCGCCATACCGCGCGGCGGGCGAACCAGCCCGGCTGCGTCGAATTGTGGCCGATCGAGCCGCCAGGCAAAGCCGCTGAAGCCGACCCCTGGCATGCGCCGGTCGACCAGATCGGCCAATCGAACCCCAAGGCCCGGTTGGCGCGCGACGTTGCGGCGGAGATCAGCCGGATTCTTCAGGTCGGCGAAACCGTCTGGGTGGAGCAAGCGGATCGATCCTGGTCCCGCCGGGCGGCCGAGCCGGGCGACATATTGATCCTCGTTCAGAACCGAACAGGCGGATTGTTCGATCTGTTGATCAACGCGCTGAAGGAGCGGGGCTTGCCGGTGGCGGGCGCAGACAGGCTCAAGCTGCTCGATCATATCGGGGTCCAGGATTGCCTGAACCTTATTCGGTTCGCCCTCCTTCCGGAGGACGACCTCACGCTGGCTGAAATCCTGCGCGGACCTTTCTGCGGCCTTGTCGACGACGATGTCCATCTGTTTCCGCTCGCGTTCGACAGGGGCGGCGTCAGTTTGTGGTCACGGCTTTGCGCCTCCCCGGATCCTCGGCATGCGGGGCCGCGCGCATTCCTCACAGAGCTTCTGGACCGCGCAGGCCACTCACCGTTCGACTTTTTGTCCGCAATTCTGGAGCGCCCGATCACCGGCGGCCAAACGGGCTGGGAGCGTCTCCGCGCGCGCCTCGGCGATCCGGTGCGAGACCCTATCCAGGCGCTCGCGTCCAAGGCGCTCGCATTCGATGCGTCTTCGCCGGCGTCGCTGCAAGCGTTCCTCTCTGCGATTGAGGCTGAAGGCGCTGAAATCAAGCGAGATCTCGCCGCGCCCGACGGCGAGATCCGCGTCATGACGGTTCATGGCGCCAAGGGATTGCAGGCGCCGATCGTGATCCTGCCGGATACGACGCGCGCGCCGAAAACGACGCCGGGGTCGATGTATGTCGTCGACGGCGCACCAGTTTGGGCGCCTCGAAAGGACGATGACCCCGAGCCGGTCGCGCTCGCACGCGAAATGGCGAAGGACGCCATGCTGCGCGAGCATCGACGGCTGCTCTATGTTGCGCTGACGCGCGCCCAGGACCGGCTGATCCTCTGCGGCGCCTGGCATGGCGCGCCGCCCGAGCCCGAAGGCTCAGGCCGCGGCCGGCATGATGCGTCTTGGTATGCGTTGTGCGCCAGGGTCTTCGACGCAGACGCCGCCGACGGCGTTCAAAGGCGCGGCGACCGCCCGCCAAGTGCAGCTGCTCAGAGCCGACGCGACCTGCCTTCATTCACGCCCGGCTGGCTGCATCGCAACGCCCCAGCTGAGCGGCCAAATCGTCGCTTGGCCGCGCCGTCGGCCCTGATGCAAGACGAGGCGCCGGTATCCCCGCCGTTCGGGCCGGACCGGGAGGCGCGACTGAAGCGAGGACGGCTGATCCACGCCCTGTTGCAGCGCTTGCCAGACATCGCACCTGGCGAACGAGCCGAACAAGGCCGGCGGTTTCTGGAACGCGACGCCTCCTTGAGCGACAAAGCTCGGTCCGAGATGCTGGCGGCCGCGCTCGGCGTTCTCGACAACCCCGATTTCGCCGAGGTGTTCGCGCCGGGAGGCCGCGCCGAAGCGGCGATCATCGGCACGGCGCCGGAGCTGCCCGACGGTTTGATCGTAAACGGCCGGGTGGATCGGCTGAGGCTGGCGGCGGACAGCGTTTTGATTGTCGACTTCAAGACCGATCGGCCTGCGCCGACAGACGCGTCCGGGGTCGGGCGATCCTATGCGACCCAGATGGCCGCGTACCGCGCCGTGCTGAAACAGGCCTATCCCGACCGCGAGGTTCGCTGCGCCCTGGTTTGGACCGACGGCCCGAAGCTGATGGCGCTGCCCGACACCCTGTTGGATCAGATTTTCTAAAGAGCCGCACCGCTGTCTTGATCAGATCGGCGATCCCCTATCTTGTGTCCGAACGGAACATAGGAGGCGCAACATGGCCGCCGTTAATATCACCGACGACGATTTCGATTCCGCGATCACAGCCGCCGACGTGCCGGTCGTCGTGGATTTTTGGGCCGAATGGTGCGGTCCGTGTAAGCAAATGTCCCCACACCTCGAAGCCGTCGCTGACGAATTGCAAGGGCAGGTGACCGTCGCCAAGATCAACGTGGACGAAAACCCGATGAGCGCGTCGAAATACGGCGTGCGCGGTCTTCCGACGCTCATGATGTTCAAAGACGGCAAGGTCGCAGCGACCCATCTGGGCGCCATGTCCAAGCAACGCATCGCCGAGTGGATCAAAGAAAGCGCTTAAAGCCTTTCCAGGCGACGTGGAGACCGGTTCGCTGTCCGGACATGCGTCAAAACAAAGACCTATAGCGGCGCGGTGAGTGCAATTGGTCGCGCGCCGCTATAGGCGCGTCAGCCTTTTATTACTGATTCGAAAAACCCCGAGGCGCCGGCCTCGGGGTTTCCTTTTTTTGGCTTCTAGGGCGGATTCCGCCCTAAACCATGCCGCTGCATCAGGGCTGCAGCCGGTACCCTCCGCTGTCGGTCAGCAAGAGGCGGGCATGCGCCGGGTCGGGCTCGATTTTCTGGCGCAGCCGATAGACGTGCGTCTCCAAAGTGTGCGTGGTGACGGCCGCGTTGTAACCCCAGACCTCCGCCAGAAGCTCGTCCCGCGCCACGGGCTTGCCGCCGGCGCGATAGAGATATTTGAGAATATTCGTCTCTTTCTCCGTCAGCCTGATCTTCCGATTCTCCCCCTCCAGAATCATTTTCATGGACGGTTTGAATTCATACGGGCCGATTTGGAACGTTGCGTCTTCGCTTTGTTCGAAACTGCGCAGATGAGCGCGGATGCTGGCGAGCAGCACCGAAAACTTGAAGGGCTTCGTGACGTAGTCGTTCGCGCCCGAATCGAGTCCTAAGATTGCATCTGCGTCCGT
>CAZQZC010000014.1:0-28967 GCA_964597685.1 uncultured Hyphomonadaceae bacterium | reverse complement strand
AGGAGTCTGGGCCGTGGCTCAGTCCCAGTGTGGCGGATCATCCTCTCAGACCAGCTATAGATCGTCGCCTTGGTAGGCTTTTACCCCACCAACTAGCTAATCTAACGCGGGCCGATCCTTCACCGATAAATCTTTCCCCCGAAGGGCGTATACGGTATTACCACCAGTTTCCCGGAGCTATTCCGTAGTGAAGGGTACGTTCCCACGCGTTACTCACCCGTCTGCCACTGTGTCGTTCGACTTGCATGTGTTAGGCCTGCCGCCAGCGTTCGTTCTGAGCCAGAATCAAACTCTCAGGTTGAGGGTCGATCCCGACGTACGATCCCGGAAATGGGATCGTCGCTTAGCTTAAAGCTTGTGCGTTCTTGACGAGAAACCCGTCCGTCACGCCGCCCGGCCCGAAAGCCCAGCGACATGAGAACAGTTTCTTGAGTAACGCATCCGTCGCGATCGTTTGAAGCTTCCAAAGAAGCCTGCAAGCCGTCGCGCCGCCTGCGTTTCTCTTCCAAATTCCTGCGATGTCAAACAGCCCGGGGAGACCCCGACCGACCCGCGGAAGATCACTCTGCCGCCGACCGAGGCGCGGCATATAGGCCCCGCCAAAATCCCAGTCAACACCCTTTTTTCGGTCCGAACACATGCACCCCATTCGAGGGAGAATTGCCCAAATTTGAGACCGAAAAAGACACTGCCCGGACCGCGGTGACGGCCCGCACAAGCGTTAGCGTTTCCGAAGGAGCAGGTGATATAGCTCTTGTTCGCCGTCCGGCGCAAGCAAAAAATTCGCCTTTCGCGGAAATAATTCGTCCGACCGGAGCTCAGCCCGACGCCAAATAGGATTTCATCGCCTCAGCTTCGGCCTCAGCCTCGGCGATCTTCCATTTGACGAGGTCGCCGATCGATACAATCCCAGCGAGCTTCGCGCCGTCGCAAACCGGAAGATGACGAATCCGCCGGTCCGTCATTCGCGTTAACGCCTGATCTACCGTCTCTGTCGGCGGCGCCGTTATCACATCGCGCGTCATCGCCGCCGAAACCTTCATGGCTAAGCAGTCTTGACCTTGGCGCGCCACCTGCCGCGCAATGTCTCTTTCGGACAAAACACCCGCGACGCTTTCGTCTTCGTTGACGGCGACAACAGCCCCGATCTTTCGTTCGTCCAGAAGTTTGGCGGCTTGGAGCAGAGATTGCGTCGCCGCGACGGTCGCGACCGACCGGCCCTTGTCATTTAGGATTTGATCCAACGTCATTGGCGTTCTCCCGCGCCTGCGCACCTCTCGAACATGCGATCTTTCAGCAGAATGCATCGAGACCGCGCAACCCGCAAGCACGGCGAAACCGCATCCACTCGCATCGCTGGCACGATGGTTGCTTACCGAAACGTTAAATTCAGTGGGAAGGGCTCAAAATGGTTCGCCAATTCTTAACGCCGTCGCTGGCGGCGATCGCCTCGTTTGGCCCGGCCGCGCACGCTCAATCATCCAGCTCGCTGTCGGAGTTCGAGCGCCCATTCGGCTTTGTCAGAGGTGAAGAGGACAGGCCTTTCGACCCTGGGACGCGCGACGTAAACGGCAACCGCCTTGTGGTAGACGGGCGCATCGTCTCATCCAGCGACCTCGGCGTCTTTTCTCAATCCACGCTCTCGTCCGGAGCCGGCGCTCTGGCAGGCGCGGGCTTTGGCCAAACCACCGCCATAGGAAACCAGCTTAACGTCGTCACGCAGGGGAGCTTCAACACTGTTGTGATCGATTCAACACAAATCAACAACGGGGACCAGACGGCGATCCTAAATGGGGAGATCGATCTCGATGAGTAAGCGCCACGCGATACGCCGGCCGGTTATCGGCCTCGCATCCGCTTTCGCGCTAGCGGGCTGCATCTCGCCTGTGGCCGGCTCTGGCGGGAATTACGCAAAGCCGATCGGCAACGCGCCGGTGACGGCCAACCCAACGCCCTATTCGGAGGGCTTGGTCTGTCTTGCGCGCTTTGCTCAGGCCAACTCACTGCCCCGTCCTCGGGTCGCAGTTGGTCGTATCCTGGACTATACTGGAAAAGTCGACTTCGAGGGTGGTCGCCGCATCACCCAAGGCGCGTCGCTCATGGCGATTAGCGCCTTCGCCAAGGCTGGCGCCCGTCAAGTCGAGCGCTTCGATACGTCCGTCTCCGAACTCGAATTGAAGTACGCCAACAACCGCTTAATCGGCGAAGACGACGACGCCGAGTTTCGCAAGATTCTCGCGGGATCTATTCCGGGGTCGGATTATTACCTGGTCGGCGGCGTAACTGAGCTCAACTACAACATCCGCTCAGCCGGAGTTGATTTGTTCGCCGGCGCGACCGGCGCAGGCGACCCAGCCGGCGTATTCAATGGCCGCCTCTTTGTGATAAATGTCGGTGTCGATCTGCGTCTTGTCCAAACGCAGTCCCTCGAAGTGGTCGACGTGATCTCTTACCAGAAGCAGATTATCGGCCGGGAGATTTCAGCGGGTTATTTCGACTTTTTCGGCGGTAGCGTGTTGTTCGACATTGGCGCCGGTGAACGGGCGCAAGAGCCGATCCAACTCGCTGTCCGCGCCGTTATTGAGCGCGCGATTCTGGAAATGTCGGCCAATCTGTATGGCGCGCCCAGCCCTGACGTCTGCGGGGAGGTTGACCAATCGATCGCTCAAACCGCCGGCATAACAGGCGACTTCGAGGCGGCGGCCGAGATTGTCGAGACGACCAACGGCGACACGCGCGCCGATCCCGAACGCTGGCACAAGCGCCGCGACGACGCCGTCCGCGCAGCCCTGCGCGGGCGCCAGAGCTAGCGAAGAAAGGCAAGATAGATGCGTATAGCCCCCTCCCTCGCCTTCATGATCGGACTGCCGATCGGATTTGCATTCGCCGAAGAGCCGGAATCCGTTCCGCCTAAGTCGCGCGTCGTCATCGACCAGGTTCAACTTGGAGATGTATGGTCCAATATCGAGGTCGTCGTCGAGCCGCGGGCCCAAGACGCCGTCGCAACGGCGACGTCCCTGGGCAATTCCGCGGCAGCAGGTGTGACGCGCGGCGACATAGACGCAGACATCTCCCAACGATTGGATGGTCAGGTGGGCGCGGAAACGACGCTCAGCGGCGAAACCGTAGACGGCGCAGCGATCGCGACAACAACAGCGCACGGAAATTCCGCATCCGGCGGAAGTTGGGATGGAAATACAGCGTATCGGGCTGATCAGGTGGCGAGCGGAGACGTCTCCGCCGATGCAATTGTTGATCTCGAAACCGCCGGCGTCGCAGCAATTGCGACAAGCACGGTCGCCAACGTCTCCTCCTATTCCGGCGAGGGCGGCGAGGTTAAAGCCTTTCAAGCGCAGGCCTCTAACGCGAGCGTCGACGCGACAAGCGACATCGACCTTCAGCGCGCCGGCGACGTAACAGCGGCCACCACAGCCCTCGGCAACAGCGTCACCTCGACCGGCTCAACAGCGACCAACCTGAACGGCGCTGTTCAAACGACGGCGGCGGGGGAGACAATCCAAGCGGTGACCGACGTCTTCGCCGCCGAAGCAGGCGACGTGGTGGCCGTGACGAACGCCCAGGGCAACTCAATATCCGTCCAGAACGAGTTCGGCTTCGCCACGCTTGGCCGCGAAGGCTCGGAAGTTTTCCAAGGCAACGATTCCGCCGTCGACGCGCAATCCTTCGTCACAGTGTTCGAGGGCGATTTCGCGGCATCTTCGGCCTCCGGCGTCGGAAACTCTGCTCTGATCTCCAATGTTGGTTCAGATACGGAGCTGTTCGCCATCCAGAACAATTTCGGCCAGGTTTCCGCGCAGGCTCGCTTCACAGGCGGCGCCGGCGATGCAGTTGCGACCTCTGTCGCGCTCGGCAACGCCGCCACGGCGACATTGTGCGACGTCTGCGGCGACGCGGCGATTGGGGGAGCGGTCAGCCAGCTGAATGGCGCCAAAACGACGGCTCAGACCGTTGTGTCCGCAACAGCGACCGGCCAAATCGTCGGCTCCGCCACAGCGATTGGCAACACCGCAAACGTCCAAAAGGGCGGCCGCGACTGATCCGCTGCCGATTGCCGCGCTCTGATCAAGCTCTAAGTCGCAGCGCATGATCAGAGCGTTTCTCGCCGCAATGGCCGCCATGTTTCTCGCCTTTGGGGCGTGGTCTTTCCTCGATCCATTGGGAATGACGTCGCAATTGCTTGTTGAGATCGGCGGGCCAAACGGCGCCTTCGAAATGCGCGGCGTCTTTGGCGGCGTCAGCTTTGGCGCCGCGCTGCTCTGCGCCGCCGGCGCGCTGCGAAGCGACATGCGCAGGCCCGCCCTGTGGTTCTTGGCGGCGTATATGGGCGGCTATTGCCTCGCGAGGGCGGGATCACTCGTCGTGGGCGACATACCTGATCCGGCGGTCTGGAAATTTGTCGCCTTCGAGGCGGCCGTATTCGCCCTAGCTGCGTTGAGCCTTGCTCGATCGCGAGCGCTCCAACCGGACCCAACATAAGAAAAGCCCGCGCTCGAAAGCGCGGGCTCGCTTACTCAACGACCAAAGCCGCTTATTGGAAGTTCACCTTCAGCTCAGCGCCCCAGAAGCGTGGTTCGCCTGGAAAGACAGCAATGCTGTCTTGAAGGGGTATCGTGAAACCTTGAACGTTGAAGTCCTGGTTGAAGAGGTTCGTGCCAAAGGCCGAAACTTCCCATCGATTGTTGGGGTCGCGCACACCAATTCTGGCGCCGACGGTTGCGAACGCGCCATTGTCGACGGGCTCCAGCGCTTCAAAGACGGTCAAATTGGTTGCAGACTGCCACCGTACGTTCATATGCGCGAAGCCGACAAGATTATTGCCGATCGGACGTGTATACGTCCCCTGGCCGGTGATCACGAATTCCGGCGTGTTCCCCAGCTGGGCGCCCTCGGAGCCAGGCACAAAGGGCAGGTCCTCCGTCCGTTCGGCGCTCACGTAGATGAAGCCGCCTTGTAGGACCAAGCCTTCGACCGGCGACACGATCGTATCGATCTCAACGCCGATGTTCTCCACATCAACGCCCGCGACGAGGAAATTCGTGCCGTTGAAGACGTTCTCTTGGAAGTCGTTGATGTCCTGGTAGAAGCCGACCGCGTTGAACTGGACATTGCCGTTGAACAACGTGGATTTGAAACCGGCCTCGAACGAATTGACGGTCTCTTCCTCAAATTCCAGGTCGCCGGCGTCCGGCCCATCGGATGTGGACAGACCTGTTGTCGGATCCACCGGCGAAAAGACGATGGATTCAAATCCCTGACGGGTCAGGTTGAAGCTACCTGACTTGAAACCACGCGTGTAGCCCGCGAAGAACAGCCAGTCCGGCGTCGGCTCGTAGGACAGTTTGAACGTTCCGGTCACTTCGTTCTCAGTCCGGCTGTCTTCGAACACGCCGTTGAATTCCGTGTTGATAGCGGGATTACAAGCGATCGACCCAAGCGCCCCCAGAGCGGCGCCTGTCCCGAGAGGAAGACTGGTTGCAATGAAATCACATGCCGGCGCAACCGAATTGAGATCGGCGTCGAACTGCCGGTTCTCGTAATTGTAGCGGACGCCCAAGGTCGCGGAGAGCTGCTCCGTAATCGAAAACTCGTTGTGCGAGAAGATCGCAACGGCGTTTGTATTGAGGTCAAAGAGGTCAACGTCCTGGCCCGAGCCTTCCGGTGTGGGCGGCAGGAATATCGGGAAAAGACCCGCTGGCGTCGGCACCCCTGGCGGGGCCGCTTCACCGGTGAACGGATTGATGCTCCCCAGCAACGACGGGATGATCGTGCCTGTCGGGTCCAACGTACCCACCAATTGGCCGCCCCCGAGGGCTGCGGCCGCATTGTCCGTGAAGAAGTCCGATTGCGGGCCGACCTGGATGCTTTCTTGGAAGTCAATGCGCTGGTTCAAGAAGAACACGCCGACCAGCCAATCCAGCGGACCGGCCTGATCCTGAAGACGGAATTCCTGGGTAAAGGTCGCGTCGGCGTTGATGTCTCCGTCGCGGAACGCGAAGTCCAGTCCCGAGAAATCGATGTCCTGGGTCCGGAAGGCCTCAAAGTCGCGATACGCCGTGATTGACGTGAAGTTACCGAAGCTGAACTTGTTGTTGTATTCGAGCGAGAAGCCGAATTCCTCAACATTGTCGATAAAGGGGCGGTTTGGCGAGAAGGCCGCGTCAAACAAACTCGTATCGTCGGCTGGGTCGATGAATCCGACGAGGCCGAGATCCGCCGCGCCGGCCTGAATGATGGGAGCCGTTGCGCCCAGAACGTCAACCGTTACGGCGCAGCAAGCTTCATTGGTTTCGGAATAGTCGCCGATGAACCGTAGCGAGGCGTCGCCTTGCTCCCACAGCAATTGCCCACGAAGTTGAAAGCGATCGATATTGTTGAAATCCTCGCCGGAATTCACGTCTTCGATGAAGCCGTCGCGGCGACGATAATTCGCATCAAATCGCGCCGCAATCGTATCGGTGAGCGGCCCGGTGACCGTAAACCCAGCGTCAAGCGCCTCGAAGTTTCCAAATCCGATGCGCGCGGAAACGCGGGGATCGAATTCAGGCGCCGCGGTGCGTATGTTAACAACGCCCGCAGACGTGTTGCGGCCGAACAGGGTGCCTTGAGGACCGCGAAGCACTTCGACGCCAGCAAGCTCCGGCAGCTCTGAAATGCCGATGCCGGTCCGGGTGCGGAACACCCCGTCGACAAAGATGCCGACCGCCGGCTCGAACCCGAAATTGTCCGCGCCGGTGCCGATGCCGCGGATCGAGATCGACGTGCCCGCCGAAGCCGACTGACCTTGTGTGATCTGAACGCTCGGAGAAAGCTGCTCGAGGTCGTTCACGCGTTGGAAGTTTGAGGCTTCCAACAATTCCGGATCGAACGCCGTAACGGCCACAGGCACGTCCTGCACGGTGACGCCTTCGCGTCGGGTTGCTTCCACGACGACCGTGTTGAGGCGGCGCGCCGAATCCTGGGCGTCGTCAGCCTCTTGAGCTGTCGCAGGCCCGGCAAACGCGGCAACGAGCGCCCCTAGACCGGCGCTAGCTGTCAGCGTTCCGCGAGAAGACATTGAGTGTTTGATTGAGCAGTGGCGTTTTTTCACCGGCGTTCTCCCTGGATAGATATCGGAATTGTTTGATTATCGATGTCTGAGGAGTACGTGCGCCGCCGCTTTGCGCAAGCGCGCAGACGCAGCGGACAGCAATCGATCGCCGAGCGTGGCTTTACCGCAACGCCTTGGGAATTACCGTACTACACCTAAAAGACCGTTTGCCCGACCCCGCCATCGAGTACGATATTTCCGGGTTGGGCAGGTAATTTGCGCTCGACTTCACGGGTCACCGTTCGGACCCCGCGCCGCACAACGTCCACACATTGCCCTTGGGGCGGCGCGCTGACCAGTTTGGCGCCGGGGCCGTAGCGCCGGAGCAGTGAACGCTCATTACATTCGCGCTGGGGACTCGCTGGCGCGCAAGATAGCGCACCGCCTGGGGCGTGGACCAGCGCCTCGCCCTTGTCACAGGCGAAGGTCTGGCCCGTCGCCGTAGATTCGCCGCCGGCAAGTTCACCGATTGTCACCTGCATGCGCGTGCCCGCGACACAGCGGAACAGTTCGCCGTCATAATCTGCATCGACCGCTTCACCCGGGAAGGCCTGGGACGCGGGGTGAGGAGCGCCCTTGTCGTCGATACAAACAGCCTGGACTGGTTGAGCGACCAGGCTCGCCGGCTGGTCGACGCAAACGGTCTCCTCATACGGCACGTCCTCAGTAACAAGCTCGGTGTAAGTCTCCTCCCCGCCCTCGACGGAAAGGTCAGTGATCGCGCTCGGCGGCACCGGGCTCGGCGAGAAGAACGAGCCGCCGGCCGAGACGAATGTCCCCGCCCCGGCTGAGCCGCCGCCTATAACGATACGGGTGTCGACAAAGCTCGCGCCGCCGACGCTGACGTTGCCTTGTCTGACAATCACGCTCGGTGTCGAAACGTGAATGTTCGGCCCAGCGACTGAAACGTTTGGGACGTTGATTCTATGCCCTTTTTGGCCCGCGCAGCACGCGGACGACGGCTTTTTGCCAGCGGGTCCGTCAGCTGCAGCCCAGCCACCGAGTCCAGCGCCCATCAGCATACAGACCGCCATGAAACTGTGTCGTGCTGAAACGCCCATCGGCCCCCTCCCTCATTCTTCGCCTGTCGGGAAGCAGGTTTTGGGCCAGCACTCCCGTGATGGGCGACGATCGCCCCGAAACGGGTCGAGACAGCTGGCTTGGGGATTGCGGATACCGCTGCAAAATAGACGAGGGGTCGTAGACACATGGCGGATCATGCAATCCACCCGAACACGCAGGCGATGCTGCAAGCCTGGAAGCGAATGTCATCGAGAACACAGAGCAATTCTGGCGGCCCAGCGGCTGACGATTATCCTGGATTGCTAAGCAGGCTGTTTGTGCTGTCCCCTAAGAAAGGCGGATCCGTCCCATTCAGAATTGCGGGAGAAAAACTACCCGGCCTTCTTGGACATGATTTGTCGCAAGTGGATTTCCTGACGCTTTTCGAAGGCGCCGATCGTAGCGTCGTGTGCGCCCTCGCCGAAGCGGTCGCCTCCGAGCAATCGCCAGGCCTCCTGCGGGTTTGGGGGGAAACTGCGGCGCGAGCTCGGATCCAGCTCGAAATTGCGATCGCGCCTCTAAACGGAGGGCGCAGCGGAACGCCTCGATTGTTGGGATTATACCAGACGCTCGGCGATGAGAGCGTGTTGTGCGGCAGACCGATAGAGACGCACAATGTTACCGCGGCTGTGATGCCTGAGCGCCGCCCAGCCAAGCCTAGTCTTCGTCTGATCGCCAACAATTCCCCGGAGCCGGCGCAAGCGACCTAAATCGCGACCGCTCAGTCGAACAGCTTAGATACGCTCTCTTCATTGGCGATCCGACGGATCGCCTCGCCGAGTAGTGGAGCGATCGGAAGCACGCGCAGCGAACTCGATTTGAGGTCTTCGCCACGCGGCTTGATCGTGTCTGCGATAACCAATTCGTCCATCTCGGAGCCCTCAACGCGCTTGACAGCGTTGTTGGAAAGGACGCCGTGCGTCACATAGGCGGACACGCTTACCGCGCCCTCCTTTTTGAGCGCCGCAGCCGCGTTGCAAAGCGTGCCGCCGGAATCGCAGATATCATCTACGAGAATACAACGCCTCCCGCTGACGTCGCCAATAATGTTCATCACCTCGCTGACGCCGGCGTGGGGTCGACGCTTGTCGACGATGGCGAGATCGCATCCGAGCCGGTTGGCGAGCGACCGGGCGCGGACAACGCCGCCGACATCGGGCGAAACGATCATGATATCGTCGCCGTTGTAACGCTCACGGATATCTTTCTCCATGACGGGCGCGGCGATGAGATTGTCGGTGGGAACGTCGAAGAAGCCCTGGATCTGCCCGGCGTGCAGATCGATCGTCAAAACGCGGTCCGCGCCAGCCGTCGAGATAAGATTGGCCACGAGCTTGGCCGAAATCGGCGTTCGCCCGTCGGTCTTTCGATCTTGCCGCGCATAGCCGAAATACGGGATCACCGCCGTGATACGCCGCGCCGAGGCCCGCGCCAGCGCGTCGATGCAGATCAATAACTCCATCAGATTGTCGTTCGCCGGCGCCGAGGTCGACTGAATGACGAAGACATCCGTCCCACGAACATTTTCGTTGATGCGCACGAAGACTTCGTTGTCGGCGAAGGTCTTGACCTCCGCTTCAGTGAGCGGCGCGTCCAGATAATCGGCGATGGCCGCCGCCAACGGCTTGTTGGCGTTGCAGGAGAGAAGTTTCATTCGCGTTCAGCCCCCGACAGCGTTGCGAGTGTCACGCTTTTGTCTCAATCGGTTCGCAGGCGCAACGTCTCGATAAGCGCTGCGTTCGGAGCTTATCCGCGCAACATGATCACAGACGCGTTACGGCCATAATCCGGCTCTCCGCGCTGATTACGCCGCCGGTTCGAGAAATAAGCGTCCTCTAGCGTGCGCGTATCTCTATTCAGCCAATCCGTTCGCGCGACCCCCGAGCGCATGAGTTTCGCTTGAAGGTAGCCAGGCAGATCAAAATGGCTGCGATCTCCCTCGCCGGACTGAAAATGCCTCGCGCTCCAAGCCTCCTGATCGACGAAGCGCGCTTCGAATTCAGGACCGACCTCATAGCTCGCCTGCGCAATGCACGGACCGATCGCCGCCGAAATGCGCCCTCGATCTGCGCCGAGCCGCTCCATAGCCGCCACCGCAGCCTCGCACACCCCGCCAAGCGCGCCTTTCCAACCCGCATGGGCGGCGCCGATCACGCCCGCCTCGGCGTCGGCGAACAAGACAGGCGCGCAATCGGCGGCGAGGACACAGAGAGCAAGCCCTGGCGTCTTGGTCGCCATGGCGTCGGCTTGAGGACGCTCTGGGCCAAAGGGGGCGTCAACGATTAACGCGTCCGCGGAGTGGATTTGGTAGAGCGACAGCAAGTGTTCGGGCCCCGGCGCGCCGACCGACGCCGCGACCCGCTTACGATTTTCGGCGACGGCTTCGGGCGAATCGTCAGATCCCGGTCCGACATTCAGACTGGCGTAAAGACCTGTCGACACCCCGCCCTCGCGTCCGAAGAAGGCATGGGCGATCACGGAGTCTGGCGCGAAATGGGATGCGGCGAGGCTTGGGGGATGCGTCATGGACCGGATATGGCCCGCAAAGCCCGCCGACGAAAGCCCGCCTCGCTTCATCCAAATCCTGCGGGCGCGGGCAATCCAGGCGAAGATAGACAGATCACCTTGAATCGCGCGCCCATCTCAGCGGGGTCGACCAATTTGCGAGCGCCGGCATAGGTCGCCTCGGCCGCGTCGGGGGTCGCGGCGACCAGCGCGTCAAGGCGAGCCTGTGCGCCAAGCCCGATCAGGAAAGGGCCTTGCTCAACCGGCCCGGCGACATCCAACCCCGCCCTGCGGGCGAGACGCCCCAGACGGCCGAAGTCCACATCCACTGTCAGGTCTGCGAGGCCAGGATTGGCGAGCGGGTCCTCCTGCACCCCGTTTCGATAGGCCCGCAGCGTATCGGCGGGCGCACGCTCGGCTTCGCCATAATCAATGAAGAGCGCGCGAAATCGGGCTCCGGCCTCAGACCGCACGCTTAGATCGGCGATGAGCGGTTCGAGACCAGGTTGCACCTCATGCGAGGCGCCGCCCGCGCTGGCCAATTCGCTATGACGGCGATCGACGGACAATCCGAATACCAGAGCCTCGTCCGCCCCAACGCCAACGACCCGCTCGCGCCAAGCGCCCCCGTCGGATACGAATTGCCGCGCCGGCAGACAGTCCAAAAACTCATTGGCCAAGATAATCGCCGGTCCCTGCGGAACGTCGTTAAGACTGGTCCGGAACGTCGGCGCGTATTTCGACAAGCGTTCAGCCTGGATCGCCTTCAGCGGCTGGCTCGTCTCCACGAGTTCCAAGTGCAGCGCTCGGGTGTATTCGCTTACGCCGGCGGCGGCGCGCAAAGCGTCGCTCATCAGGGTTCCACGGCCCGGACCAAGCTCCACCAGTGCGAACGGATCAGGGGCGCCCAAGGCGCGCCACTCATGGACGGCCCACAAGCCGATCAACTCGCCAAAGATCTGGCTCGCCTCCGGCGCAGTGATGAAATCCCGAGCCACTCCCGGCCGCGTCGCATAATAGCCTGCGTCGGGATCATGCAGGCAAGCCTGCATGAAAGCGGATACAGGCAGCGGACCATCGGCAAGGATCAGCCGGATCAACCGGTCCTTAAGGCTCACTTTGCTGGCGCAGGCTCGCCTGAGGCCTGTTCGGCGGAGATCGGCGGATTTCGGTAGGCGCGCCAAACGAGCCAAGCGCCGCCGATCCACATGGGCAACGACAGCAACATTCCCATCGTGATCCCGCCGGGCAAGAACCCGATATGCGCGTCAGGCTGGCGGAAATTCTCGACGATCGAGCGTCCGAGGCCGTATCCGATGAGGAACAGGCCTGTCACCAAGCCGGGCCGCTTGAACGCGCCGAACCGGAAGATTGCGATCGATAGGATCAAAAGCAAAAATAGGCCTTCCAGGCCGGCCTCGTACAATTGGCTGGCGTGGCGCGGCATTTCGGCGCCCGTGTAGACCCACTCGCCCGCCTCCCAATTGTAGGCTTCGGGCGCGCCAAGCGAGTTTGCATTGCCCTCCGGAAACACAACGCCGATCGGGGAGGTCGTCACCCGGCCATAGAGTTCCGCATTGATGAAATTGGCGATCCGGCCGAACAGAAGACCGATCGGGGCGACGACGCCGGCGATGTCGCCAACCCTGATCAAGCTCAAGCTTCTAGATCGGGCGACGAAGACAATCGCCACGGCTACGCCTATGAGGCCGCCATGGAACGACATGCCGCCTTCCCAAACCCGCAGCACCGTCAACGGGTCGCCAAGCACCCGGTCAGGTTCGAAGGGCAGAAGGTAGAACAGGATGTAACCCAGGCGCCCGCCCAGGATGATCCCGATCATCACCCAAAAGATCAGATCGTCGAGATCGTCCGGGGTCGCCGGACTGCGGCCGCCGAACAGGGCCGGCCGGCGCGACAGATAGACTGCGTAACGCCAACCGAAAAAGATGCCCGCGATGTAAGCCAGGGCGTACCACCGAAGCGGCAGGGGCCCGAGGCTCCAGCCGAACAGCTCAAACGCCGGAATGGTGAAAAGCGCCGGATCGAATTCCGGAAATGGAAGCGCTGCGAACATTTGGCGCCTTTTCCCTGTCTACACGGCCCCCCATTTGCTAGGGATCCGATTGAGTTGCGTATTGGCGAAGGAGGAGTACCCCCATGCCGCCACAGAATCCAATACTAGATGATCTCGCAGATCTGATGACAGGCGCGATGGGCGCAGCACGCTCGGCTGGCGAAGAAGCCCGGACTGCAATGCGCAGCCAAGCCGATCGCTTTGTATCGGAGATGGACCTCGCCAGCCGCGATGAAGTCGAAAGCCTGAAAGAATTGGCGCGTTCGGCGCTCGCCCGCATTGATGAGCTCGAAGCGCGTGTCGCCGACCTTGAGGCGGCCAAGTCGAGAAAAAAATAGTTCGCGTGTTCCTCTTCCTTGTGGGTGGACCGCGTCGTCACCTTGTCCAGTCGCCTGCGCGTGATAGCGTCCAAAGACGTGGTGATTCGTCCACGTCGCGTTCGGAGATGTTCCGATGAGCCTTGACCTTAATGAAATCGTAGAATCCGTCGTCGATCCGCTCGAGCCGATCGAACACGCCCTCGAAGCGGCCGGCTGGCCCCACGAGCGCGACGACGACGACGCCATTCAATGCGTCGCGCCCACCCGCTGGGGCGACATGGGTGCGCTGTTCGCCTACCGGCGCGAGCCTGAAGCAATACACTTTTCGGTCACCCTTGATGTCAAACCGCAGGCTTCCCGCCGCGCTGCGATCATCGAACTGATCTCGATGATGAACGAGCGCCTGTGGCTTGGGCACTTCGATTATTGGGCCGAAGAAGGCGTGATCCTATTCCGACACGCCTTGCCTCTTCTGGGCCGAGGCGAGCCGTCTGAGGGTGAGATTCGCGCCCTTACGGCCGCTGCGGCGGATGCTGCCGATAAGTTCGTGCCCGCTTTGAACTTTGTCATCTGGGCTGGAAAACCGCCGCGCGAAGCGCTCGAAGCCGCACTGTTCGAAACCGACGGCGAGGCTTAGGCGAAGACCATTATGGCCGGCTTATCGATTGCGTTGATCGGAGCCGGCCGCATGGGCGGCGCTCTTGCTGCAGGCTGGGTTCGCGCCGGCGCGTTTGAAAATCTCCATATTGTCGATCCCAACCCAACCGGCGACATATGCGCGCTCGTTGCAAACAGCCGCGCAGACCTCAATCCGTCTCCCGCACCGGCCGACATCGTCGTTCTCGCCGTAAAACCCCAGGGATTTCCTGAGGCGGCGGCGACAGCCACGGACTGGATCGGGCGGAAATCCCTGGTCGTCTCGATCATGGCCGGCGTTCGGATGGCCACATTGGTCGAGCGGCTCGGCGCAAAGCGCGTGATACGCGCCATGCCGAACACCCCGGGTGCGATCGGCCAGGGAGTCAGCGTTTTGGCGGCCCCTGCCAACGCGACCCCGAAGGATATCAAGTCCGCGAGAGCCTTGCTAAGCCCGCTTGGCGACGTCTTGGGGCCCGTAGACGAAGCGCTTATGCCAGCTGTGACGGCAGTGTCAGGATCTGGTCCGGCTTACATTTTCCTCCTCGCCGAAGCGATGGCGGCAGCCGGGGAGGCGGACGGCTTGCCGGCGGACCTCGCCCAAAAACTCGCCCGCGAAACCGTCATCGGATCAGCGGGACTCTTGGCGGCCTCAGACGCAAGCGCCGCCGATTTGCGTCGCCAGG
This sequence comes from uncultured Hyphomonadaceae bacterium, assembly GCA_964597685.1. Taxonomy (GTDB): domain Bacteria; phylum Pseudomonadota; class Alphaproteobacteria; order Caulobacterales; family Hyphomonadaceae; genus JBCBTJ01. The sequence goes on along the minus strand of CAZQZC010000014.1, from coordinate 14,573 downwards.
TCACCTCGGCCGGCGGCACCACGGAGGCGGCGCTCGACGTCTTGATGGCGGAGCGGGGGATGCCACATCTCCTGCGCCAGGCCATTCGGGCCGCCGCCCAAAGAGAACGCGCCCTATCGGGAGATTGATCAATGACTGAGACGGACGACGCGCTACTCGATGCTTCGATCGAAGCGGCGTTGAAGCTCGCTGGAGATCGCGGGTGGCGCTCCCTGACGCTGGCGAAAGTCGCCGAAACCACAGGACGGCCATTGGGCGATTATTATGGCATGGGGGGGGTCGAGGCGATCGCCGACGGTGTTGAAGCCTATTTTGACAAGACGATGTCGGCCGAAGCCGCCGATCCCTCGGAAACGCCGCGAGAACGGTTATTCGACGCCATCATGCGCCGCTTTGAAGCCATGGAGTCTTATCGGGCGGGGTTGGTGTCGCTTATGCGTTATCGTGAACGCTCGCCAGCCCGCTTGGCCGCACTCATTGCAGCTCGCCGGCGTTCGGCGAGATGGGCGTTGGCCTGTGCGGACCTCGACACCACTGAAGGTCCGCCGCCTGCACTCCGCACAGCCAGCGTGGCCTGGGCGATTGGCCGGGCGGAACGCTCCTGGCGTCGAGAGACGAGCGCCGATTTTTCGCGGACCATGGCGACCCTGGATCGCGAATTGCGCGATGCGGATGAAAGGCTTCGTCGGTTCGGCGGGCTGACCGGAAGGCGAAAGTCCGACGACGCGCCGAACACGACATCCGACCTTAATGCGGCAGTCGAAGACGCGCCCGAAGCCCCCCAAGGGGCGACGCCTCAAGGGTGAGATCGCCGCCATGCCTGCGCGCCGTATCGCGGCTGAGGGCTAGGCCGAGCCCGGCGCCAGACCGATTTTGACTGCGTGATTTGTCCAGTCGCGTGAAGGGCTTGAAGGCCTCCTCCCGCTGGTTCTCCGGGATGCCCGGCCCGTCGTCGTCGACAATCACATCGACCGCGCGCGGCCCGTTGACGACTTCTGCTCTAACCTCGTCTCCATAGGCCAAGGCGTTTTGTATGAGGTTTGTGACGGCCCGGCGCAGCGCCAAGGGCCGCCCGGGGATGGACGCCGGCCCATCGGCGACCACGGTCAATCCGGACCGCGCCTCCCGCGTTGAGATATCCTGGAGCAGCTCAGAGACATCGAGATTGGTCACTGGCTCCAACTCGTCGCCTCGGGCGAAAGCGAGGTACTCGTCGAGCATGGCGGACATGTCGTCGAGATCGCGCCGGGCAGCTTGCACGTCCTCGCCATCGCCCATCATCGCCAATTGCAGCTTGAGACGCGTCAACGGCGTGCGCAAATCGTGGCTGACGCCAGCCAGCATCGCAGTGCGTTGTTCGGCCGCCGCGGTGAGCCGGTCTTTCATATCGAGGACGGCGCGCGCCGTCTCGCGAACTTCACGCGCGCCCGAGGGACGAAAATCGGGCGCGTCGCGGCCCCGCCCGAACGCCTTGACCGCCTCCGCCAACCGCAAGATGGAGCGAACTTGATTACGCAGAAAGCCGATCGCCAACATCACCAGGATCAGCGTGACGCCGAGCACCCAAAAGATGAACATGTGGCCGGTGGTCGAAAAGGTTCGGTCGCGCAGCGCGGTGAACGCCACAACGCCGCCTTCCGCAGCGACGCGTATCTCAACAGTGTCGCCGTATCCGCTGATGTCGTACCAATAGGGCGCGTCCAGGCTCGCTTGCAGCTCTTGGCTCAGCGTGTCGTCCAGGGCCGAGAAGATCGACTTGCGTTGAACCGTGGGCAACTCGGCGCCGGGTTGGAAGTCGACCTGCAAACGATGGTGTTGCTCGGCCAGGTCGGAGATGGCGGCGTTCGGCAAACGCCCGTCAGCGCGCAAGGCCAGAATGTAAGCAATATCGCTGGCGACGCCTTGGGACAGCTTCCGGCTGGTTTGGCGCCAATGCAGATCATAAAACACGTAGCTGGCTGCAGCGAGAAGCAGAACCACGGGAACAATCGCGATCAAGATCGACCGGGGATAGAGCCCCCGCGGCATAAATGTCCTTAGTCGCAAGCCCATGACGCTCAGTCCGGCATGAGGCGATAGCCAATGCCGCGAACCGTCTGGATATGGATCGGCTCCTTCGGATCTGGCTCTATCTTTCGGCGCAGGCGGGTGACTTGGACATCGATCGATCGCTCCAAACCGGACGACGTCAGGGCGGCTAGATCCTGACGAGACACAGCCGAACCGGAATGCTGCGCCAGCACGGAAAGCAATTGAAGCTCCGCCTCGGTTAGACGCACGCGGCGATCGCCGGATTTAAGCTCGCCGCGCGCCGTGTTGAAGACGAGCCCGGACATCGAGATCTCCTCGGGCGGCGCGGATTGTGCGCTGCGGCGCAGGATCGCATCAATTCGAAGCGCCAGCTCCTCGGGCTCGAAGGGCTTTGGGAGATAATCGTCCGCGCCGCGCCTTAGTCCTTCGATCCGATCTGCGGGATCTCCCCGCGCCGTCAACAGAAGAACCGGCGTATCCCCCATCGTTCGAATCGCCTGCAAAAGCGTCAGCCCGTCTTCACCGGGCATCATGATGTCGAGCACAGCCAAGTCGAAGTCCACGCCGGATAACATGCGTCGAGCCGCCTCGGCCTCTGGCGCTGCGGTGACACGATAGCCGCATTGCCCCAGATAACGCACAAGGAGCGCGCGGATCCTGTCGTCGTCGTCGACCACGAGAATGTGGTGCGGGGGCGTCATGGCGCCCCTCCTCCGAGCGTATCCAGAACACGGCGAAAACCGGACACGTCTTCCGCGCCAGCCTCGCGATAGGCTTCCCGCAGCGCCCCGCGCAAGGCCTCGACCAGCGGGACGGCGACCGTTTCGCCCGCAGCCGTGAGCCGAAGGCGCCTGCGTCGACCGTCGGCTTCAGACTTCGTGCGATCGATCAGGCCTTTCCGGTCCAGTTCACCCAGGGTCCGCGCGAGGGTCGGCGTTGTCGCGCCCAGCCGGCCCCGCAGCTCAGAGACATTTAGATCCGGCGTCGCGCGAATGACCATGAGCGCGCGCATTTCCGCCGTGTTCAATCCCGAAGCCGAAAGCGCCGCGCTGACGGCAACGTTTAGCGCGCGTTCGCCGAGCAGGATGGAGACAACCCCGCGATCAAGTTCGGCGTCGCGAAGGAACAACCTATCATCGCTGGGACGTTTGGGGGGGGAGGGTCGGTTGACTTGCATGGCGGCGATCGGAGAATGACACCAAAATAACAGTGCTTGCAAAGGGAGCGCCGCAATGGCCCTGGTCCCGTACCATGATCGCGACGGATTCATCTGGATGGACGGCGAGTTTACGCCCTGGCGCGAGGCCAAGGTCCACGTCTTAACCCATGGCCTGCATTATGCGTCGGCCGTTTTTGAGGGAGAGCGGGCCTATTCGGGCGAAATCTTCGAAAGCCGCCGCCATTCGGAGCGGCTTCACAATTCCGCACACCTGTTAGGTTTCGAAATCCCCTTCACGGTCGGCCAGATTGAGGACGCAAAGCGCGACGCGCTCGCCAAGTCCGGCCTCGATAGCGCCTATGTCCGCGCCATTGCCTGGCGCGGCTCTGAAATGATGGGCGTCTCGGCGCAGCACAACACCATCCATCTGGCGATCGCTGTATGGCACTGGGGCGATTACTTCGCCGACAAAATGAAGGGCATCCGGATGACGCACGCGGCCTGGAAGCGGCCGTCGCCGGAAACCGCCCCCTGCGCCTCTAAAGCCGCCGGCCTTTACATGATCTGCACCCTCTCAAAGCACGCTGCAGAGCAAGACGGCTATGCCGACGCCTTGATGCTTGACTGGCGCGGTCAAGTCGCCGAGGCCACCGGCGCGAACATTTTCTTCCAGCGCGACGGAGCGCTACACACGCCGACGCCAGATTGTTTTCTGGACGGCATTACGCGCCAAACCGCCATCGCGCTCGCCAAAGCGCGCGGGGTTGAAGTGATCGAACGCGCGATCATGCCGGATGAATTGCCGACTTTCTCCGAATGCTTCATCACTGGCACAGCGGCGGAAATCACGCCCGTGGCCGAGATCGGCGACGTCGTCTACGCCCCGGGTCCGCTCACCGAGGCGCTGGTTAACGACTACGACGCCCTGGTGCACCGGCGCATATCGTCGCCGCTCAAAGCCGCCGAGTGACCGAATCGTAACATGGCCAGAGTCGCCCAATCGGCTAGCGTGTATCGATGGGTTGGGTTCGGACATCCGCTCTGACCTTGCGTCGGAAGGCGTTCGTTTGTGCGGCATGTCTGCATGCCGCGACGTTGGGCCTGGCCGCCCATTACCGCCCGACGTCGCCCCAAGTGCGGCTGTCTCCGCTGATTGTAGACCTCGTCGAGCTAAGGCGAGACGCGGAGCCGGCCCTTGAGGAAGATCTGACGTCCGAGGCGCTGGAGCCGGAACGCGTTGAACCCGTGGTGGAAGATGTCTCGCCAGCCCCAACGCCCGCGCCAGCGCCTGATCCAGCGCCAAGTCCTTCATTGGACGAAACGGTGGAGACACCTGACAAGCCCAGCGCGGTTGTCGACATAGCGCCGAAAGAGCCTGGCGCGGAGCCAGGCGACGGCGAATATGGTCCAGCAGTCGCGGCGCCTTATCCAGAAACGCCGCCGTCGCCGACGCAGAGGACGGTAAGATCCATATTTTGTGCGCGGCTAAGCGAGTCTCAGCGTTTCAATTGCCCGCCGGACGACGTCGACAACGCACTCACTTCAACCATCGTTGCGGAGGCCCGCGCCGCAGAGACGATCTATGATCCGATCTGGGATGTGGTCCGAACCGATACGGCGCTCGCGAGCTTCCTACAGCGTAATCGGAATGCCGGGGTCGACGCCGAACTTCCCAGTCATTTCGGCATCGACAATTCCATCTTTCAGGAGCGAAGCGACGACGCCAGTTCACGCAAAGGACGATAATTGTCAGCCCTCATGATAATTTTCGCCAATAGCGGGAAAATTCACCTTCTGGAAACACTTTTCACCTAAAACGTGTGTTGACGAAAAAACACTTTTGAGTTGACGTTTGGCATCGGTGTCTCCCGCCGGCGCCTTTCGGCGGGTGCGCGCCAATACGCCCCACGGGCGCGCGCCCGCCCCATCCGTTTGAAGCCAAGGCCTGACTCACCTTGTCTTCCAACTGCCCCCCGCCTTCGCCCGGCGGGGGGCTCTTTTGTTCAATCTTGCTTATTATTGAGAGTCTCAACGTGTTTTCAGTTGACGGATCGGATGCGGCGTCCAATCACGACGCCACGTGACGCGCGGGAGCGTCGGCGGCCGATATGAAGCGACTGATTCTGTTTCGACACGCGAAGACCGAACCTTGGTTCGAAGGGGCCGACGACCATGGTCGAGCCTTGACCGAGCGCGGACATGAGGACGCGCGTCGCGTCGCCAAGCGCATAGAGGATCTCGGCTGGTCCCCGAACACCGCCCTGATTTCCAGCGCCCGACGCGCGCGAGAAACATGGGCAGAAGCGGCCCACATCTTTGGTCCGTGCGCGATATCCATTGTCGAAGCCCTTTATCTTGCCAGTGCAACGACCATCGAATCTGTGATTTCGGAGCGCGCTGCTGTCGGCGACTGCACGCTTGTCATCGGCCATAATCCGGGCTTGCACGAATTGGGTCTCGAACTGGTCCGCCTGTCTAACAGGTCGGAACGCTTCGCTGCGGAGAGCTTGGCGGCCAAGTTCCCGACCGGCGGGGCGGCTCTGTTTGAGTCGGCGAACAATGACCCAACGTCGATGGCGGGATTTAACTTGGTCGACTTCATTCGTCCGAAGGATCTCAGGCCGGACGCATAAACGCCCCGACCACATGTTTGGACGGGGCGCTTGGATAGATCAGTGAAACTGGCGTCGGCCAGGATCAGCCTTCGGACTGGGCGGCGTCGATTGCGGCAAGCGAGGGTTGCGCGATTTTAGCCATGGCGTCGCGCATCGTCCGCTCCTGGCAAGCGCGCTCCTCGACGCGGAGCTTAACCGACTTGCTGGCGCGCCAATTCGTGTCGCAATGTTCGGCGATTTCACGTTCAAGCCGTTCGTAAGCTTCGGCGGCGCCGGCCTCGGTCTGAACAGCGTCCGGCGAATAGGCGAACTCGAACTCGAACGCCTCACTTTCGGCAAAGGCCGGGGCGGCGATCGTTGCGGCGAGGATGGCGGCGGTTGAGGCTTTGCGGATCATTTGGGCTTCCTTCTCTCTCTCTCTTGGTTTGTTCATCCCTTCCCCAACGGCCGCTGGATTGACCAGCGACCGGCAGGCGAGGGGTTTAGGCGTGGGCGCCGCGGCGCGACTTCCGCTTCCGCCGGGCGACGAGCAGCGAAGGCCGGTGGCCCGACAACGCTTCGTTTGAGTTCGCGGGGGCGGCGATCTCCAAGGCGGCGGGGTCGACAAGCGCGGTCAGGCTCTGCGGCTCGATCCGGGGGGCGACCGCGAACGTGTCAAAATTGGCTTCGCGGGCTAGCGGGGTCATGGTTCAGCGTCCTTGTTTTAACAGGCCTTTTGGCCAAGTCCGGACGGCCAATCCGTCCGACGAGCATTACCTAGCTCCGTTCTTATTGTTTTTCAATAATGTTTTTATGAAAAACAGAAAAGCCTCATTGTTTCAAGGCAATATACATATTGTTTTTCGATGTCAGCATATCTTGCAATCGTTTTCAGCGCCCTGAGCGGCGACACCGTTCGGAGCAAAATCGGACGTCGTCCCAAACCCGAGCCCATTTCTTACGCCACACAAATGGTCGTCCGCACGACGCGCAGAGCTTCGTCGGGAGTGTGGATTTTTTGGCGGCCCGACGGCCATTTGCATTACGGGGCATGGTCGCCGGCTCCCATTGGGCCGAAATCGAGATTCAACTGATCACTCGACCGCGCCGTCGCGTTCGATCTCTGACCGCGATGGGCGATGCCGGATCGACGCGAGCCGTGCTTGTCCTGAATCGCGGCAGCTGTTCGGCGATAGGCCGCGCCTTTCCGTCGCGCGTAGATTTTCTCCCGAGCTTCGCGTCCCGCCGCCACATGGTCGACAATCCGATGCGGGTAATCCGCGCCAAGCTCTATCCCCGCCGCCGAAAGCGCCCGCGCCGGCGCCTCCCACGGCGCATGGATGAATTGCGTCGGCAGTTTCGCCAGTTCGGGAACCCAGCGCCGGACAAAAGCGCCCTCTGGGTCCTGATCCTGCGATTGCTTCACCGGATTATAAATGCGCGCTGTGTTCACGCCCGTCGTCCCCGATTGCATTTGCGCTTGGGGATAGTGGATCCCGGCTTCGAAATCCGTAAATCGCGCGGCCAGCAATTGCGCCGGCAATCGCCAATGGAACCACAGGTGATAGCTTGAGAACGCCATGACCATGGCTCGCATGCGAAAATTCAACCACCCCGTCTCCCGCAGCGCCCGCATGCAGGCGTCGACGAAGGGAAATCCCGTCCGCCCGTCGATCCATGCGGCCAAGCGCGGATCGTCCGGCTCGGGATCGCGCCGCAGCCCGTCATAGGCCGGATGAAGATTGCGCCGCTCGATCGAGGTTTCGTTCTCCAATTTCTGCATGAAATGGCAGTGCCAATGGAGCCGGCCAATAAAACTGTCCAGCGCAAGCTTGAAGGCGCCATCCCCCGCTGTCGCAAACTGCGCGTGCGCACGCCGCGCAGCCTGGTAGGTTTCGCGCATCGAGATCGTGCCGAAGGCGAGGTGGGGCGATAGCCGCGAACAGGCTTCAAACGCGCTGACCGGACTAGACATGGCGGTGCGGTAGGTCCGCCCGCGATCCTCCAGAAAAGACTGGAGAAGCTCCACGCCCGCCGCTCGACCGCCGCGCTGACGCTGGGGACACGCGTCGGACGTAATCCCAAGTTCCGCGCCGCGCGGCCACCCGTCGCCGGGGATCTCCGCCGCCCCGATTGCGTTTGGCGCCTTCAATCGCGGCCCGCTCATACGATCGTTCCAACGCCGCGCCCAACCGTCGCGCGCCCTCAGGCCGCGTATCACGCCATGCTGGGAATACTCCCGAAACGGCACGCCGGCGCGGCGCGCCCAAGCGCGTACGGCGATGTCGCGATCGAACGTCCATTGCAGGCCGGTTTCCTCGTGGGCGTGGATCGCCGCAAGCCCATGTCTGACGTGGAGCCGAGTGAACACGTCGCACGCCTCCCCGACAGCCAGGTGAAGCCGAGCCCCGCGGGACCAGAGGGCGGCGTCCAACTCACTCAAACATTCGATCAAAAAACCGAACTGACGCGCCGAATGCTCCGGCAGCGCCCAAAGTTCCGGCTCGAACACGTAAACGGGCAATACAGGGCCGTTGGCCGCGCAGGCCGCAACGAGCGCGGCATGGTCGTGCACACGCAAATCACGCTTGAACCAGACCACCTGCAAAGCCATGGAACATAAATAGAACAAATAGAGTGCTGAGCCAAGGTGCGACTGCAGCTGCGACAGAACAGCCGGTCTCAGTCGATCTTCCTGGCCGCAACGCTAAGTCTCGATCGGTCGAAGGAGCGGGCGATGAGTGTTGCAATCATAGGCGCCGGAATGGCGGGCCTCGCCTGCGCGAAAGCGCTCGGGCGAGCTGGCGTGGCCGTGCGCTTGTTCGACAAGGGTCGCGGACCGGGCGGGCGGCTCTCGACGCGCCGGATGGACACGCCGCTCGGTGAGATCCGCTGGGACCATGGCGCCCAATACATCTCGGCGTCCGACGACGCGTTCGCCGCCGCCGTCGAGGATTGGGTGCAGGCGGGGGTTGCCGCGCAATGGCGTGGGCGGATCGTCGACATCACGGAAGCGTACGACTTGACGCAAGCTCCGGACGCTAAGCGCTACGTCGGCGTTCCCAGTATGAATGCGATCGTTAAACACCTCGCCGCCGGCGCCGCAATCGACTGGGGGGTGCGGATTGAGCGCATCGCCGGCCAAGCGCCTGACCACGCCCTCCATTTCGAAGATGGGCGCGAAATCGGGCCCTTCGAGGCGGTTGTCTTGGCTGTGCCGGCTGAGCAAGCGCCTCCGCTGCTCGAGGCGGCGTCGCCTGACTTGGCGGGCCTGGCGAGAACCGCGATCTCCAAGCCGATTTGGGCGGTTATGGCTGCATTTGGCGAGCCTGTCGGGGTCGACTTCGACGGCGCGACGTTCCAAAGCTCGCCGATTGGCTGGGCTGCCCGGAACACGTCCAAGCCCGGCCGTGGCGACGCCGAAGCCTGGGTGCTTCAAGCGACGACGGACTGGTCAATCCAAAATCTCGAAGCGGCGGCGCCAGATGTCGCTGACCGCCTTATGGCGGACTTCGCACGGCGGGTTGGCGCGCCGCCGCCCGCTTTCGCGCAAGCGCACCGATGGCGATACGCCATTGTGGACACACCCGCGAGAGGCTCCTTCCGCTGGGACGCGAATGCAAGGATCGGCGTTTGCGGCGATTGGCTGCTAGGCGGTCGCGTGGAACACGCCTGGCTCAGTGGAACGCAATTGGGAGAAAAACTCCCATTAGAATTGAATTGAGCGATTAACGCCCAAGAGTTGCTGGAAACTCTATCCATGCCCGTTTTCCTTATTGGATGGGGCACGGAGAAATTGCATTCACCACGATGGGTCAGCGTTCGATTTGCGTCGAAGGCGAACGCGGGCATTCGTATTGGGTTGTTGACGCGCCGAACGATGATCGCGCTTGGCGCGCCAGCAACGCCCTTCCGGAGGCCAGCCCGACCTCGTCCGCCCGAACACGATTGTCGCCGTCCCAGGAGCGGTTGGCGGCGAAGGCGGGCGCGCTGCTTGGCGTCGCCGGCCTAGCCGCTCCGGAAGCCGTCCTCGTCGCCGTCTATGCGCTTGGCCTGATCCTGTTCGCCGCAGCGATCGCCCTTCGCGCGGCGCTGACCCTTGTCGGCGCGCTGAAACGGTCGGGGCCCGCCAAACCGTCGCCCTCGGCAAGCCGACGTCCGATCTACACGCTGCTCATCCCACTTTATCGAGAGGCGAATTGCGCTGCAAAGATCGCCGCGGCAATGCGCGCCCTGCGCTACCCGGCCGACCGCCTGGACGTTATCTTTCTAACAGAGGAGGACGATCCTGAAACGCGCGCAGCGCTGGAAACCTCGAACCTTCCCCAAGGCTGCCGCATCCTGATCGCCCCAGACGGCGCGCCGCGCACCAAACCGCGCGCATTGAACTACGGTTTGGACTTCGCAGAGGGCGCCTTCGTGGCGGTCTACGATGCGGAAGACTTGCCGCACCCAGACCAGTTGAACGCCGCACTTGCGGCCTTCGAAAACGGCGGTGAAACCCTCGCCTGCGTCCAGGCCCCGTTGAAAGCGCGCAATGGACGGGAAAGCTGGCTCGCATCGCAATGGGCGCTCGAATACGATCTTCAATTCGGGCTATTGGTGCCGGCCGCCGCCTGGTTGGGCCTGCCGATTCTTCTGGGCGGAACGAGCAATCATTTCCGGATCGACGCCCTGCGCGCCGTGGGCGGCTGGGACGCCTGGAACGTGACCGAGGACGCCGACCTCGGCGCCCGCCTCGCTCGCCTGGGCTGGAGCGTCGGATCGATCACGCCGCCAACCCTTGAGGAAGCGCCGGAGATCCTCTCGGTTTGGACCGCGCAGAGGTCGCGCTGGATCAAAGGATACATCCAGACCTGGATGGTTCTGATGCGCGATCCCGCCGCCGCAGCGCGCGGCATGGGCCGCATCAAGTTTTCCATTCTGTCCGTTCAACTCAGCGCCGCGATCCTTTCCGCCCTTGTCCATGGCCCGCTGCTGCTCTGGGTGGCGTTGTGTTGGCTGGCGCCGTCGGTCAGCGTCGGCGTGTTGGATTTGTGGCTCATGTCGGCCGGATACGCCGTCAACCTGGCCGCCGCGCTGGCGGCGCCCGGACGATTGAGGGCGAGCCGGCTGGCGGCGATCGCAACACTGCCGCTCTATTGGCCGGTTCAAACGCTTGCTGCTGTCCGCGCGGTTTACGGATGGGTGCGCAACCCCCATGTCTGGGCCAAGACACCCCATGGCCTGACGGCCAAACCTGTTCTCAGCCCCATGATCGCCTTCGCAGAATAGCCCGTGCTCGACTGGATCCTCACCTTCGCCGCGCTGGCCGCGTTGGCGGGCCTCGCGGTTTTTGCGAACTGGCGCGCCGGACAACCGTGGAACGACCTCAAACCACGTCGGCTGCCCTGGCGCGTGATCATGATCGCGGCGGTGTTCGGCCTGGTTGTCGCGCTGGTTCATGCTGTGAACCTATTGGGCGTCGACACGGGCCCGGAGAACAGCCTGTTCCGACGCTAGACCCGTTCATCGGAAAGCCCGGACATGATAAACTCCAGCCCTGTTATCGGGAGGATGTGATCATGGAATTCAAGTCAACGCTCCAAGAGGTCGGCAAGAAGCTGGTGGAGTATTGCAACACGGGCGAAGAGGCCCAAGCGCTCAACACGCTTTACGCGCCGGACGCCGTCTCGGTCGAAGCCCTGCCCATGGAAGGCATGGGCGCCGAAGCGGCCGGTTTGGACGCGATCCGCGGCAAGCATGACTGGTGGTACGGCGCGCACGACGTCCACTCCGCGAAGGCGGAAGGCCCCTATTTTCACGGGGAGAACCGGTTCGGCGTCATCTTCTCCATGGACGTCACCACGAAGGAAACCGGCGAGCGGATGCAGATGCAAGAACTCGGCGAATACACGGTCGAGAACGGCAAGATCGTGCGCGAGGAATTCTTCTACCCCGTTGGGTGACGCTGGCGGTTTGACCCATAGTCAGCCTTGGCGCGGCCGTCGCCGCCGCTTACACTTCGCGTAAACGGAAACGGGAGGCGGCCCATGGCCCTAGGCGACACGCAGACGCTCGACGCGTATCGAGAAGACGTCCGCGACTGGCTGGAGGCGAATTGCCCCCAAAGCATGCGCACGCCCATGCCAGAGAACGAGATCGTCTGGGGCGGCCGCAAGGAGGCGTTCAAGAACCCAGAGGCCAAGCTCTGGCTTGAGCGCATGGGCGAAAAGGGCTGGACCGCGCCGGAATGGCCCGCCGAATATGGCGGCGGCGGCCTCTCAAAAGCGCAAGCCAAGGTGCTGCAGGAGGAGATGCGCCGCATCAAAGCGCGCCCGCCGCTCTTCTCTTTCGGGCTGTGGATGTTTGGGCCCGCGCTCCTGGAATTTGGAAACGAAGACCAGAAGAAGCGCTTCATTCCCGGCATCGTGAAGGGCGAGATCCGCTGGTGCCAAGGCTATTCGGAACCGGGCGCGGGCTCGGATCTCGCCTGTCTTCAGACGAAATGCGAGTACAAGGGCGATGATTATGTGATCAACGGCCAGAAGGTCTGGACCTCCTACGCCAATCAGGCCGACTGGATCTTCTGCCTTGTGCGCACGGATAGCGCGGTCAAGCATGAAGGCATCAGCTTCATCCTGTTCGACATGGAGAGCGAGGGCGTGGAGACGCGGCCCATCAAGCTGATCTCCGGCTCTTCGCCCTTTTGCGAGACCTTCTTCACCGACGTCCAAGTGCCGAAGGACCAGCTCGTCGGCCGGGTGAACGGCGGGTCGGAGATCGCCAAGCGTCTCCTGCAATTCGAGCGCTCGTCGATCTCCGCCGGCGGCTTCGGCGGCGCGGGCGGGTCGAGGCCCTTGCACGAAGTGGCGAAGACAGCCATCGGCGCCGACGAGGCGGACCGCCTGGCCGACCATGACCTGCGCGCGCGCGTCGCCAAGCACATGATGTACGACAAAGCCTTCGGGCTGACGGTGCGCCGCTCCACCGAGCAGGCCAAGGCCGGCCAGGAGGTGGGCCATACCGCGTCGATCCTGAAGTACGGCGCGGCCAAGCTGAACCAGGAAAAATGCGAGCTGATGGTCGAGGCGCTCGGCACGGAAGCGCTGGGCTGGGAGGGCGACGGCTTCGACACGAACGCCATGAAGGCGACCCGCAACATGCTGCGCTCCAAGGGCAATTCCATCGAAGGCGGGACGAGCGAGGTGAATCTCAACGTGATCGCGAAGCGCGTCCTGGGCCTGCGGGAGCATCAATAGCCATGACTTTCGTCCTCACCGAAGACCAGGAAATGCTCCGCGACACCGCGATGAATTTCGCGCGCGACGAGCTGCCTGTCTCTCACCTCCGCGCGCTCCGCGACGCAGGCGCGAACGGAAACGATCCCGACACACGCGCCAAGCTCGCCGAGCTCGGTTTCTTCGGGGTTCTGATCCCGGAAGAGCATGGCGGGTCCGGCTTCGGCATGGTGGGCATGGGCCAGATCTTTGAGGCTATGGGGCGAACGCTGGCGGTCACGCCGCTTTTGCAGACGGGCGTCGTCGCCGCGTCCGCGCTAAGCCTTGGCGGGTCGGAGACGCAGAAGGCCGAATGGCTGCCCAAGCTCGCCGCCGGCGAAGCCTTCGCGGCCCTGGCGCTCGACGAAGGCGCACACCACGCCCCAACCCAGATCGCCACCGAAGCGGACAAGAACGGCCAAGGCTACACGCTGACGGGCGCCAAGCGCTACGTCCCCGACGGCCAATTCGCAGACCTCTTCCTCGTCGCCGCGCGCACCTTTGGCGGCCCGGGCGACACGCACGGGATCACGCTGTTCCTCGTTCCGCGCGACACGGACGGCGTCTCGGTCCAGACCCTCAACACGATCGACAGCCATGGCGCGGCCCACGTCACGCTGGACGGCGTTCACCTTGGCGAGGCCCATGTTCTGGGCGGCGTCGACCAGGGCTGGGACCTGCTCGACCCGGTGCTCGACCGCGCGCGCATTGCGCTCGCCGCTGAAATGCTCGGCTCGGCCGGCGCTGCGTTTGAGATGACGCTCGAATACCTCCAGACGCGCAAGCAATTCGGCCAGCTGATCGGCAGCTTCCAGGCGCTGCAGCACCGCGCCTCGATCATGTTCACCGAGCTGGAGCTCACCCGCTCCTGCGTCGCCGCCGCGCTTTCGGGCGTGGACGAGACCCGCAACGACACGCCCGAGCTGGCAAGCCTCGCCAAGGCGCGCGCCGGGGAGACCGTGCACCTCGTGAGCAACGAAATGGTCCAGATGCACGGCGGCATCGGCATGACCGACGCCCACGACAGCGGCTTCTACCTCAAACGCGCCCGCGTCCAGGAAGCCCTCTACGGCGGCGAAAGCTTCCACCGCGACCGCTATGCGCGCTTGAACGGGTTTTAGGACGAGCCGCGGGGTGAGAAATGTGAGCCCCTGGGGGTGCGGACGCCCGCCCTCGGCGGCGGGAGACGCTCGATCGATTACGAACCAGCGGCTGGAATTCGCCGGAAGCTGTCATTGCTCAGGTTTAAGGTCAACGGCGGCCTTAAGCCCAACCTGTCCTCCGTGAGGATGTAGCGGGTAGCTGCATAAGATGGACGGGTAGCTGGCAGCATGCCTACTTTGAAGAAACCGAGTCATCAGCCAAATAAGAATGCAACCCTTCCAACAACGCTCCCCATCCGTGTTTGCGACCGTCTGCACCGTCACTTGGAGCCATAACGCACATCTGTTCCCTATAGGTTAGTCGTGTCCTTCCCCCCTTAAAACTGGGCCATTTTCTACTTAGTGGTTTTGGCGGTTCAGGAGGGGT
>CAZQZC010000013.1:0-28978 GCA_964597685.1 uncultured Hyphomonadaceae bacterium | reverse complement strand
CGGCGACTTCGCCGGCGAGCCGAACCGCACCCCCTGCAAGCAAGAGATTCTCCGTCAGCGTCGTCTTGCCGGCGTCGGGGTGCGAGATGATCGCAAACGTGCGCCGACGTGCGGCTTCCTGGGAAAGATCGAGCGCCATGGGGACCCATGCTTGGGAATAAGCCCGCAGCCTCTAGCGCAGCCTTAACCAAGGGTGAAGCCCCAGATCCTGCTAATGTCAGGCCGCGTCGGCCCAAACAAAGCTCGCGTCGATATTCGCCGTATCGGCTCTCTGATTGAATAGCGCGGCGAGGATCGTCTCCGGAAAGACCGTCAGCCTCGGCTCGCAGGGACCTGTCTCGTGCGATTGGAACAAGGCCGCGTTCGCGCCGGTCTTGGAGATGATCAACGCGGCGAGGTCGCCCAACAGCTCGTCGTCCAACCTGAGCCCCTCACGCTGATGGTCGCTCCAGACGCGGCGCGCGAAGTCTAACGCGTCGCGCGCCAGCAATCCCGCGGGATCGCCGCATCCAAGGGCTCGCCAGGACCGCGAGACGCGCATCTCTGGCGCGTCGACATCTATGATCCGATCATTAAACAGGAACAGCATCCACCCACCCCAAATGACTGGTTCGCTCTATCGCTCAATCCGCGAAACTGGTTAACGAGACCTTACGCCTCCTGCACCGGCTCGGTCAGGAAATGCCGTCCGGCGCGGTCTTCGATCTCAACAACCCAAAGGTCGCAATCGCGAGCCCGCGCGCGCGACACGTAAGCGTCGACGCCAGCCTCGTCGGGCCCGACATCCTGGATGATCAGGTCCTGGAAGACACGATCGCCGTCGAGCCCCATCCCAGGCGCGTAGGCGCGCGCCGCGCCGTCTAGGGTCGCCACCTTGATGAGCACGTCCCCGCGTTCAGCGTCGCCGCGCTGCACGACAAACGCCGCCACACCGGCCGTGGACGCCCGACGGATCAAGGCGTCGACCCATAGACCGGTCGGCAGGCGCGCGTTCAAGATGTCGCCCCGATCACTGCGCCGCCTCCTCAAAGTCTGCAAACGTGTCCGGATCGGCGGCGGGCAGGACGACCTCCACGCGGGTTCCAGCCCCAGGGGCCGTATCGATAATCAACTGACCGCCATGTAATTCGGCGAAGCGGCGAACAACCGCCAAGCCCAACCCGACGCCAGCGCGGCCGCGAGCGTTTCCGCCCTGGGCGAACGGCGCGGCGATTCTGTCGAGATCGGCCGCTTCCATGCCGATCCCATCGTCGGAAACGCTCAAGACCGCCTGGCCGCCGGACATGTAAGCGGCGAAGCGAACCTCGCCGCCCTCTTTGGCGTACTTCACGGCGTTGGATCCGAGATTCTGCCAGATCTGACGCACCGCCCGCGGATCGGCCTCCGCCCAGACTTCGTTGAGCCCGTCTGTGTTCAAGATCACGTTACGGCGTACGGCCTGCACTTCGAGCTGTCGAGCGACGGACGCCCCGCTGGCGGAGAGGTCCACCGGCTCCGGATCGATGCGCTGCCGTCCGGCTTCGCTCTTCGCTAGGTCGAGCATGTCTTCCACGAGCAGCAATAGATCCTGGCCGCTTTCTGAGATGAGACCCGCGTAATCGCGATAGGCCTCGGGCAACGGCCCGCGCAATTGCGACTTCATGAGATCGGAGAAACCGATAATGGCGTTCAAGGGCGTCTTCAGGTCATGACCAAGACCGGCGAAGAATGCAGTTCGCTCCCGCAGCGCCTCCTGCAGAGCGTTTGGATCGATGGATGTCGACGCGTGCGAATCGCTTAGACCGCGCGACGCGGTATCGTCGGACGCCGCCCAAAGGAAGGCGCAAACCTGCGCCAACGCCGCCAGGGTCCAAACATGCGCTGCAATCGACACGTCGCCTTGCGCAGCTGCAGGGGCCAAGACGGCCGAACCAATAGCTGCAATTGCTGCGAACCCCGCCGCTTCGAGCGCCAAGCGCCTGTGCCCAATAGCTAATGCGGCCAAGGGCGCCAGAACGAACACCGCAGACAAGCTCCAAGCGCCCGTTAAAATGAACCCAAGCGCGGCGCTCAACGTCCAAGAGAATACAAAGGCTGGAGCGAACCACCGGCTGGACAAAATCCGTCCGTGCAGGATTGCAAACGAGATGATCGCAGGGGCGAACGAAAGGACGAGCGCAATGGACCAGACACCGCGTTCTACTTTGAGCGCGTCGCAGGTCAGGGCGGCCAAAATCGACAAAACGATCCAAGCGCCCAAGGCGATTTTGAGGCGATTGGATGAAGCTTCCGTGATTGTCTTAAGGGAGTCTTGAGGTGTTGGAGCGACCATTTCGATGTCCAGATTTATTTCTGCGTCCGGCCTGTGTTTCACACGAGAAAGTAAGGTTCCTTCGTGTCGGAATATAGGTCACATAGAGCATGGAAGAGCGTCGGGAGTGAGACCATGGTCAGTTTAGCAAGATTCGCCGCTGCAACGGCGTTGGGCGCGTTTGCGTGCCTTGGCGCCGTCGCCGAAGAAGCAAGTTCCACGCCTGAAGCCGCGCCGAACGCTGCGACGGCGGCGGAAACGACCGCACTCGGCGGCGTCATCACTGACGCGGCGGCGATCTACGCCACGTATCAGTCCGAAGTGACAGATGTTCGCGCAAATCCGCTGTCGTCGAAGGGCGACATCGACACGGCGCTGACCAATCTCGGTGGCCACAATCCTGACCGCCTATCGCAAGGCTGGCTGGCCTATTCGGCGCTGGTCGCGTCGCAATCGCCGGAATATCGCGACGCCGTGCGCGATATTGAAGGTTATTACGGCCGCGAACGGCTTGTGACCGGCATGCAGAACGATCTGCGTTATGCACGCAGCCTCGCCGGTGGAGAAGCTGCGGTCGCCGCCGCTTTGACAGCAACCGAATCAGATCAACGCCGTTTGACCGAGACGGCCGCCTACGTGAAAGAGCAAGCCTACACCTTGCAGGGCGCGGGCTGGGCGAAAGCGAAGATCGGGAATTCCGGCGCTAAGGCTGACGTCCTAAACGCGTCTTCCAAGCAAGGCATTCCCGCGCACCCAACGGTGCTCGAGGCCTTCACGGACCCCGAAATCGAGACCGCCCTGGTTCTGGCCGGCGATCTGAACGCTGCATCCCTTTGGGACAATCTCTCCAGTGTCGCGCCCAACAGCACGCCCGCTTTCGCCACGGCGCAATTGGCCTCGCAACGGTCGGCGCCAGCGATCCGCCAAGGCCGTGAACGCATCGCAGACCGCATCGCAACGTTGGCGGCCTATCAGGTGATCGGCGTGGGTGAAGGCGATACCGCGCAATTCCAGAGCGCGCTGGCCGACCGCGGCACAAAGGGCTGCATCAACATGGCGCAGCTGAACCTGCAGCAATGCGTCGCCGCGGCGCACCAGCACCACGAATTGCCGTTCTGCATCAGCGAGCACGCGCTGAAAGACATCGGCGATTGCATCGGCGACGTCGCGCAATAGGCCGACCTTCGCCAGACGACATGCAGCCCCCGGCTTTATCGCCGGGGGTTTGCTTTTTCCGCGACAGCGCCACATAGCGCGTCATGGCCATTGCATCCGCAGCAGATGAAATCCGCGACGAATTCGCCTTCCTCGACGATTGGGAGGCGCGCTACGCCCACATTATCGATCTTGGGAAATCGAACCCTCCCCTGGCCGCAAACGAGCGCACCGAGGAGACGCGTGTCCGAGGATGCGCCTCCCAAGTCTGGATGGTGAGCGACGCCGACCCGGAGGGCCGCCTGACCATCCGGGCGGAATCCGACGCGCTGATCGTCTCCGGCCTGATCGCGATTTTGACGCGTCTCTATTCAGGCGCGCCTGCGCCGGACATTCTGGCGTTCGACGTCCAAGCCTTCCTGAATGAAATCGGCGTCTCCGGCGCCTTATCGGCCCAGCGCTCCAATGGGCTCGCCTCGATGGTGGCGCGTATTCAGACCGACGCACGACAGATGGCCGCCGCTTAGGCGCAACGCCAGACCCACAATCAAGACCGGGCGCACAAATCCAAGCTCAGCGCCGCTCCGGCGGCGCCTTGAGATCGTAAGCCTCGGCGAGGTCGTCGATCATGTCGCCGAGGATCTTCGCAGACGCTTTTCGGTCAATCCCGAGCAATTGGGCGAAGCGCACGGCCGGCGCCCGATCGACGAGCGCCACGACGAGCGCGCGGACAACCTCCCCGCCCAGCGCCTCAGAGAGCGCCCGCATCCGTCCAAGCGCCTCGCCGCAACTCGTTCCAGGGCCGCCCGAGGTCGCCCAGGGCGCGTTTCGCACCCCGGACGCGTCCCAAGACATGGTCATGCCAACGGGCGTGGCGCTGCGCTCAAGATCGGAGAGCAAGCGGCTCACCGCCGCCTGGCGGCGCGGGGCGCAGTCTAGCTTAGGATCGAGAACCTGGGCGACCAAACCCCGCCGTGTCGCCTTGCGAGGCAATGGCGCCGGTCGCGCGACAGACGCCATTAAAGGCGAAGCGTCGCCCGCCCAACCGAGACGTTCCGGATTGTCGTCGATATTGGTCAGCAGGCCGTGTGCGCGCAACGCCGCCACCCGCTCCCCGGACAATCGCCCAATACTGCGAGCCCGACGGTCAGGTCCGCGCCTTACGCACCACGCGTCGCCGTCGCGCATCGCGCACCCGCCCGACCGCAGCGCACGCACCAGCCGCTGCTCGATCGGCGTGAGGCGCAGGCCCTTCAATCCAGCTTCGCTCAGCTCGCAGGCATGTCGGCTCATCCGACCGCCCCGCCGCTGTCCTTGATTCTCTCGCAGACCTGGCCAGCCTCGCGCAGAACCCTTTCCAGGCGGTCGATCCAATCGTCAAAGTCCAGATCATCGCGGCGATCTTCGATCAGGTGGCAGGCGTGGCCGACCGTCGACCGGTCCCGGCGGAACGCGTTGGCGACCCGCGCCAAGCTCAAGCCAAACCCCGCATGGAGGAGATACATCGCCACTTGCCTGGCAAATGCGATATCAGGCGACCCTCGCTTTTCCGCGAGAATGTCCGAGGCGTCTTGCCCCAAGGCGTAAGCCGCGAGACCAGCCGACAATTCCGCCCTGCGGCGGTCCCCATAACAGCTTCTGATCGCCAACTCATCCTCCATCAGGGATAGTTGGAGCTTACGCCTTCTTATAAGACGTAGGATAGTTTTCCTATTTCAGATCACAATGGCCCTTATTCCTTACAGAACAGGGCGACGGAGATGTGGGATAAGGGCGGGGACAGCTTACAGGACGTTGCGTAAAGCTGGGTTACAGATCACGCTGAGACTAGGACTTTTTCGCCTGCCCCAGCCCCATCTTCTTAGCGAGTTGCGAGCGTTGGCGCGCATAACTGGGCGCCACCATCGGATAGTCATAGGGAAGGCCCCATTTCTCCCGATACTCTTCTGGCGACATATCGTACTTAGACCGCAAATGACGCCGAAGAGACTTGAATTTCTTGCCATCTTCGAGACAGATCAGATAATCGTCCCCGATCGATTTCTTGATCGAAACGGCTGGTTTCTGCTCCTCCTTCACCTCGCCTTCGCCGTCGAGCTGGGTCAAGGAATCATGGACGGCGCCAATAAGACCGGGCAGGTCTGCGCCTTGAACAGGGTTCCCACCGACATAAGCCGATACAATGTCTGCGGTCAGCTCAACGAGTGCAGCGCGCCGCCGAATTTGAAAGGGGTCGTAGGATTCAGACATAAGTATTATCCCTCTTCAACTGCAAGCACAGCCCATTAATATGAGTTGTTGGGAACTCAAAGACTAAAATGCAGCGAGATTGAAGAGGTTGTCGCTCAGATTATCGAGAAGCGGATAATGTCTTTATATCGGCAAATTGCTATTCGGCGATAAAAGACAAAAGTAGGACGAGCCCCAAAAGGACGGCGGTCCAGATGGCCATGCCGCCCGACAATCGTCCTCGGGCCAGCAAGCCTTCCGGGCTGAAGGCCGCTTCCAGGCGCGCATAGACGCGGCCGCCCACGCGCCGCCAGCTGGCGGTCATGGCCGGACCCGCTTTCGCCCAGACCGCGTCAGCCCATTTAGCGACCCCGAAACCGGGCTTTCGGTAGATCCAATCCGTATCGAGAATCACGCCCGGCCGCTCCGGCGGGTAAAGGTTCAAGCGCTGCAACAGCACAAAGGCGAAAGCGGCGAGAACAAGCAATTGCATCTGGGTCAAAATGTGCTCGGCCGTAAACGGCTCGTAGTTCAGCGCGACGTCGGGATAAGGCAGGAATTGGTACAGCCAATTGTAGCCGCCCAGGGGCGCGAAGCCCGGCAAGCCGATGAAAATGCATAGGAACGCCGCCAGCCCCATGGCGAGCAGCATGTTGAACGGCGCCTCCTCGACCCGTTTCCCGCTGTCGTGACCGAAAAAGGCGAAGTACGGGATCTTGATCCCCGAATGCTCTAACACGCCCGCCGACGCGAAGAGCAGCATGCCCCAAGCCACATAATAATGGGCCTGCGCCACCGCCGACATGGTGAGCGATTTGGCGACGAATCCTGAAAACAAAGGAAAGGCGGAGATGGACGCCGCCCCGATGAGACAGAACACGGTCGTCCACGGCATGGATCGATACAAGCCGCCAAGCTCGCTCGCCTTGGCCGTCCCCGTTCGGTGGAGGACCGCGCCCATGCTCATGAACAGGAGCGCTTTATAGATGATATGGCAGAAAGCGTGCGCCGCCGCGCCATTTAGGGCGAGCTGGCCCGTTGTCGTGGAGAGGTCGGCGACGCCGATGGCGCAAACCATGAACCCCACTTGGTTGTTGAGGCTGTAGGCGAGCACTTTGCGAAGATCGTTCTCGATCACCGCGAAGAAGACCGGAAACACGGTCATCGTCGCCCCGATCCAGATCAACACCTCTTGGCCCGGAAACAAGCGCGCCAGGGCGTAGACGGCGAGCTTCGTGGTGAACGCGGACAGCACGACGGCCCCCGTCACGGTCGCTTTCGGATAGGAGTCCTGAAGCCAATTGTGCAGGAAGGGAAAGGCCGCCTTGATGCCGAAGGCGAACAGAATCAGCATCGCGCCCGGATCTTGCAGCGTTTCGAACGCCACAAAGCTCATCGTGCCGTTGGCCTTGAAGTAATACGCCGCCCCGTCCAGCAGCAGCACGCCGGACAGGATCTGGATCGCCAGATAGCGCATCGAAGCGGAATAGGCCGCCCGCGTCCCGGCCTTCAGAATCAGAAAGACCGACGAGACCGCAGTGATTTCCCAGAAGACGAACAAGGTCATGAGATCGCCGGCGAACGTCGCCGCCACCGCCGCACCTGCATAGATCAACGCGGATGCGTCCTGCACCCGGTCGTCTTGGTGCAGGGCGTAAATGCCGTTTAACAGCGCCGCGATCAGAAACGCGAAGCCGAAGACGAAAGAGAGCGAGTCGACCCTGAACAGGATCAAGTCCAGGCCGAGCAGTGATGCGGTGGCGAGATTGACGTCCTGGTCTGCGGTAAACAGAAGAGCGATTCCAAAGATCGGCGCGCCGATGGCAAGCGCTTGGCGCGCCTGCTTGAACGGCAGCGCCGCCGACAACAAACCGGCCACAACCAGCACCAGTCCCGGATTGATCTGGGAAAGCGCCGCGATCATGTCTCGTCACCGTCGTCGTAATAATCCTCCGGCCGACGCAGCAATCGCCCAAGCGGCCACCCCGCCAGCACGACGAGCGCAAACGACGCAAAACCGTAAGCGCCGTAAAATCCCGTCGCGTTCGCCGATTCGACCTTGTCGTGGCGTATCAGGGCGAGATCCCCAATAATGAGCGCGGCCGACAAGGCGGCGAGTCCCCAGAACACAAGGGAGCCCGTGCCCGGCCACGACACCCAGCCGAATAAGGCCTTGGCGATCGGATGCATGTCGGACGTGTCGACCGGCGGGCGAGCCTCCACCTCATCGGACGCTTTGCGAACGAAGCGTCCCGAAGCGTCGCGCTCGACGGGCGAGGTCATATTCTCATCGCTCATGGCCGCTCACCGACTGCTGGAAGTAGGAAATCGCCGATAGCCCCCACCGTGAAGAACAGCACGAAACACAGGAAAGCCGTGAACACCGGCGCGGCGACGGTGAAGAACGGCGCGCCATCGGGCCGTTTGTAAGCCGCAGGCTCCGGCGAGCCCGGCGGCGGCATCAGGGCGAGGATCGGGATCGGCAAGAGATAGGCGACGTTCAGGAGAGACGACATGATCAGAATGGCGATCACATACCCCTTCCCGTCCGCGTCGGCCGCGCCTTGCATCAGCTCATATTTTGGCCAATCGCCCGCCAAGGGCGGGATTCCGATAATGGACAGCGCGCCGATCAGAAAAGCGCCGAACACCCAAGGCATGCGACGGCCCAGGCCGCGCATTTCGGAAATGTTCTGAACCCCTGTGGCGACATAGATCGCGCCCGCGCACATAAACAGCGTGATCTTGCCCGTGGCGTGGGCGGCGATCTGGAGCGCCCCGCCGGTAAAGCCAGCCGCATCGGCCAGCATCGCGCCCGTGGTGACATAAGCGAGCTGCGACACGGTCGAATAGGCGAGCCGCGCCTTGAGATTGTCTTTTGTCAGGGCGATGAGCGACGAGACGACGATGGTGAAGCAGGCGACGGCCAGGATCCAATCCGTCGCCGGCGTCTGATTCAGCAGGTCTTCACCGAAAACGTAGATCGCCACCTTCAGGATCGTGAACACGCCCGCCTTCACAACCGCGACCGCGTGCAACAACGCTGAAACCGGCGTCGGCGCGACCATGGCGTTCGGCAGCCAGAAGTGAAACGGCATCAAGGCCGCCTTGCCGACGCCGAAGGCGAACAACAACAGCAAAGCGCTCGCGACGCCTGGGCCGACCTGGCCCGCCAGAAGCCCGCCCTCGACGAAGTCCAAACTGCCCGCAACCGCCCAAGTCCACACCACGCCAACGAGAAACAGGCCGATCGACGTGCCCAGCAGCGTCAGCAGATAGATTCGCGCGCCGCGTTGAGCCTTTTCATCGCCCTTATGGGCGACCAGCGGATAGGTCGACAGAGTCAACACTTCGTAGAACACGAACAGAGTGAACAGGTTGCCCGCCATGGCCACGCCCATGGCCCCCAACAGCGCGATGGCGAAGCACATATAGAACCGGGTCTGGTTCCGCTCTCGGTTGCCGCGCATATAGCCGATCGAATAGAGCGAATTGACGATCCACAATCCGCTGGCGACAAGGGCGAACAATGCGCCCAACGGCTCAAGCTTGAAGTAGAAGGCGAGGCCCGGCGCGGCCTGCCAGAGGGTAAGCTCCGGCTCAAGCCCTGCGGAAACTTGCGTCGCCAGCAGAATCGCGCAGCCGAACAGCGCCGCCGCGCCGAGAAGCGTGGCCCCTTCGCGAAGATCCGGGATTCGGCCCAGCACATAGATCGCGGCCGTCGTCGCGATCGGGATCAACAGGGCGGCGAGGATAAAGGTGTCGGGGCTCATCGCACGCTCCCCGAACCGAACACCGACTGAGCCGCGGCGTCCACCAAAGTGATCGGGAACGAGCCGTCGAGACCGATCCAGATATTCGCAATCGCCAGGATCCACAGCGGAACAAGGATTTCAGGCGGGGCCTCCCGGCGTATTTTCTCCGGGTTCGCCGGCGGTCTGAAGAAAACCGCCTCCATGACGCGCCCCATATAAACAACGGCCAGCACGCTGGAGAACACGATCACAAGCGCCGCCCACCACATGCCTTGGTCCAGCACGGCCAAGATCAAAGCCACCTTGGACTGGAACCCGGCCGTCAATGGGACGCCGATTAATGATAAAGCGGCGATGGCGAAGGCGGTCATCGTCATCGGCGCCGATCGGCCGAGGCCGGCGAAATCGTTCAACCGCGCGCCCTGGAAGTTCAAGACGATGGCCGCGACCGCCATGAACAAGGCGCCCTTCATCAAAGCGTGATTGAACAAATGGAACAATCCTGCCGACAGCCCGGCGGCGGTGCCGACCGAAACCCCGAGCAAGATATAGCCCACCTGCGCCACGGACGAATAAGCTAACATCCTTCGGACATCCCGCTGGAAGATCGCTTGGAACGAACACACCACCATGGCGATCAACGCCGCCGGCAGGAGAACATATCCCAAGCTCGCTCCGTCGAACGCGAAATCGACTGAGAAGACCACGAAGACAAATCGGATCAGCGCGTAGATGGCGACCTTGGTCGCCGTCGCGGACAAGAACACCGTCACGAAACCCGGCGCGTGGGCGTAGGCGTTCGGCAGCCATTGGTGCAGCGGCCACATCGCCGCCTTGAGGCTGAGCCCGACCAGGATGAACGCGAAACCCGCCTGCACCGTCCGACTGTCTTGAAGGTCAGCCAAGCGGGCGCCGATATCGGCCATATTGAGCGTTCCCGTAGCGGCGTAGAGAAAACCTACGCCGATCACGTAAAACGAAGCCCCGATCGTCCCCATAATGAGATAGTTGAAGGCCGCCGGGAGAGCGCGACGGTCGCGTCGGGCGCCGAGTGCGACGAGCACGTAGGTCGATATCGAGCTGATCTCGAGAAACACGAACAAATTGAACGCATCGCCCGTCGCTGCGACGCCGAGCAATCCAGAAAAGCAAACAAGGTACGCCGCGTAGAAGTATCCCCGTTTCTCCTCGGGCACCTCCGCCTGCACGCTTGGACGCGAAAAGACGACTGCGAGCACGCTGATTGCGGACACGAGAAAAAGGACCAGAGCATTCAGCGCATCGATCCGAAATTCAATCCCCAGCGGCGGCGCAAAGCCCCCGAGCGCATAGGAGACAACCCCGCCATCGCTGGTCTGTCCGATCAGAACGATAGCGCAGACAAGGGAGGCGAGGCTCGACAGCAAACTCAGCGCCCAAGCGACCGCCTCGCTTCGAAACATCGCCGCCAAGCCGGACGACACCAGAGGAGCCACAACGATCAAGACGATCGCATGCCGCATCACCCAGTCGGGCGCCGGAAACCCCGTGATCAGATCGATCATGCCGAAGCGCCCTCCGGGGCGTCGTCCATGCTCTGGGCGGCAGCCACATCGCGGTCGGCCTCCTGGATCTCGTCGCTTTCAATGACGCCATAGGCCTCGCGGATTCGCACCACGATCGCTAACCCGACCGCCAAGGTCGCGACGCCGACCACGATGGCCGTCAGGATCAGAACGTGCGGCAAAGGATTGGAATAAACCTCCTTCAGCGGCTCCAGCGCGGCCCCGTAATCCGCGCCGCCGTGCTCCGCGGCGCTGGCCCCATGACCGGCGTCTCCGTGGCTGTCGTCGTAGGACTTCGGGTAGTCGCGGCCGTATAGGATCGGGGCCGTGCCGCCGGCGACCTTGCCCAGAGTGATGTAGAAGAGAAAAATCGACGTCTGAAAGATCGACAAGCCGACCAGGCGCTTCACCAGATTGTTCGACTGGAACGCAATATAGAGCCCGATCATCATCAGGGCGATGATCGCCCAATAATTGGCGCGCGCGAGAATGAACTCAGCCATGGATCACCAATCCTCGTCGCGTATCTCAGCCACGCGGCCGGCGAAGGCGTAGAAAATTGTCAGCATCGATCCGGACACGCCGAACAGAACGCCGAGTTCGATCAGAATGATGCCGATATGCTGTCCCAGATGCCCCCCTTCGGGCTCGTCGACGAGGGCGTCGTAATTGAGAAACTCGCCGCCGTTCAGCATCGCCCAAATCCCGACGCCCGAATAAAGGAGAACGCCAAAGGCCGCCAACCGACGCGTAAAAGCCGGCGGCAGCGCGCCGATGGCCGCGGGCGCGCCGAAGACGAGAGCGTACAGGATCATGGAAACGGCGACGATGACGCCGGCCTGGAACCCGCCGCCTGGACCGTATTCGCCGTGGAACTGCACATAGAATGCATACAGCGCGATGAGCGGGATCAGCAGTTTCGAGACCACCCGAAGGACGATGTGATGATCGCCGCTCACGACTCGTTCTCCCTGCGCAGCGATTCCGCCAGAGATCTCTCCCCGAAGCCCAGCAGCAGGGCGACGGCGAGGCCCGCGGTGAAGACAACGACGGTCTCGCCGAGCGTGTCGAAACCGCGATAACTGGCCAACACCGATGTCACGACATTCGGTATGCCGATGTCGGAATAATTCCGCGCCAGGTATTCAGCGCCCACATAAGCGTTCGCCGGCGCGTTCGGATCGCCCAAGGCGGGCAGATCGATCGTTGCGTAGATGAGCATGGCTCCGGCGGCGAAACACACGACCAGCGGCGCAATTCTGTTCGACGCCCGCTCAGCCTTCGCCGTTCGGGAGGTCAAAAGCATGGCGCCGAGCATCAACACAGTGGAAACGCCCGCCCCCACCGCAGCCTCCGTGAAGGCCACGTCGACCGCGTCGAGAACCACGAACCAAACCGCCGAAAGAAGAGAATAGACGCCGGACAGCATGACGATCGCGAACAAGCTGCGTAGCCTGGCGATCGCGACGGCGACAACGAACAGCATCGCCAGGAGCGTAATGTTGATGAGCGCAACCCCCGCTTCGCCGCCGAGAACCATGTTCATTGCGCGTCCTCCCCCTCGGAGCGCCCCCGCGCCGCGCGCCCGATAATCGGTTGGAGACCGGCGGTGTGCGCGGCATTCGCCGCCGCGTGCGCCGCCGTTGGTCCGCTGATAAACATGAACAGCCAAACGACGGCCAATTTCGCCACGACAAGCCAGCTCGGCGCCAGCAAGGCCATCCCGAGCAAAAGAGCCGTCGCGCCCGACGTGTCGATGACGCTGGCCGCATGGAGGCGGCTATAGAAGTCCGGAAACCGCAAGACGCCCACCGCGCCGACAACGGTCAAGACTGCGCCGACGACGCACAAAACCCCGCCCAAAATGGGCCGAACCTCAGAATATATCGACAGAAAAGCGGTCCAGATCTCGATCATTCGTTTGCGCGCCCCCGACGCTGCGCCGGTCGCGCCAGAGGCACTTGGAACGAGCGATACCGAAAGAACTTCAAGATTGCGATCGTCGAAACGAAGTTGATCAGCGCGTACAAGATCGCGATGTCGGTGAAGTCAGGCCGATCCATGAGAAAGCCGAGCAAGGCAAGCAGCAAGACGGTCTTGGTGCCGAAGGAATTCACCGCCAGGACCCGGTCGTACAGCGTCGGGCCGATCAAACCGCGCAGCAGCAATAGCGCCATGGCGACCAGAAGCGCAGCGGAAGCGGCCGCGATCATGCCGCACCGTCGGACGCGCTTCGCGCGCGTTCGTCCATTTCGTCGAAGGCGCCAGGCCCCGCCAGCTCTTCGTACAGCGCGTGGATGAGGAAACGATCTGAGTCGATCTCGATGGTGACAGTCCCTGGGGTCAGCGTGATCGAATTTGCGAGCACCGTTCGGGCGAGGTCGGATTCGCACCGCGTCTTCACTTTGACAAGGGCTGGATCGATGTCGAGGTCGGCGCGCAGGCAAGCACGGATGACAATCCAATTGGCCTTTGCGATCTCGCCCACGAGCCAAGTCCAATAAGCAAAGAATTGCGGCATGCGAAGGTAAGGCACGCCTTCGCGGTCGGCGATTCCGAGCCTGAGGGCCAACGCACTGCATAACCCAACCGATACTGCGCCCAAACCGAGCAGCAGCGGCGTGTAATGACCGGAAAGCCCCAGCCAAAGCGCAACCATCGCTGCGATCAGCGTTAAAAAGTAACTCACGCCGTCGATCCCCTCAGCGCCGCAGCCTAGCCGCCCCGTGCCTAACCGCATGCTGTTGAATTGGCCAGCCCCGAATTCGTCAGCTTCCGAAGACGAGGCGCGAGGCGCGCTTCGCGGCGGAGAAAATGTCGTCGGCTTCGGGCGTCCCGGCGGACTTCGTCGGAGAAAACGCCGAGGACAGGGCCCAATTCCAATAGCGCAAGGTGGTTTGCGCTTTGGCCACGCTCAACACGTCGTAGGTTTCTTCGCATTGGATGAACAATGGATGCGGTTCGCCAGGCGACAATTCCATGGGCCGTTTCAGCGAGGTCCAGAATTCCGTGAGATACTCGCGCCCTAGGCCTGTCGCCTTGCAGAGAACAGCCAAAGCCTCGCCGCCGGAATCGCTTAAAATCTTGGCGATGGTCACCGGCTTGAGACCGGACAGATAACCGATCTCCTGGGCCGTTTCCGGCGTCATCCCGAACGCCGCCGCCGCACTGACGGCCTCTTCGAGGCTGCCATAGGGGCTCTTTGCAATGGCCAAGCGATTGCGCTGGCGGCGTTCGATCATCTGCAACGTCTTACGAACCAGCGGATCGGCCCACTTGTCGTCCGCCGCCTTGGTAAAGAGGTCGGAGCACAGATCAATGATCTCCAAGCGGTCCGCCGCAAAGCGGGTGAGAATCAGACGGCGACTGGCGGCGTCGGCCCACCAGAACATCGTCATGGCTTGCGCCGGCGTGACTTCGGGCCGGCGGAGCGCCAGACCTGCGATGTCGGCGACGGTTTGGGACAGCGACACCAGCGCGTCCAATCCGTATTCTGACAGTTCAGCCGCCGGATTCTGCAACAAGGCCCGGCAAGACGCCGGTTCGCCGAAATCGATGATCATGTCCGCAACAGTCGGCGGAACGCTCCGCCGCTTGGCGATCGCGACGCGGTGTTCCAGCGAGCCGCTTCGGCAGATCTGACATAGATCGGACGCGTCCAACCCGTCATTGTCGCTCAGGACGGGTTCGGCGACGTCGAAGGCGCATTGGGCGAGATACCGCAGCACGCGGCGCGGCGCTTCGCGCGCGGTGCGAAGCCGCTGAGAGCAAACAAGCCGATCCTCGTCCTCCGCCTCAAAAAGCATCTCAAGCAAGACGTCGCCCGCCATGGCTCTGTCCTGTTTGGCGACCCGTTGCGGAGGCATCGAGACAATATCGACCAAGCGCCGAAGCAGAGAGGCCCTCGTCTGAAGCGAAGGTTGAGGCGCGCCGGACGATGGCGCGTCGGCGAGGTCTATCGGCGCGGATGACACGCTGATTGCGTTACACAGGAGAGTTAACGATCGGTTCCGCTGATCAGTGTTGGCGGCGCGGATGCACCATCATCACCAGCACGCTCGCGACCATCATCGCGACGGACAGAGAGAACGCCATGCCGCCGTCGGTCGCCGCCTCACCGGGCGCCAAGCCCAACGGCAACTCACGGCCCAGCCAAGGCGACAGGTGCAGACCAACCAAAGACGCCAGGAATAAGAACGCCAAGACCGCGCCGAACCGACGCGTCCACGGAAAAAACAGCAGGAAGCCAGCGAGCAGCTGAAACAAAGCAGCCGCCACGCGGCCCGCGGGTTCGAAGATGGGATATCGGGATTTCTCCGCCAACGTCGCAAACAAGACGTTCTCACCCGGCGGATCGAACAATTGAACACGGCCAAGCGTTGGGTCAGGCAACGGGTGCACTGTCAGATGCAGAAACGCTGCGATCAGCGCTAGGGCCAAGACCCAGCTCACAAGCGTTCGAAACTCACGCATCCGCCCACTCCACTGTCCAATGCCACGCCTAGCATGAACGCCGGCTGTGACAATCGGATGTCGCCGCCCCGCGTCGCAGGCTTCCAATCATGCGTCCCGCGACTACAGTTCACAGTGAGCGAGTCTAGTTGATCGGAAGCCGACATGACAGACCCCTTGGACGCGGCGGAGCGCGAGCCGACCGCCAACACAGCGCATCTGTCGGGCATCCAAAGCGCTGCGAGCGCCGGGGCGTCTCTGCTTCACCAAGACGACAAACCGCGAACCCGGCGACTGCGCGGCGGCGTGAAGTTCGAATTGCCGGCTTATCTCGGCGTCCAATCCACATGGTTCATGGCGTTCGGCCTGCAGATCGTCCTGTTCCCCTATCTGATAACCAGTCCACAGCACCTGAACCTCGGCGGGACGGAGCTTGGCTTGGCCAATTTGGCGCTGTCGGCGCCATCGGTGATCTTTCTGCTGCTTGGCGGCGTGGTGGCCGAGCGCATGTCAGGCAAGCCCCTGTTGATGGCGCTCCACCTCCTGGCGGGCCTGCCGGCGGCGGGCCTCGCTTTTGCCCTGGCCACGGGCACGCTCGCCTACGCCCACATGATCCTCTACGGCCTGACGCTTGGATTGGTGGGCGCCTTCATGATGCCCGCGCGCGATGCGATCCTGAACGAGGTCATCGCCCGACGCATGCGGCTCGGGTCGGCCATCACGCTGCAGAAGGGCGTGGCGTTCGCGACGCTTGTGCAATTCGCGGCCCAGATCGCGGGCCTTGTCATGGGCGGCTACGCCGACAAGGCGACGCGGATGCCCGACTGGCTCGGCGGCTTCGCCATAGGGCCGATCGACAGCTGGCGCCTCCTGGCGCTGCAGGCGATCATTCTGGGATCAGGCTCGGTCTTCGCCATCCTGCTGGCGCGCGGTCGAAGGGTGCGCACCGGTCGTTCCGGCGTTGGCGCGGCCTTCGGCGACATCGCCGAAGGCTATCGGGTCGTGCGGTCCGATCCCCTGCTCTACGGGATGACAATCCTGATGTTCGGGGTGGGCGTCTTCGTCATCGGGTCGTTCCTGGTCGTCTTGCCGATCATCAACCGGGACGTCTACGGCTTCGGCTCCGACGGCATTCGGGACATGTTCGTCACCTTCTGGATTGGCGCGTTCCTGTCCTCGGTCGCCATGTCGGTGACGAAGTCCTCAAGCCGGCCCGGCCAATTGCTGTTGTATTCGCAATCCCTGGGCACGGCGATCATCCTCGGCTTCCTGTTTCCAATCGACCATTGGATGTTCTTGTCGATCGTCTTCATCGGGGGCCTGGCGGCCGGCGTCTCGATCACGATGAGCCGGGCGATCGTGCAAGACGCCGCGCCGAAAGACCAGCTCGCCCGCGTCTTGTCGTTCTACCAGCTCGGCTTCATGGCGGGCACGCCGATTGGCGCGGCAATGATGGGCGCGCTGACGGACGCCTTCGGCTACAAGACAGTCGCCGTCGTCGCCGTCTCCGGCATGACAGCGGTCATCTCCTGGATCCTGTTGCGCACGCCGATCTGGAAGCTCGATTCCAGCGTCCTGAAATAGGCGCGGTCAGTCTTTCCCGATCCATTTGAAGGCCTCGTCGTCCCACCAGGGGAAAAAGCTGGGCATGCCGTCGGAGACTTTAACGGGATAGTTTGGCGCGCGTTTTTCCAGAAAGCTCGTCACGCCCTCCTTGGCGTCGTCCGAGCGGCCGCGCTCATAAATCGCGGCCGAGTCGACGATATGAGCCTCCATCGGATGGGCGGCCCCCAGCATGCGCCACATCATCTGGCGGGTCAGCGAGGTCGACACCGGCGCCGTATTTTCGGCGATCTCACGCGCAATGGCGCGGGCGGCGTCCATAAGATCGCCGGGCGCATGGACAGATGTCACAAGGCCGCCCGCCAGCGCCTCGTCCGCGGAGAAAACCCGTCCCGAATAACACCATTCCAGCGCCTTCGAGACGCCTACAATGCGCGGCAGAAACCAGCTGGAGGCGGCTTCGGGATTGATGCCGCGGCGGTTGAAGACAAAGCCGAACCGGGCGGTTTCGGACGCGATGCGAATGTCCATCGGGAGCTGCATCGTCGCGCCCACGCCGACCGCGGCGCCGTTCACGGCCGCGATAACGGGTTTCAGACTGTCGAAAATACGCAGCGTCAGCCGGCCGCCCCCGTCGCGCAGACGGTCTTCATCCGACGTCCGCCCCGCCTCGCCGGACGACGCCCGGGCGTCATAATCGAAGGTCTTCGCGCCCTCGGAGAGATCCGCACCCGCGCAGAACGCCCGTTCGCCCGAGCCCGTGACGATGACGGCGCGCACCGCGTCGTCGGCGTCGGTCACGTCGAAGGCGGCGATCATCTCGTACATCATGCGCGAGGTGAATGCGTTCATTTTGTCAGGCCGGTGAAGGGTGATCGTCGCAACGCCGTCGTCGATGTCGAGCTTGATGGTCTCGTACGTGGTCTCAGTCATGTCCGGCTCCTCCCGAGCGTATCTGTTGGGCTGTATGGGATCGGACTGACCCTGCGGCGGTCAAGGGGCTTGCGGACAGCCGGTTCCCTTCAACGATCCCCCATGGCAAAGATTGGAAAAATGACGGCGGCGTCACGACGCCCTCAGGGAGGCCTCATGAACACGTTCGATTACATCATCGTCGGCGCCGGATCGGCGGGATGCGTGCTCGCCAACCGACTGACCGAGGACGGCGCGTCGACGGTTTTGCTTCTGGAGGCCGGGGGCAAGGATTCCTCGCCGATGATCCACATCCCCGTCGGCTACGCCCAAACCCTGAAGGACCCAAAGATCAATTGGCTCTACGAGACCGAGCCCGACCCCGGCACGAACAACCGCCCCCATGTCTGGCCGCGCGGCAAGGTGCTCGGCGGATCGTCCTCGATCAACGGCTTGCTCTATGTGCGCGGACAGAAGAGCGATTACGACACATGGCGACAGCTTGGCTGCGAAGGCTGGAGCTCGGACGACGTACACCCCTACTTCGTACGATCGCAGAACCAGGAACGCGAAGGCTTGGAGGGCCACGGCCAGGGCGGGCCGCTGAATGTGTCCGACGTCACCCAGCCGCATCCTGTCTCGGACGCGGTGATCGAAGCCGCGGTGCAGGCGGGCGTCCCGCGCAATGACGACATCAACGGCGAAAACCAGGAGGGCGTCTCCTATTACCAGCTGACCGTGAAGAACGGTCGGCGCTGCTCGGCGGCGGCCGCCTATCTGAAGCCTGCGCGGCGTCGGCAAAACCTGAAGATCGAGACAAATGCGCTCGCCTCCAAAGTGCTGTTCGACGGCAAGCGCGCGACGGGAGTCGCCTATGTCCGCGACGGCGCTGCGGTGGAGGCGCGGGCGACGCGGGAGGTGATCCTCTGCGGCGGCGCGATCAATACGCCGCAGCTTCTGGAGCTGTCCGGAATCGGCGATCCTGATGTGCTGAAGGATCATGGGATCGAGGTCTTATCCGCGCTCAAAGGCGTCGGTGCGAATCTGCAGGATCATTATGTCGTTCCCCAGCGCTATCGGCTGAAGCCGGGGATCGTGTCCGTGAACGAGATGACGCGAGGCGCGCGCTTCGTGGGAGAGATCTTCAAGTATCTGTTCCAGCGCAAGGGCCTTCTGACCCTGTCGGCGGCCCATATCGCCGCCTTCGTGAAGACACGGCCCGAACTCGACGGGCCGGATGTGCAATATCACATTCTGCCCGCCACAATGGATTCCGACAAACTGGCGAACGAGCAGAAGATGGAGCTCGAGACTCAACCGGGTCTCACCATCGCCCCCTGCCAGTTGCGGCCGGAGAGCCGGGGCTCGATCCATATCCGGTCGGCCGATCCGAGCGAACATCCGGCGATCCGCCCCAATTACCTCTCCGACCCGCTCGACCAACAGACGATCGTCGAGGGGCTGAAATGGGGCCGCCGGATCGCGGAGCAGGAGGCGCTCTCGCCCTATGTGGACCACGAAATGGACCCCGGCGCAGAGGCCGCGTCGGACGAGGCGCTGCTCGCCTACGCCCGCGAAGTCGGCTCGACCATCTACCACCCCGTCGGCACGGCGAAGATGGGCCGGGACGACGCGTCCGTGGTCGACCCGCAGCTGAAGGTCTACGGCGTGGAAGGCCTGCGCGTCATCGACGCCTCGGTCATGCCCCGCCTCGTCTCCGGCAATACCAATGCGCCGACGATCATGATCGCAGAAAAAGCCGCCGACATGATCCGAGGACGCGCGGCGGCGGCCTTGGCCAGCGAGACCGTTTAACCCGTCAGCGCCCGAAACGGGCCATGCCCCAATTCACGATCAGGGCGGCCACGGCCTGTTCGACCCAGGCGAGCGGCAATGCGGCGGCGAGGATTGCCGGGGTGGCGAGGTTCATGTTCCAGACGCCGAGCCAGAGGATGACGAAGACCGCGAGCCAGAACAATGTCCCCGCGACCAGCGCATTGCGGACGCCTCGCCCGAACCGTTCCAGGAACAACCAGACGAATCCCGTCGCGGCGAGGACAAGGATCGTGTCCCAAACGCCCCACACCGCGAACACGGCCGGGTCCATGGGCGCGGCGTTCTCAATCTGCGGAAACGCGCCCCGCACGGCGGGCATGACAAAGGCGAAATAGCGGAAAACTTCGGACACGTTGATCCACAATCCGTTGACGAGCGCGGTCAGCAGAAACGCGCGAACGGGAAATGGCGGGCCGGTCTTCTCGGCGACGATCATTGACGAGTCTCCTGCTCAAGAACGGACAACATGACCGACACCGCGCGACGCAGCGCCGCAGCGTCGGAGACGATGCGAGACATCGACCAGAGCCCGTTTGTGAAGACCACCAGGATGGCGGCCAGGTCGCTGGCGCGCGGCGCGGTCGCGACACTCTGCAGGGCGTTTTGAAAGCCCGCTTCCAAGCGCGCCGTGTGGCGCGCCACCGTGTTGGCGACCTCTGGCGCGTGGGGCGCGCGCTCGGTCATCGTGTTCGCCATGAGACAGCCAGGGCCTGGGAGGCCCATGGATTCGGCGCGCGCAATCTGAGACTCGAAATAGGCCGCGATCTCTTCCAGCCCGGCTCCCGGCGCCTCTACGGGGGCGAACGCCGGGGTGACGACCTCCTCGGAATAGATTTCCAGCGCCGCTGAAAACAGGGCCGCCTTGCCGCCGAAATCCGAGTAGAGCGCTTGGCGGTTCGCCCCGGTCGCGGCGACCAAATCGTCGATCGACGTCGCCTCGTAGCCCGTCGTCCAAAACTGAGACATGGCGCGCGACACAAGATCGGCTCGGGGAACGGATCGGGCTCTCGGCATGGCAAATCCGTATCAGAACAATCGTTCTGCTACAAGCGGATTGCAGGACATCCAGGTCTCTTCCCCGTGGAGATCGGCATGCTAAGACAGGCCCATGCCCGATTTCCCCGCCCCGACCACCGTCGCGATCCCGGCCTTCGTCTTCTTCGTCCTTCTGGAATGGTGGGCGGTGCGGACGGGGCGCGCCGCCGGCGCCTATGACACGAAGGACGCCGTCACCTCGCTGGCCATGGGTTTGGGGAATGTGGCGGTGAATACGGCGACGGGCTTTCTCGGCTACGCGGCCTTTTTGGCGCTTTGGCCATATCGGATCTACGAATTTCCCGTGACGTGGTGGAGCATCGCGCTCTGTTTCGTCATCAACGACTTTTTCTATTACTGGAAACACCGCTTCGCGCACCGGGTTCGGTTCTGGTGGGCGGAGCACGTCACCCACCATTCCAGCGAATTCTACAATCTGACCACGGCGCTGCGCCAACCTTGGTATGGACCGCTGACGGGGCTGATCCTGCTCGGCCTGCCCATGGTGGCGATGGGGTTCCATCCGGCTGTGATCTTCTTCTCCATGGGGCTGAACCTCGTCTATCAATTCTGGATTCACACCGAAACGATCGACCGTATGCCCGGCTGGTTCGAAGCCGTGTTCAACACGCCGTCGCACCACCGCGTCCACCATGGCCGCAATCCGCGCTATCTGGACGCCAATTACGCCGGAGTGTTGATCATCTGGGACAAGATGTTCGGGACGTTCGTGCCTGAATTGAAGCGCGAGAAGCCGGATTACGGCCTCGTGACGCCGCTGCGCACCCACAATCCGTTGGTGGTGGCCTACCACGAATTGGCGGCTCTCATCGGCGATTGCCGGCGCGACGGGCTGAAACCTTGGCGCTGGGCCGCCCGCTTCGCCAAACCTCCGGGGTGGGCTCCAGACGGCGGAGGCCAGACATCGCGCGACCTCAAATTGGCTTTTGTCCAACAAAACCCAAGCGAAGCGAGAAGCCCCGGCCTTCCCACACGACCGGAGATAGGCGACGCCTCGCCAGATCCACAGGGCACGGAGTATCCAGTCAACTGACCGTGAAGCCCTTTTCTGAGTTGAGCACATGCAGCATCTACCCGGCATGAAACCGATTTCGACAACGCGACGAGCTTTTCTCCTAGGCGGCGGAGCGGCGGGCTTGGCCGGCGTCTCCTGGATGATCGGACAACCGGCGAGCACGCCGGAGATTGAGACGATAGTCCTTGCCAATGCAGGCGACGCGCCTCTGACCGCGCCTGGCTTTCCGGACTGGAGCGCGCAGGACTGGCAGGCTCTCAGCGAGGATGATTGGCGCGATCGGCTCTCGCCCGACGCCTTCCGGATCCTGCGTCTGGAAGCCACGGAACGCGCCGGCGCCAGCCCGCTGAACAAAGAATACCGCGACGGCTGGTTCGCCTGCGCAGGGTGTGGGTCGGTGCTGTTCTCGTCGGCCGACAAATATGAAAGCGGCACAGGCTGGCCCAGCTTCACGCAGCCGGCCGCCTCCGATCGGATGGGCACCAAGGTCGACAACAAATTGTGGACGCCGCGGACGGAGTACCATTGCGCACGCTGCGGCGGCCACCAGGGCCACGTCTTCCCGGATGGGCCAAGACCCACCGGCCTGCGCTGGTGCAATAATGGCGACGCCTTGGTCTTTGTGGAAGCGTCCGCTTTCGCCTGAGTGTTGGCCGCCCGCCGACAAATTGGCGATGTGACGCTGGCTTGCATCGGCTCAGCCCTCCTCAAGATCGAAGACCTTAGGCTGTCACCAAGAGGCCGGGGATAAGCGCGGCTTATCCTCGCCTAACCGGGACTCATCGGCGCTGGACCGGCGCCCGAAGGCCCTGATTTTACGGGCGTCGCAAACCGACATTGGAACAGTCCCGCAAAAGCGCCGAATTGGGCGCCGGTCCCGCGGGCTTTTCGGTTCGCGCGCCTGCGCTATTGTGATGTCAGAAAACCAGGGAGGAACGCGGCGTGCACCCGCATATTCATGCGACGGCAAATCCAGACAAGCTCGCCTATGTCATGGCGGGCTCAGGCGAGACGGTGACCTTTGGCGAGCTTGACCGCCGGTCCAACCAAGTCGCGCACCTGTTCCGCAGCCAAGGTCTTCAGGCCGGCGATACGATCGCCCTCTTCGCCGAGAACTCGCCGCGCTACTTTGAGATCGCTTGGGCGGCCCAGCGTTCGGGTCTCTATTATGTCTGCATCTCATCGCGGCTCACCGCGCCGGAGGTCGACTATATCATCCGCGATTCCGGCGCGCGCGCTTTGATTGTTTCGGCCGGGCTTTCTGCGGTGGCGGAAGAGGTGAGACGATCAACGCCGTTGGAGTTTCACCTCTCTATCGACGGCGAAATCTCCGGCTTCCAAAGCCTTGAGGACGCCCGTGCGAGCTTTCCCGAGACGCCGATCGCCGACGAGCAGGCGGGAACCGACATGCTCTATTCGTCGGGCACCACGGGGCGGCCAAAGGGCATACGCCCGCCTTTGGAGCCAGGCGCGCCGATCGACGCGCCGAACGTGCTGACGGAAATCGCCCGCGCGCTCTGCCGGGTCACTCCGGACTCGATCTATCTCTCCCCCGCTCCGCTTTATCACGCCGCTCCGTTGCGCTGGTGCATGGCGATGACACGGTTCGGCGCAACGCTGGTCATTATGGAGAAGTTCGACCCGGAGGGTTATCTCGCCGCCGTTGAGCGCCACAAGGCGACCCACACCCAGCTTGTTCCGACGATGTTTGTGCGCATGCTGAAACTGCCTGAGGAGGCGAGACAGCGCTATGACGTCTCCAGCCTTAACTGCGCGATCCACGCCGCTGCGCCCTGCCCCATTCCCGTCAAGGCGCAAATGATCGATTGGTGGGGGCCGATTATCGAGGAGTATTACGCCGGGTCCGAAGGCAACGGCATGACATGGGTGAATTCGCAAGAGTGGCTGGCGCATAGGGGCTCGGTCGGCCGGCCCGTTTGGGGTGAGCTGCACATCTGCGACGATGAGGGACATGAGCTTCCGATCGGCGAGGCTGGCACGATTTTCTACGGCGGCACGACGCCGCCCACCTATCACAACGATCCTGACAAGACGCGCGGCGCGCAACACCCCGTCCACGCGGATTGGTCCACCCTGGGCGACGTCGGCAGAGTGGATGAAGACGGGTACCTCTACCTCACCGACCGCAAGGCCTTCATGATCATCTCAGGCGGGGTGAACATCTATCCGCAGGAGGCGGAGAACGTTCTGATCACCCACCCCAAGGTCGCCGATGTCGCGGTCATCGGCGTGCCGGACGAGGACTTTGGCGAAGCGGCGAAGGCGATCGTCCAGCCCATGCCAGGTGTCGAGCCGTCAGACGCGCTCGCCGAAGAGCTGATCGGCCATTGCCAGGCGCATTTGGCGAAGATCAAATGTCCGAAGAGCGTCGACTTCGACCCCGAACTCCCGCGCCACCCAACCGGAAAACTCTACAAACGCCTGATCCGCGACCGTTACTGGGGCAAGGAAGGCGGGCGGATCGTTTGATCCGCCCTGGAGTTATCTGGCGTCGTACGCAGACGACGCTCGCGCCCCATGGGCGTTGTGGGCAATACGGCTCAACGTAGACGTCGCATCAGATGTTGAAGCACAAAAAGAGACCGCCCGGTGTCCGAATGCATCGGCACGCGCCGTCGCTGAGACACTCAGGGGGATCCTCAGGCAAAATCGAATTGGTCTTAAGTTGCGCGCCTGTAGTTTGAGTTGCAGGCGCCTGCACGCCACCGAGGAAAGTCACCGCAGCCGTCGCCGCGAAGAGTGTTTTGAGGGTCACGATCTGAATCTCCGATAAGTTTTCTACTCCAGACAAGCAAGCGCCCTCTCGCCTCGACACGGAGGCGCAGTGTCGCCGCTCGAGGAATTCGAACGCCCGGTTGTTCAATATTTACGGCGCTTCCACCAAGCTTGTCGTCAGGCCGCAACGGGGAGAATAACCGTTGCTGAGCCAATTTCTATCTATTTTAGCGTGTTGTCATTCACTTCCAACACGCATGAGCGCCTGCCGACTTAAAATGGTGAGATCGAACAGAGATTTGGGGCGCGTTGAGAACCCGCTTACGGGATCTACACGTTTCGGTGATTCCTGAGACGCCGTCCGAACCCGGCCGCATCGGGCGCACAGGGCCGACTGTCTTGCGCCCGCTCGGCCGCCAGGCCACAACAAGGAAACGAGAGAAAATGACAAAAGGAGATCGATCGTGGCAGAGCCGCGCACCATTGCATTCGCAGACCTTGAATCGCTTGCCGGCGAGCATGTCGGCTATTCCGATTGGCACGTCATAGACCAGGACCGCGTCAATCTGTTCGCAGACGCGACAGGCGATCATCAGTGGATCCACGTCGACGTGGAGCGCGCGACCAAAGAAATGGGCGCGCCCATCGCGCACGGCTACCTCACGCTGTCGCTTCTGCCCATGCTCAGCGCGGAAGTGTTGCGTGTCACCGGCGTGACCCGCGGCATCAATTACGGCTCGGACAAGGTGCGTTTCACAAACATGGTGCCGGTGGGCTCCAGGGTGCGCCTTAGTCAGCATTGTAAATCCGTCAAGCCGAAGGCGGGCGGGCTTCAGACGATCATGGAATCCACAATCGAAATCGAGGGCCAGGAGCGTCCGGCCTGCGTCGCGGAGGCGATATCGGTTCTATACGGAGGGTAATGAAATGGGGTGGGGACATATGAAACATCTTGTCATCACGGGGATCGGCCTTGCGGCTTCAGCGCTGGCGGCAAGCCCAGCTTCAGCCCAGGCTTTGGCCGTCGAATTTGGCGACGATGCCGGCCAGTGGGCCAATGACGGCGAGTGTGACGACAGCCGCTTCACCGGCGAAGGCATGACGGACACACCGCTGCTCGACGGCGATGTTGGCCATGACGCCACCGATTGCCGTGCGGCTTGGGATGCAGGCTTGCTGAAGGTCGACGCCAGCGGCGTGGATTTCGGCGGCGATACCAGCCAATGGGCCAACGACGATGAATGCGACGATCCTCGCTTTACGGGCCCTGGCATGACGGCGACAACGCTGCTCGACAGCGATATTCGCGCCGACGCCTCGGACTGCCGCGCGGCCTATGAGGCCGGTCTGCTTGTCTTGGCGTCCGATACGGCCGCCCCCGAAACCGCGCTCTCTAATCTCGATTTCGGTGATGACGAGGGCGACTGGGCGAATGACGGCGAGTGCGACGACAAACGCTTTGAAGGCCCCGGAATGACAAATACGCCGCTTCTGGACGAAGATATCGGCCACGACGCCACCGATTGCCGTCTGGCGTTCGAAGCGGGACGCCTGTCCCTCGTCGGA
The DNA here is from genome assembly GCA_964597685.1 of uncultured Hyphomonadaceae bacterium. Classification (GTDB taxonomy): domain Bacteria; phylum Pseudomonadota; class Alphaproteobacteria; order Caulobacterales; family Hyphomonadaceae; genus JBCBTJ01. Next base: position 2,869 of record CAZQZC010000013.1, on the reverse strand, counting down.
AACGCCGCGCCCGCGCCAGCCGCACCGATCGACGCGATCGACTTCGGCGATGATGCAAGCACATGGGCGAACGATGGCGAGTGCGACGATCGGACGTTTCTTGGCGAGGGCATGGCCGGCCCGCCCCTGATGCCGGGTGATGTTGGCCATGACGCGACCGATTGCAGAACCGCCTGGGAAGCTGGAACGTTGGTGCTGCGATCGCCGGAAAGCCTCGGCATCGCCGGACTTGCCCAAGTCCACGACAACATTGATTTCGGTGTGAACGGTTCGGATTGGGCGAATGACGGCCAGTGCGACGACCCGCGCTTTGAAGGTCCTGGCATGGCGGTTCTCGCAACGGAGGAGCTGACGGACCGCAATGATTGTCTCGTCGCCTATATCGCAGGCGCAGTCACGCTGAAGTGAGGACCAGGCATCCGTTTTCGTTGCGATCCTCCAGCGCTATATGCTGCGCAGGAGGATCGTCCCCATGACAGACAAGACAACGCTGGCGAAAATCAAACGGACCGACGCCGAGTGGCAGGCCTTGCTGACGCCGGAGCAATTCCATGTCGGCGTGAAAGAAGGCACCGAGCGGGCGTTCACGCCTGGCAATCACAACGACGAGAAACGACAGGGCGCCTACCATTGCGTGGGCTGTGGGACGGCGCTCTGGTCGTCGGACAACAAATTCGACTCCGGCACCGGCTGGCCGAGTTTTTGGAAGCCGGTCGACGACGCGCTGGTTGAAACGAAGACAGACTTCAAACTCGTTTATCCGCGAACCGAGTGTCATTGTGCGGTCTGCGGACTGCATATGGGGCATGTCTTCAAGGACGGCCCGCCGCCGACCGGTCAGCGCTGGTGTATCAATGGCGTTGTGCTCGACTTCCGTCCGACATCGTTCGAATGACGCCCCATGCATAATCTCAGGCCACCGGCGGGTCTCGCGCCGCCTGTCGCGAAAAGAGAATCGGTCACGATCGAACAAGTGGGACGAACCCGCACCGATCCCTATGCCTGGCTGAAAGATGCAAATTGGCAGGAGATTATGCAGGACCCAAGCGTCCTGCGTGCGGACATCCGAGACTACCTTGAAGCCGAGAACGCCTATACCAAGGCTGTTCTGGAAGAGCCGACGCAAGACTTGCGCGACGCATTGTTCAAGGAGATGCGCGGCCGGATCAAAGAGGACGACAGCGCCGTCCCCTCCATTGATGGTCCTTGGGCCTACGGATCGCGCTACCGCACAGGCGGCGAGTATCCGATCTTCGTCCGGAAGCCGGCCGCAGAAGCCTTCGTCGAGTGTGCAAATGAAGATGTGCTGTTCGACGGCGATCGAGAGGGGGCGGGAAAACCCTATTTCGACATCGGCGACGTCGAACATTCGCCCGATCACAAACTGATCGCCTACGCCGTGGACGATCAGGGCAGCGAGATTTACACCATCCGCGTCCGCAACATCGCAACAGGCAAAGATCTCGATACGGTCATCGAACAAACGACTGGCGATTTCGTCTGGGGCGCCGGGTCGGACGTCATCTTCTGGGTTAAGCGCGACGAAAACGGCCGGCCATCAGCCGTTTTCCGTCGTAAACTCGGAGAGCCGGAAGACGCGCTGATTTACGAAGAACAGGACCCCGGCTTCTTTGTCGGCCTCGAGCAGAGCCAGTCCTCCAACTACATTTTTATCTCCGCCGGCGACCATACGACGTCTGAGATCCATTTCTTCAGGTCAGATGAGGCGGATCCAAGCCTTCGGACGATCGCCCCGCGCGAGACCGGCGTCGAATACGGCGTCGACCATCGGGGCGATCGTTTCTGGATTGTCACGAACGCCGATGGGGCGATCGACTTCAAGATTGTATCCGTCCCCACCGCGGCGCCCGGTCGGGAGAACTGGATCGACGAGATCCCCCACCGCCCCGGCGTCCTGGTCCTCGACCTTATCGCCTTCAAAGACTTCCTTGTTCGGACGGAGCGAGAAGACGGATTGCCGCGCATCGTCGTGCGCGAAGCCGAAACGGACGCTGAGCACGCGATCGCCTTTGACGAAGCCGCCTACGACATCGCCGCTTCCGGCGGATACGCGTACGACACGACAAGTCTCCGGCTCGCTTACGCCTCGCCGTCAACGCCTGACCAGGTCTTTGATTATGACATGGCGACCCGTGGGCGGACCTTAAGGAAAACCCGCGAAGTGCCCTCGGGCCATAACCCGGAAGATTACGTCGTAGAGCGGATCAACGCGCCTTCACACGACGGCGCTGAGATCCCGATCACCGTATTGCGGCGCGCCGACACGCCGGCGGATGGATCAGCCCCCTTGCTTCTCTATGGATACGGATCTTACGGGATCACGATTCCGGCCGATTTCCGCACGTCGCGGCTGAGCTTGGTCGATCGAGGTTTCATCTATGCCATCGCCCATGTCCGCGGCGGGCAGGACAAGGGCTACCAATGGTACCTCGATGGCAAGCTCGACAAGAAGACGAATAGCTTCGCCGATTTCGTCTCCGCAGGACGGCATTTGGCGCACATGCGCTATACCGCCGAAGGGCGGATTGTCGGCATGGGGGGATCGGCGGGCGGCCTGTTAATGGGGGCTGCAGCGAATATGGACCCGGAATTGTTCGCCGGGATCGTCGCAGCCGTTCCGTTTGTAGACGTGCTGAATACGATGTCCGACCCCAGCCTGCCGCTGACGCCGCCGGAATGGCCGGAATGGGGCAATCCGATTGAGCGCGCCGACGATTATGACCGGATCGCGGCCTATTCGCCGTACGACCAAGTGACCGAACGCCCCTATCCAGCGATGCTCGTGACGGGTGGCCTGTCCGATCCGCGGGTGACGTACTGGGAGCCCGCGAAATGGGTCGCAGCTCTG
>CAZQZC010000012.1:0-30256 GCA_964597685.1 uncultured Hyphomonadaceae bacterium | reverse complement strand
GCGCGCCGAAGACCTGATCGGCTGGCATGTGAACCGGGGCGAGGACGAGGCGGCCGATTTCTACCCCGCCGACACCTTCCGCGATGTGTTCCGCCGCAAGGACAAGGTCGAAGCGGCGCTGGACGGGCTATGATGCGGGGCGCCCGGCCTCGCCAAGCCTCTTCCCTTTCTGGTCCATTTGCCGTTCCATTCTTCCCAAGCGGGGAGGGCGTCGATGGCTGAGGATTATGAATGGCGGCAGGACCGGGCGCGGGACCGGAAGCTGCGGCCGGCCGGGGCGAAGCGGATCCTGGCGCTCGACGGCGGGGGCATTCGCGGGCTCCTGTCCTGCGGGATCCTGAAGCATCTGGAATCAACGCTGGCCGCCCGCCTGCCCGAGGGGACGGCGCGGGCCAATTTCGTGCTGGCCGATTATTTCGATTTCATCGGCGGCACGTCCACGGGCTCGATCGTGGCCGCCTGGCTGGCGCTCGGCAAGAAGGTCGCCGATCTTCAGAGCCTCTATATGGAGATGGGGCCGACGATCTTCGGCAAGCCGAACCGGTTCGGCCGCATCTTCGTCAACCGCTTCGACGCCGACGCGCTGGACGCGCAGCTCAGCGAGCATCTGGGCGACCTGCCGCTCGACGCCGATGCGCTGGCCACCGGCTTCGGCGTGACCGCGAAACGCATGGATACGGGGTCGGGCTGGATCCTGACCAACAACCCGAAGGCGCCCTATTGGGACGGCGACGACCTCGACCATCCGAACGCGCAATATCTGCTGCGCCACGTGGTGCGCGCCAGCGCCGCGGCCCCGGCCTATTTCGACCATGTCGACATCGAGATCGAACGCGGAAGCGATCCCGGCGCCTTCATGGACGGCGCGGTGGCGGGGCTGAACAATCCGAGCCTCGCCTTCTGGCTCTATACGACGCTGCCGGGCTACGGCCTGCGCTGGGCGACGGGGGCGGACAAGCTGCTGATCATCTCGATCGGCACCGGGGAGTATCGCGAGCGGTTTGCCGGCCGGAAGCTGCGCAAGATGGCGGCGCTCCAGCGCGCGGTGTTTTCACTGGCGGGCTCGATCCAGGATGTCGCGAAGACGACCACGATGCTGATGCAGGCGCTCTCAGGCCCGGCGAACGCCTACCCGATCAATTCCGAGGTGGATTTCCACGCCGACCGCCCAGGCGAGGGCCATTCCCACTGTATCGCACCGGCCCCGCTCTTCGCCTTCCAGCGCTACGACGCGCGCCTGGAGTCGAAGACATTGGCGGAGATGGGCTTCCTCTATGAGGGCGAGGCGTACGGCCCGCGCATCATGCGCAAGCTGCAAGGCATGGATTGCGCGGAGCAGACCAATCTCAACCGCCTCTACGAGATCGGCGAACGCGTGGGCGAGACCACCGTCCGGCCCGAGCATTTTCCGCCCGCCTTCAACACCGACGCCATGGGCGGCCCGCCGCCGGCCGCCCCGCAGCCCGCGCCCACACTGGCCCACAACGCCCCAGCCGCCCGCGGCCCGGACCGATGGAGGGCCCGGAAGGCCGAAGCGTGAGCTGTTGCCTATGGACGCCGGCGGCTTGGAATGCTTACTCTTTCGTAAAGCCGCCTCTGGGGGAGAGGGGATATGAACTGGCTTTTGGCGTTGCTCGCCTTTGCGGGATTGATGGCGATCTTCTCGACGATCGTTTCGATCAGCGTGGAGGCCGTACACAAAGTCCTGTCGCTCCGCCGGCAGGGGCTGGAAGAGATGTTGCGCGCGCTGCACGACGGCGTCGTCGTCGACATCGAAAAAGGCCGCCAGCCCCGCCGCGAGGTGCTCCATGCCCGCGGCCGATCGAAGGAAGCGGCGGACTTCGCCAAAGCGGTCACATCCGTCCCGTCCTATGGCGGCGGCGGGCGCTGGTGGTGGCCGGCCAATTGGGGGCTCAATCTCTTTCAGCGCCGGTTCGAGCGTCTAACCCGTCGCCAATTCGCCGAGCAGATGGCCGCCACCGATTTCGGCGAGCGGCTCGCCTTCAAGGATCGCAGCCAGATCCGTCAGGCCATGTCCCGGCTGAGCTACGAGTTTGACCGCTACGGCGTGGCCCAGAGCCATTTCTTTCGCCGGCGCGCCAAGGTTATCGCGGGCTTGTCGGCGTTCCTGTTCGTGACGCTCGCGAACGTGAATGCGATCGACCTCTACATGCACCTCGCCAACGATCCGGAGGCGCTGAACCGCACACTGTCCTTCGTCAGTTCCGATGACCGAACCCAACTGGAATCGCGGGGCGCTGCGGTCACGGCCCGGCTTGAGACGGCGTTCGACGACGTGGCGGAGGCGGCTGACGGAGAGCTCAACGACGCGGACCTGACGGCGCTTCGCGAAGCGAGCGTCCAGATCAATGCGGTGCTCGATACGATGCGGGCGAGCACGCAATTGCCGATGGGCCATGACCTGTTTCCGTTTTGCGAACGACCAAGCGCGGACATAGAACGCTGCGGACCGGCGCAGGCGCCGCGCTTGTTTGGGGTGGTCGTCTTGCCGACTTGGCTGCCCGATTGGTCTGAACGGCTGATCTCGGATCCGGCCGAAGGGATTGTTTGGCTCTTGTCGATGATCGCCACCGCCGGTCTGCTCGCTTTGGGCGCGCCGTTTTGGTACCGCCTGTTCGGCAATCTCGCCGCCATGATCGGCTCGACAGCGTCTTTGCGCGTCGGCGGCGGTGAGAGCGAGGCGGACGCTGAGCAGCGTCCGGCCCGTCTCGGCAAGCGCGGCGGCGAAGATCCCGATATTGAAGAGCTGACGGATTCCTTTCTGATTGCAGCTGGCGTTGCGCCGACCGCGCATGCTGAAACCCGGCCGATCGGCCAGCGCCTTGGTCAAGCCAGCCGGGAAGCGACTGGCGTTGCGGGGGCCGATCGCGCCGAGGCCACCGGCGCCGGCCCTGAGCCATCCGACGCGGCGGGGCTGCGCGGCGCCATCCGCCGCGTGCGCGGCGATTGGTCGGGGAGGGCCTGATGCTGCCGATCAGCCCCTTCACCTTCGCCTCCGTTGTCTCGGGCGCCCTGCGGCTTGGTCATGAGGGGTACGCCGCTTATTTGCGCGGCCTTACGCAGCGCCAGGACCTCGAAGTCTTGGTGCCCCAGGCTGCAAACTTTTCGATCGGCGACCGGGCCCAATCGGAATTGTGGGTGCGGCGTTGGGTTTGTGAGCAGATCGAGGCTGCTGAAGATTACCTTGAGGGCCGCGACTATCCGGGCGTTTTCCTGATGAACGGAGATGGCCGGCCGGCGCGCGGGGAGGACAATTTCCCCTTGATCGCACCTGGCGGCGAGGCGCAGTTCGAAGAGGCGCTGACGAAGTGCGTCCTGGAGCATCAGAGGCGTCACGGGAACGGGGCCGACCTCTCGCCCGGAGAGGTGCGCAACCATCTGGTGATTTATCATCACAAGGTTTGGTCTGACCCGGACAATCCCTCGCCTTGGTCGCGCTTTTTCCGCCATGTCGTCGATGTCGGGCTGGACGTGCTGGCGGTTCAGCCGGGTCTTCTCGGGATCGGCGGCAATGTCCAAGCGATGCTGTCCGCGCTGGCGCCCAACCTGGCCCGCGCGTTCGACGCCGACGACCAGGCCGGCGGATCGCTGGCGACGATGCTGGCGGAATCCTTCGCTGAGGCCTCGCTCCAGACGATCGTCGACAATCCGGACCTCGTCACAAGCCATGAACGGTGGCGGCCGCTGGTGATGGGCCTGCTGCATCCGCTGCAGCAGGAGGTGGCCGTCAACGGCGCACGGCACGTTTTCGTGGACAACCGCCTTCGCGACATGATCACCGGACCCATGGCGCACGGCGTGCTGACCACCCTGTCGGCGCACGCCAACGATTATCTTGGCGGCCGTTTCGGCCAAGAGCGGGTCTTGGGCCAGGTGGTGCGCGAGACGTTGGGCGTTCTGGCGTCGGGAGAGCCGGAGGCGTTCAACGCGCGCAAATTGTTCTCCCAAGATGGCGCGGTGACGGTGCTGGGCGCGGCTTTGAAGGTCGCCCAACAGCGGCCGGAGATGTTCATTCGTACAGCTGACGGCGACATGGAGGGTGATTTCGGGCGGCTATTGCTGTCCTCGATCGCCGGCAAGCTGATCAACGCGCCTCGGCCCTTCGGGGTTGAGGACGGCCTGGCGCCCGATATCGCGTCCGTCGCGCTGGGCGTGCTTGGAGATTACGCCTCGACGCGCCTGCGGTCGGCGATCGCCGGCGGCGATGCGACCATGATGGGCGCCGATATCGCGACCCATTTGGTCGGCGATCTGATTGGAGGGCTTCAGAACGTCGTCTCCGGCGACGGGGCCGACGCGCTTGGCGACGTTTTCACCAAGTCTCAGGCGATCGACGTCCTGCAGCTTATGGCCTCCCACGTGGCGAGATCGCCCCACATGATTGTCCGCGAGGGCGGCAATCCGGTGATCGCCGCCTTGGCCGAAAACATCGCGGCCGCCGTCGCGTCCGACAATACGGGCCTGCTGAACGGAGAGCATTGGCGGGGCATTGTTGCGGTCGCGTTGGACACGGCGTTGCAGAACCCGGGACGCTTGTTCGGCCTGAACGCCGACGGAGCCGGGCAATCCATCGCCCTGACGCTCATCCGCCAGGTGCTGGGCACGGCGCGCGATACGATGTCAGGCGCGCCCGGCGCGCCGGGACAAGTCCTGTTCGGAGAGACATTGGCCGAAGCGCTCCGCGTCACGCTGTTCGCCGCCGGCAGCGGGGCGCTGTCCGTCATCAATGACGAGGCGGTCCGCGCGCGGCATGTCGAGGCCGTCGGCGACCTGATGCGACGCGTCAACGGACTTGCGGGATCGAACGACGCCCGCAAGGTGGTGGGCGCCCGGGACTGGCTTGAAATTTATTCGTTTTACATTGCACACGTTTTGGAGAACGGCCCGGACGCGGTCTCTGCGCTGTCCGACGACGTCCTCCTCTCCGTGTTGAAGCAACCCGCATAGGAGAGGAACGGCATGACCCGATTTCTGATCATCGTCTTTGGAGTATTGGCTTCGGCTTGCGCCACAAATCCGGCCGCGCCGCGCGACGACTTAAACGCGCTGAACGCGGACCTTGCGGGTGTTCTGGGGGATCCAGCGACCGGAGATTGGGCTGCGTATCATGACGCCCTTGGCGCCCAAGAGGCCGCGCTTGCTCAGATGGCCATGGATTGCGAGGCGCCGGAGGGCGTGTCCGACCCGGCGTTGCTGGCGCGTTGCTACGGGGTCAGCGTTGAAGCTTATGCGCTGCTGACGGATGTGCCCCGCGCGCAATCGTCTCTGACCGCTGATCCGGCCCTCAATGCGCGCCGTGTGGCGGCGCAATCGGACGCCGTCTGCTCCAATCTGAACAATAACGCAGATTGTGAAGTGATCGCGGTGATGGACGCCACGGTCGGCGCCCGCCGGGCGCGGACGGAATTGGTCGCCGCCGCGCTCAGCGATGGCGCGCTCGACGCGGAAGACATTCTGTTCCGGCTGCGTGAATTCGACAGCGAAGTCTCCTCGCGGTGGCCCGATCTGCTTCAAGTGGAAGGCGACGCTGCGTCGGGCCGGACAGAGCAGGCGACTGCGATCGCGTGCGGCGTCTCCCGGGCAGGCTTGCGGCTGCGCGCGAAACTTCCCGCCGGCGCCGTCGACGACTTCCTCACCGCCCGCGCCGGCGCGCTCGGCTCCGCGGCGAGCGCGCTGGAGATTACGCCGTGCCCAGACAACACGCTTGAATGCCGCCGCGCCGCGCCGTGTCGGCGGGATCCCAACAGCCGCGCCTGTCTCAATCGCCGCCAGGCGGCGCTCATCAATGCGTGCGGCGCCGGCGTCGGCTCGTAGGCGATCTTCGACGGGGGAGGGGCGCGCATGTATGAGAAGATCTTTCGGGTCAGCGCCAGCGGTTTGCGCCTGCGCGTCCAACCCTCGACGAATTCGGAGATTCTCGCGCTTCTCGCCAACGGCCAAGCGGTCGCCCGCCTGGACGGGACGGATCACCAGGGCTGGTGGCTCGTTTTCGCCGATGTCCCTGGCGACGGGCTTTTTGTCGGATACGTGTTCGCCCAGCATCTGAGCCCGGTCGCAGCGCTGTTTGAGCCCATAGAAACTCCGGCGCCGCCGCCAGATCCGCCGCGCGACGCGCCCGTGGCGGACGATCCCGCGCGCGAGCCCGACGACGTCGCCGGCGCGCCGCCTTCAGCGGTCATGGGGCGCGGTGCGGAATTGGAGAATGGCTGGCACCCGTCTGTGCCGGCCGAACACCGCCACGCCAATGGAAACGCCAGCGCTCGGCAAGCGGGCCTGGTCGACCGCGTTATCATCCATGTCACGGGGACCAAGAGCGTCGAGGCTGTGGTCAACCGCTTCACCACGCCTGGCGGCGGGGCGAGCGCGCATTACCTGATTACGCCGGATGGCGGCCTGCACCAATTCGTCCCGGAGCATAAGCGCGCCTGGCACTCTGGGATCAAATCCTTCGTGCGCGACGTCTACAATCGCGGCGACGGCTCCTGGCGGCGCTATAAGCGCTATTTCGCCGGCAATTGGGCCCGTCATCATTACCCCGACGGCTCGATTTTCCTCGACAGCGAAGGCCGGGAGATCGGGACGGAGCCGAACGCGCAGGCCGCGCTGGTCTTGCCGCGCGGGGGCGGGGAATGGCCGGAGTACGGGTATTTCGACCAAGCTTGGGGACGTCGTCCCCTGCCGATCGGCTATGCCCATTCGGCGCACAATCCGAACGACACGTCCATCGGCGTCGAATTGCTGAGTTTCGGCAGCGTCTCAGCCGATCCGGCCCAATATCCGAACGCCATGTACGCAACGCTGGCCGCCCTGGTGGACGATATCTGCCTGCGTTACGGCGTCCCAAAAACGCGCGAGACGATTTGCGGGCATGAGGACGTCAACCCGGTCGAGCGCTGGGGGTGGGATCCAAATCGCGGCTTCGATTGGGACCGCGTCTTGACCGCCGGTGGGCTCGGTTAGCCCAGGATCTCGTAAGGGCCGCCGCGCTCGAGCGCGCGCTGATAGGCGTCGCGCGCGTGGATGCGTTCCAGGAAGCCTTTGATGTTCGATCCGATCACATCGCCGCCGCGGGCGCTGGCGGCTTCAAGCGGAAAGCTCATCAGGACGTCGGCCGCCGTGAGATCGTCGCCGGCGAAATAAGGAGACTTCCCGAGTTCGTCGTTGATGAAGTCGAAATGCAGCTTCAGCTGCGGATCGATAAAGCCCTCCATCGCCGCCTTGGTGATCTGTTTCGCGACGGGTTTTGCGAAGAATGGCATGTCGGCTTGGCCCATGCGCCCGACGATCAGCTTCAGCAGCAACGGCGTCATGGCCGAACCTTCGGCGTAGTGCAGCCAATAGCGATAGCGTTCGAATTCAGGCGCCCCAGCGGCCGGCCGCAATTTCCCGTCCGCCTTGTCGACGAGGTATTCCGCCATCGCGCCGGTCTCGGCGACGACGGCGCCATCGTCTTCGATCATTGGCGACTTGCCGAGCGGATGGATCTTCTTCAGCTCCGGCGGCGCCAGATTGGTCTGGGCGTCGCGATTATAGCGCTTCACATCGTACTCAAGGCCCAGCTCTTCCAAGAGCCAGAGGATGCGCTGAGAGCGCGACTTCTCCAGATGGTGGACAATGATCATGGCGCGTCCTCGCTAAATGGCCCCGTGGGGGACCTAGGTCGACCGCCGTGAAAACAAGGCCGTTCAGGTGTGTGGCTCGCCTGCGACGCAAGGCGCGCTTCGGTTTTGATCAGACTCGGCGCATAATCGACCTATGGCGCATGGAGACGATTTCGGCGGCGACGCCGACCCGTTAGACGAATTCGACCAGACGGGCATTTCCGGTTCGAAAGAAATCGGCGCGCTCGCCCATTTGTATCGCGCCGAGGTGTACCGCTCCACGACGTGGCGACAGCGGCTGGACCAGACCACCAATTGGGCTGTCGTCTCGACCGGCATCGCCCTGTCGATCAGCTTCGCCACCGCCCAGGCGAGCCCGTTTCCCATCGTTCTCGTCGGCCTGTTGAGCATCATGTTCCTGATGCTTGAAGCGCGGCGATATCGCTTCTTCTACGTTTGGCGGTTCCGCGCGCGGGTTTTGGAGATTGCGTTTTACGTGCCCATCCTGCGCGGCGAGGGCGCGAACATCCCGCTAGACCGCGGGACCGCGCTTTCGGACGATTATGAAAAACCCCAATACCGCATCTCCATGGCGCGCGCCGTGGGGCGGCGGCTAAGGCGGAATTTCGGCTGGATCTTCGCGATCCAAGGCGCGGCCTATTTCGCGAAGATCTCCATGCATCCGAGCGACGTGCCCAATTGGGACACGTTCATCGATCGCGCCCATATCGGCTTCATCCCGGGATGGGCGGCGATACTGGCGGGGCTTTTGTTTCACGCCGGCTGGATCGGCTTTGCCTGGTGGACCTGGAGCCAGGAGCGCCATGACAAGACCAAGATGGCCGACTTCCTAAAATCGCGCCAAGACGTGCTAGCCGGTCGCGCGCCCGTCGGGGAGCCCGACGTGATGTTGCACCCGGAGGGGGATTAGGCGGCGTCACAAAGGCAGAAGCCGCTTTTTCCGCGAATACTTCAGATAGCCGACATTCGCGCCGGCGCGCAGGCCTACGCCGACGCGCATGGGTACGAGGGTCGACGGACCGCGGCGTTGATAATTGACGCCGATGCCGGCGATGAAATAGCCCGACCCGTCGACGCCAGGATAGCGCTTGTAGATTCGGTCGGCGTCTTGAAGATCGTAGACGAGGGTGAAGACGCGGGAGGCGTTTCCGCCAATGTCGAAGCCCACCGACGGGCCGCGCCAGAATACGTCGCGCCGCGGGCCGGACTTCAGAATAAGCTCGCCCTCGCCATAGCGAAGGCCCACCCCGAACGCGCCGGCCGTTTCCGCGCCGGCGACATAGCCCACGGGTTCGCCTAAATCAGAGAAGACGCGCTCAACGGCTTGGGCGAATTCGCGTGCGCCGACGCCAAGGAATTCGGACCCGGCCTCTTCGATTTCGTTCCGAGTGAAGGTCACGCCAGTCGCGGTGTCGTCGGAGCGCTTCGGTTCGGGCGCGCCTGCTCCGCCCAGGGCGGCGGCAGGAAGGGCTGGAGGGACACGCAGAGCGGCTGTGGCGACTAGGCCGGCGATTAGGGTTCTGCGGCGTATCATGTCGGGCTCGCGTTCAGTCATTAGGTGGGGCGAGACATTGGTGTGCGGCCCGGCGAGCAAAAGGCGGGCGTTGCTCACGGGAGGTCAATTTCGCGTTCGCGGACGCGTGGCGTCGATCGCGCGCGCTCGGTGGGATTTGTTCTGGCGATCGGAAACCCTGTCTCACGCCGCACGCGTTGAGACGGTCAATCCCGAATGCGGGTGGCGAGCGTCCTAGCCCGCCGGTCCCCGCGTCTCGCGCCGGGCGAGGAAGGCGAGGCGTTCGAAGAGGGCGACGTCCTGTTCGTTCTTCAACAGCGCGCCATGGAGCGGCGGGGTGAGTTTGGTCGGATCCTGTTCCCGCAGCGTCTCCAGGTCGATGTCCTCGTTCATGAGCAGCTTCAACCAATCGAGCAGCTCGCTGGTGGAGGGCTTCTTCTTCATGCCCGGCACTTCGCGCATGGAATAGAAGGCCGTCAGCGCCTCTTTGACCAGTTTCTGTTTGACGCCCGGATAATGGACCTCGACGATGTCGCGCATCGTCTGCTCGTCGGGAAACTTGATGTAGTGGAAGAAGCAACGGCGCAGAAAGGCGTCCGGCAATTCTTTCTCATTGTTCGACGTGATGATGACGATCGGGCGTTGAACGGCCTTCACCGTCTCGTCGGTCTCGTAAACATAGAATTCCATGCGGTCGAGCTCCTGCAGGAGGTCGTTCGGGAATTCGATATCGGCCTTGTCGATCTCGTCGATCAGGAGGATCGGGCGCTCAGGCGCGGTGAACGCCTCCCACAGCTTGCCCTTCTTGATATAATTCCTGACATCCTTGGCACGCTCCTCGCCCATCTGGCCGTCGCGAAGGCGGCTGACCGCGTCATATTCGTAGAGCCCCTGGTTGGCCTTTGTCGTCGACTTGACGTGCCATTCAATCAGAGGCGCGCCGAGCGCCTTGGCCACCTCGATCGCCAGCACCGTTTTCCCCGTGCCGGGTTCGCCCTTCACCAAGAGCGGCCGTTCCAGCGTGATTGCGGCGTTCACCGCCACGCGAAGGTCGTCTGTGGCGACATAATTCTCGGTGCCTTCAAAGCGCATGGGCGGCCTCCAGGGGGTGGGTCAAGATCATCGCGGGACAATAGGGGCCGAACCGAAGAGGGCAAGGCTGACGCTGGGGGAGGGCCCGGCCCGGAGCGTCTTGCGATCGACCCACCCTCTCGAATTTGACCGAGCGAAACGCAGCCCGCGCGAGCTGGCGGGTCGTCGCGGTGCGGCCATTGAAAGTGATATCATCTTCTACCATATATTGAATATCAACAAATATCAGGAAGGACGCTCATGACAGATGTGAAGACGCTAGACCCTGGAATCCGTGAGATTCCGAGACCAACGGCCAACGGAATCGGCATGCTGGTTATTGCGATCGCCTGGCCGATCATTGCTGCGGCTTTGATCGCCTCGCCTTTTCTGGTTTTCGGGGCGCCATTCGAAAAGCCTACGGGACCCGCAATCGTCTTGCCCGGCGCGGTCGTCGCTCTTTTGGCTTGGCTTGTTATCTTTTCGGGCTTCTTCACGGTTCAGCCGAACCAGGCTGTCGCGTTGACCCTGTTCGGCCGCTATGTCGGCACGGCGCATGAGCAGGGCCTGCGTTGGGTCAATCCGTTCTTCGCCAAGCACAAGATCTCATTGCGCGTGCGAAACTTCGAAAGCGACGTCCTGAAGGTGAACGAGCTCGACGGCAGCCCCATTGAGATCGCCGCCATCGTCGTGTGGCGCGTCACAGACAGCGCCCAAGCCTTGTTCGCCGTCGACGATTATGTCGAATTCGTCCAGATTCAAGCCGAAAGCGCTCTGCGCCAAATGGCGACCACTTATCCCTACGATTCCGATGACGACCCAAGTCGCATCGCGCTGCGCAGCCACGCCGACGAAGTTTCAGAACGTCTGCAGGAGGAAATCCACAAACGTCTCGCCCAGGCCGGCGTTGAAGTGATCGAGACGCGCGTGAGCCACCTCGCCTATGCGCCAGAGATCGCCTCCGCTATGCTCCAGCGTCAGCAGGCGAGCGCCATCATCGCGGCGCGCGAGCGGATCGTGGAAGGCGCCGTCGGCATGGTGGAGAGCGCCATGGACCAGCTCGCGGCGAAGGAGATCGTCGACCTCGAAGGCGAACGCCGGGCCCATATGGTCTCAAACCTCCTCGTCGTGCTTTGCGGCGATAAGGCGACCCAGCCCGTCATTAATGCGGGAACGCTCTACTAAAGCAATTCTGGTCTTGGCGGAGGCGGCGTGCCTGAGAGAAAGTCATACCCTTTGCGCATCTCGGCCTCCGTGATGGACGCCATGCAACGCTGGGCCGAAGACGATCTGCGCAGTTTGAATGCGCAGATCGAGTTCGTGCTACGCGATGGATTGCGCCGCGCAGGCCGTCTCAAGCCACCGCCTCCGCCCGATATTAAAGACGATTCGATCGACTAAACGTGCAACGCTAGCAAATTCGATACGGTGGTCTCGACGTCGCCACGCGCGTCGACGCGTCGCCAGGCGGGGCTGAGTCCGTTCGGCTCCCTTTGCTGCGAGGCCACCGACACGTCGGCGTCCGAGGCGTCCGACCCGCGCGCGGCCACGCGGGCGATGCGCACCGCGAGCGGCGCTTCGAGCCAGGCTCCGAGGAAATCTGCATCGGATGCGGCGGCCTCTATCGCGTCCCGGGTCGTGGCGACGCGGAAGGTCGCATCCGCCACAACACTCGCGCCTGCTGTCATGGCGGCGCGGGCGCGCTCGGTGAAAACGCGGTAGACATCCGCGCGGCGCTCGGGCGTATACGCTGCGTCGTCGGCGGCCTCGAATTGCGCAATCCGCAGCATCCGCTTGCGGATCACGTCTGTTCGCAGCAGGCGCGCACCGGCGGGGCCTGGAAGTTCCGGCGCCAGGGCTTTTGCGACGGTTGATTTCCCCGTGCCTGACAAGCCGCCAACGGCGAAAAGAACCGGCTCCCGGCGGGCGAGGAAGCTCAACCCCAATCGCCGGAACGTGTCGGCGCGCTCCAAATCGCCGGCCTCTACGCCCACAGCCATTTGGACGGCGGCCCGAAGCGCCATGAAGACCGGCAAAAGCGCCAATGCCTGCTCATCGTCTTCGGCGGCGTCCCAATAGGCGTTTAGGACGGCATTGGCATGGAGCGTGAGACCGATCCGCATCAGGTCGGTCAAGAGAAAGGCGACGTCGTAGATCAGGTCGGCTGTGGCCAGGCGATCGTCGAATTCCAGCGCGTCGAAGGGGGTCGCTCGCCCCTGGAACAAGCAGATGTTGCGCAAGTGCAGATCCCCATGTCCGCGTTTGACCTTGCCGGCCTTACGCCGCGCCTCGATCAAGGGCGACACATGGGCGAGTTCACGGTCCAGCGCATCAAAGAGATCCGCTGATCCGGGTTCGATCCCTAGGCGGTGCGCTCCGTCTGCCTCTGTCTTGCGAAGCCCTTTTATGATCCCGCGATAGTCCGCCGTGTGGCCGGCGCGCGAATTCGAGGGGATCTCAGCGTGGAACGCCGCGATGCGACGGGCTGTCTCTTCTACAAGCACCACGTCCAATTCCCCACGCTCCGCCAAGTGGTCGAATTGCAGCGCCTCATCGAAGCGGCGCATGACGACCGCGTAGTCGAGCGCCGCTCCTTCGCCGCCGAATTTGAGCGAGCCGTCGGGGCGGGCGACAATCGGCTCGACGCCGAGATAGAGGTCGCCGGCGAGGGATGTGTTCGCTGCAATCTCGCGGTCGCAATTCGCGCGCCTGTCGGCCAGCTGCGTCAGGTTTACAAAGGGCATGGAAACGGGTTTGAACACCTTCCACGCCCGGTCGCCGGACAGGAACACGTGCGACAAATGGGTCTCCACATGCCGCACGTCGTCCTCAACCAGCTGGCCCGATAGAAAGGCGTCGACGATCCGGGCTTGTGCGCCGTTGACTGCGGCTGATGAGGGATCGTCGGCCTGTCCCGTCGCCGCCTCAGGGAACAAGGGCCTACCCCTTCTTGATCGGGATTTTCCGCTCGCGTTGGCGGGCGCGTTCGGTCTTTGGCAGTGTAATTGTCAGCACGCCCTTTTTCAGCTCCGCGGCGACCTTTTCGTGGTCCACCTCGCAGGGCAGGGGGATGGTGCGTGAGAAAGAGCCGAAGCTGCGCTCTACGCGGTGGAATTGCTTGTCCTTGGTCTCCGTCTCCTCGTCGCGGACGCCGGACACCGTCAGACCAACATCGGTCAAGGAGATGTCGATTTTGTCCTGGTCGACACCGGGGACGTCGAGGATGACTTGAACACTGTCCTCGGTCTCGCTCAGATCGAGACTGGTGCGCAGGGGCGCGATGATGTCTCCGGCCTCTCCGTCGCGGCGCGACGTCCAGGGGCGGAGGTACGCGCCGAAAACATCGTTGAGGTCCTCGCGCATGCGCTCAAATGGGTCGGCCGCAAATCGGCGCCGCAGATTGCGGGGCGTCAGATCAAATGACGTCGTATCAGGCATGAGAGTCTCCCGAAGCTCAATCGCAGATGTTCCGGCGGCGAGGGCGGGCGAACGTACAGCCCGTTCGCTCGACCGTCGGCAACCCGACAATGCCGCCCCAGGCGGCCAACGCCTTGACTCCGATCAAACCAGGACCAGACCCGGCGGCTAAGACTGAGGCTGGGTTGTCCAAACGCAAAGGAACCCTGATGAGACTTCAGACCGGAGATAGGGTGATTGTTGCGGATAGCGGCCGTTGCCTTGTTTTGGAGAACGTCGGCGATGGGGCGCGCATGGACCTGCGGATCCGCGGAGCCGAAATGCGGGAGACGCCGCGAACCTCTGATCTTGGCAACGACCGACCAGGCCGCCTGCACCGCATGTCCAATCCTAAAAGCGCCGTCGCCGACGCCGACTGGCGCGTCTTGGACAAGCGGGCCGCCGCACGCGACCACCTCGAGCCCCAGGCCGCGGACAAGATCGTTCGCGCGTTTGATCGCGATTTGACACATCTTCCCGTGACCGGGATCGAACATCAGATCGCCAAATTTAGTGACTAGCGACTGGAGCGGACTGGGGACACGGTGTTCACGCATGCACTGAAATTGTTCGAGATTGGAGGGATCGAGATCAAGGTGGATCTCGGCTGGGCGCTTGTCGCCCTGTTCATCGCGTGGTCTCTCGCCCAGGGCGTGTTTCCGCAGCTCTATGAAGGTCTCGACACCGCGGATTATATCTGGATGGCCGCCGCCGCCGTCCTCGGACTAGCGGTCTCGATCATCGCGCACGAATTGGCGCATTCCTTCGTTGCGAAGGCCTACGGCACGCCCGTCTCCAGCATCACATTGTTCATGTTCGGCGGCGTGGCCGCCATGGAGGACGAGCCTCGCTCACCGAAATCCGAGTTCTTTATCGCCATCGCGGGGCCGATCATGAGTATCGCCCTCTGCGCCGGGTTCGTTCTGAGCTCCAACCTGTTTGCGGGCGAGGAGCCGCAATCGGCTGCCTACGGCGTGTTGCGCTATTTGGGGCTGCTCAATGGCGTTCTTGCGGTCTTCAATCTGCTGCCCGCCTTTCCGATGGACGGCGGTCGCGCGTTGAGGGCGGCGCTTTGGGCGCGCAGCGGCGACGCCATGAACGCAACACGGCAAGCGTCGAGCATCGGCAAGAGCTTCGGAACGGTATTCATCGGTCTCGGCATCGTAGCCGCGCTCGCCGGCGCTTTCGCGCCCGGCATTTGGTACGTGTTGATCGGCCTATTTCTGCGCGGGGCTGCGGAGGCGTCCTACACCGGCGTGCGGGTGCGCAGCCTGTTGGGCGCGGCGCGGGTGCGCCAGCACATGACGCTGAATCCTCATACAGTGCAGGCCGATACCAGTCTCGACCGCTTTGTCACCGAACATGTCTATCGCCGCCATCACGATTTCTTCCCAATTGAACAGGACGGCGGCGTGGTTGGCGTCGCGACCCTACGCGATGTCAAGGGCGTTCAGCGCGACGCCTGGGGCGAAACGGCGATCGTTGATGTGATGCAGCCGGTCGGCGAGTCGAACACGATCGCTGTCGATACGAGCGCTCTGGCAGCCTTGCAAAAGATGCGGGAGACCCGGCAGAGCCGGCTCCTGGTGCTGGAACAGGGGCGCCTTGTCGGCGTGGTCGTCTTGAAAGACCTCCTCGACCTAATCGCCCTCGACGCGCAACTGGAGCAAACTTAGGGGACAGGGATCAGCCAGCGGTGCTTGTGGCTTTCGAGCGTCTCAGCGATGTCCTCGTCGTCAACCGTCGCCGTGTCCGCGTGGCCGAAGCCCTTGGAATAGTCGAGTACGGAAGCCACGAAGGGCGTCAGGCGGAAGAAACAAACCTCGTCGGTTTCGAAGACAGGCTCCATGTTGGCGATCTGAGGGAAGCGCGCGACCATCATCTTTGCGATCTCGGCGATTTCAGCCGAGGTGGTCATCTCCTTTGCGCGCACCGCGAGGCTTAAGCCCCGGATGTCGTCCCAGGATTCGTAGGGCGCTGTCATCGTGACCGAGGCGCGAGGGTCCCGAAGCAGGTTTTGCGCCTTTTGCGACGATCGCCCGCATCCGAAATAGAGGTTCAGCCCATCATGGACGAACGACACAGTCGTCGCCTGTGGGAACCCGTCGGGCCTCACTGTGGCGAGCGCCAGATCCTTGCAGTCTTCTATGATTTTGAGTGCTTCGGTTTGCAGATCATGCTTCATGCCGACGAACCTCCCGGTGCGGTTTCTATCCGCCAAGAAGCGCGCGGGCCGCGCGTTTTCGCTTTGATGTCGATCAGACCGGCGCGGGCTTCGTAGTTTCCCCAACTTACGAAAAGCTTGTCGCACCTTCAGATATCTTGCTGTCGGCCTGACGGCTGGAAACCTGGTGGTGGAGGAACAACGGTATGGCCGCTGAAGTGCGCGAAATCGATCAACGCCTGCTTCCGTCAGACAGCGAAGGCATCTCCGTTCCGAACGGCGCGTTCGGTGCGGTTTCCGGGCCTGGCGTCCGGACCTCGGACTTCGCGCGCGGCGACCATTTGTTCTTCCAAGGCGATCCCCATTGCGGCGTATTCCAGATCGTCACGGGCACCGTGACCGTCTATCGATTGATGTCGGACGGTCGCCGCCAGATCCAGGCCTTCGCCGGCCCAGGCGACTTCTTGGGGCTTACGCTTTCGGCGGACCACGACGTGAGCGCCCAAGCGGTCACCGACGTCGAAGCCACTTTCTTTCCTCGCGCGGTGTTCGACCGCGCTTTGCGAGACGATCCGGACTTCCGACGCGCCGTCTTCGATCTGATCGGCTCGATGCTGATGGCGGCGCGCCAGCAGGCGGTCTTGCTGGGTCGGAAATGCGCGCGTGAGCGGACGGCTTCGTTTCTACTCGAAATTGCGGAGCGTTGCGGGGCGGGCGCATCGGAATATGTCGAAATTCCCATGAGCCGCTGCGACATTGCGGATTATCTGGGGCTGACCCTTGAGACAGTCAGCCGAATGATGAGCCAATTCAAGCAGATGGGCGTAATCGATCTGCCCCGGCCGCATCGCTTTCGGCTTCTTGATCGAGCCCGGCTCGTCCGGCTATCCGGCGATGACGAGGCCGATGAGCGTCCGTCTATCCGGCACGCAGTCGGGTTCTAGCGTTCGCGGACATACTTGCCTGGGGCGTCGCCCAATATGGGATAGCCCTTCGAGGCGTCGCCTTGAGGCGGAGGCCTTGCATCGCCGGGCGATCCCGCCGATGCGAGCCATTCGCGCCATGCGGGCCACCATGAGCCGTCGACGGCGTCGGACTCGCGGATCCACGCTTCAGGGCTGAGATAATAGTCGTTCTTATGGATCGTCTTGACGCGGAGCCTTCGACCTGGGTGACCTGGCTCAGAGACGATCCCTGCATTGTGTCCGCCCGTGGTCAGCGCGAATGTCACGTCTGTGTCGGCGAGTTGGACGATTTTGTAGATAGAGCGCCAGGGAGCGACGTGGTCGCGCGCTGCGCCCAGCGCAAAAACGGGAGCGGAGATGTCAGAGATTGAGACGGCTCGGCCATCGATCAGATACCGCCCCCGCGCCAACCGGTTTTCTAGATAAAGGCCGCGCAGATAATCCTGCATCATCGCTTCTGGCATGCGCGTCGCATCGATGTTCCATGCCAAGATATCGAAAATTTCCGGCCGCTCGCCGAGGAAATAGGACCGGACCGCATGCTCCCAGATCTGGGTGTCGGAACGCAGCATCTTAAAGCCGCCGGACATGTACTGCGCCGGCATAACGCCGGTCTGCGCCATCATGTCCTCTAGGAACGTGACCTGGGCTTCGTCCACCAGCAGGCGCAATTCACCAGGCTCGGTGAAATCAGTCTGCGCGGCGAGCAGGGAGATCGAGGCGAGGCGGTCGTCGCCGCGGCCCGCCATGGCCGCCGAGGCGAGCGCTAGCAATGTGCCGCCCAAGCAATAGCCGCAGGCGTGAAGTTTCGGCGAACCGGTGATCGTTTCGACAGCGTCGACCGCAGCCGACACGCCCAGCTCCAAGTAAGCGTCCATGCCGCAATCAGCTTGGTCTGGCCCAGGATTTCGCCAGGAGATCATGAAGACCGAAAAGCCCTGACCGACGAGCCAATTGACCAGAGAATTGCGCTGCGACAGATCGAGAATGTAATACTTCATTATCCAGGCCGGAACGATCAGGATCGGCTCTGACCGAACCGTGTCGGTCTGCGGCCGGTATTGGATCAACTCCATCAACTCTGTGCGGAGCACGACGTCCCCAGGCGTGGTGGCGAGCGTTTCACCGACAACGTAGTCGGAGGGAATGTCGGCCGGCTGGTCCAGGATCAGGTGTTTCAAGTCGTCGAGCGCGTAGGCCCAGCCGCGCAGAAAATTTGCGCCGCCCTCCGAGCGGGTCCTCTCGACAATGTCTGGATTTAGCCAAGGGATGTTGGCCGGCGACAGCGCCTGCAGCGCGAGGTCCGCCATAAAGGCGGTCTCTTCGGCCGACCAGGCGTTCAGCCCCCGGGCGTGGGCCGTGGCGCTGCGCCACCAATCGCTTGCCGCAAGCCACGATTGCGCGGCCAAGTCGTAGGGCCAGCGCATCCAGCCTTCTGACGCGAAGCGTGGGCTCTCAGACAAGGGTCGCGGTGGTTCAGCGCCGTCGCCGCCGGCCCGTTCCAGGGCGTAGAGCGCGAGATCGCACGCTTCGACCCAAGCCTTGATCCAAAGGTCTGCGACGCGCCCAGGGGATTGGCTAAGATGGACCGCCCAATCTTGGGTTGCCGATAGACCGGCGAGGAGGGGAGCGCCCCCGGTTGTGCGCGCAACCAATCCACGAACGTGCTCGTCGAGAAAATCAAAGTATCGAACATCGGCTGGGCGCTCCTCTGTCTGAAAGGGATGCGGCCCGCGCGCTGGCCTGCCACGATCGTCGCCCGGGCCGGCTTGAATCACTTGGTTCGATTTCAAGCGCGGACTTGCGAAATCGTCCATGGAGGTTCTCCCATACCGTCCGCCTGGAGAATGTTGTCTACCCGCTGCTGGGCCAACTCCGTACGGCTACGAGGGCGCTGCAAGCTCGCCGCTCTGTCCAGCGCGATAGGCGAGGCGAACCAATTCCGCGACGTTGTCGGTGTCCGTCTTCTCGAAGATCCGCGCTCGGTGAAACTCGACGGTCCTTGGCGACAGGTCTAGCCGCCGCGCGATCACCTTGTTCGACGCGCCTTGGATGAGTTCCGCGTAGACGTCCTGCTCCCTCGGCGTCAGGCCGGCGATCAGATCGCGCGCCCGTTCATTGTCGGCGATCTGGCTTCGGTTGCGGGCATCGCGCTCGAACGCGATCTCGATGGCGTCGAACAGCGTCTGCCGGGCCCAGGGCTTTTCAATAAAGTCCATGGCGCCCGCTTTCATGGCCCGCACCGCGAGATCGACATCGCCATGGGCCGTCATCATGATAACTGGCAATGTCCTGCCTTCGGCTCTAAGCCGCCTCATTGTTTCGACGCCGTCGAGCGCTGGCATGCGGCAATCGACCAATGCGCACCCTTGGTGCGGCGATCCGAGACGCTCCAGAAACGCTTCAGCCGACGGAAAGCCCTCGTGGGCGACGCAATGGGCGTCGAATAAGGCTGACAGCGAGTCGCGGATGCCAGGATCATCGTCGACGACGAACACAGTCTGGCGCGGGACGATTTCAAGCTGTTTCTGCATCCGAAGACTCCGGGTGTCTGGGAATGACCAAACAAAAAAGCGCGCCGCCGTCTGGCGCGTCTTCAACGAACAAGCGTCCCCCGTGGGCCTCGGCGATCCGCTTCGACACGGCGAGTCCGATACCCAGACCGCCTTCGTGATGCGTGACAAAACTCTCGAAGATCGTGGCCTTGCGGTGATCGGGCACGCCGGGCCCGGTGTCGGCGACACGCAATTCTGCGTGGGTCGCGCTTAATTCGGTTTCGATCAGCAGCGTCTTGTTCGATGAGCCGGACATCGCTTTCAGCGCGTTGGCGATCAGATTCGAGACGACTTGCTGGATTTGCACCTTGTCGAAGACGGCGCGTCCGGGCGCGCCGCTCTGGCGGATCGTCAGGTCGACGCCTGCTGAAATCGCCGTACGCTTGAAGAAACCGGCCGCTTCGGAAATTGCGGAATGGAAGTCGGCCTCCTCCCACACCGGGCTGCGTTTGGCGGTCAGCCGCCGCATTCGCCGGATGATTTCCCCGCCAAGCCTGGCTTGGCCGCCGGCGGCTTGGACGACCCGTTTCAGGGCGGCGCGGTCAATCGCGCCTGCGTCCTTCAGCAGCGCGTCGGCGGCGTCCATGTAATTCGCCACAGCGGTGATTGGTTGGTTGAGTTCATGCGCGATCGATGCGGCCATTTCGCCAAGCGCGCTGTGGCGCATGGCGAGATCGAGCGCTTGGCGCAGGTCCTCAAGGCGCACTTCGTCGTCCAGCCGTTGAGAAATGTCGCGTACGACGCCAACGAATTGTACTTCGTTGGCGTACTGGAACTGGGAGAGGGCGATCTCGACCGGGATAAGTTTCCCCGTTTTCGTTCGCGCCGTCATTCGGCGGCCGAAATCGGGTGTTTGATGGACGCCCCAAGTTCCAACAGATCCTGGCTCCGGCATATCGGTCTCGTTGTGCTCGGCCGGCATCAAGAGCTTTAGCGGGCGTCCCAAGACGTCTTTCGGCCGATATCCGAACAGCGCCTTCGCGCCGCCGGCGTATCCAACGATGTCTCCAGCGGCGTCGATCCGGATAACGGCATCGGCGATTGTGCTTGTGAGGCTTTGGAACAGGGCCTGACGATCTCGCAGATCCGACCGAAGTCTGCGATCTTCGATGACCAGGCCTGCGATGCGGCTGAGCTGCTTGACGAGATGGCGAACAATGTCCGTTTCAGGGCCCGGCGGCGCGTCCCGGACCATGACGATCACAGCTAGGGGTTCGCCAGTTTTGCCCATAAGCGGGTAGACAAGGGGATTGTGCGCAGCGGCTGCCACGCCCCCCAATTCCAAAACGGGGCCCTCAATTTCATCCGCCGACGAGCCGCTAGCAGCGCGCACATCCAATCGCGCTATGGTCTGCGCCAGACGGTCCACGTCTTGGGGTGGAAAGGACGGCGCGGCGATCGGTTCGAGATCGTCTGGCGTTAGCCCGATTTCGAAGGCGGCGAAACGGCCCGCGCCTGGAAGCCGCTCGAGCGCCTTGATCATCGCTTCCGCGGTCTGGGGCAGCGGCTGGTCGGATAAAACAGAAGCGACCGCCGTCTCCAGATCCGACGTGAATTGCGCGATGTTCTCTGCGCTGAGCAGAAGTCCGGTCGCGCTCGCGACCCGATCTCCGGCAGGGCCGATCATTTCAGAGGAGCACGCATAACCACGCTCGGATAGTAAGATGAACGCCGGACCGATGACAGGGCCTTCTCGCTTGATGCGCGAAAAATAACCGCGTCTGCGAACATTTCGCAGACGCGGGTCAGGCAACGGTCCCGCCATGCCGGCTGGGGGCAAATGTGCATGGCGGGCCGTCATCGTCGACAGGGTCTTTAGCCCCTGCTTGGACGTCTTCATGCGGCCGGTGTCGGGTCGCCGCGTTCCATGAATGCATCCGCCGCGGCGAACGCCGCCTCTGCGCGCCTGCGCGTTAAGTCCTCAGCGGATTGGGCCGCCGCATCGCTGAACAGCGCATAGTCGAGTGCGTCCGCGTCGAGTTCGTCGAAGATTGGCGACGCTGAGGATTTCGATTTTGCGCGCAAGGGCAGTTTGAATGTCAAAGTCATGATCATCCTCCCGTATGATCGGCCTGATGGGTCAGGCGACGTCGCTGTCGTCGGCGACCGGTTGAGCGGAGTTGATTGTCAACAATCGTCCAAACTCGTCTGCGTAATCGTGCGCGGTATCCGTGGCGGCGGCCGTCCAAACTTGGGACGCTCTGTCGACGCTGCGGCATTGGGCGAGGGAATTCGCCGTCGCTAGATTTTTCTTCAACCGGGTCGAGTAGAAGCGGATGAGTTCTTGGTTGCTCTCGACGTAATGCTTCATTGCGTTCGCAGCGACGGCCATGGGATTCCAAGGACGCATTGTGGCCGTGACGAACTGAGCCATCGTCTCGTTCGCTGCTTCGGCCGATCGAGACCGCTTTCGTTTACGCTCTTGAGCTGCAGCTTCCAGCCCCTCAGCGACGCCATCCGCCATACGAGCCTCCCTCTCATGTGTTCTTTATGACACAGTCTAGGAAGCGACCTAAGCAAGATTTCTCAATTGAGGGAATTTACGTGGTTAACAATCGCGGCGCGGCGACGACCTTCAAAGAGCCACAAAACGCCCATGGAACAACATCTTTGTCGGGGGCGCACTTATCGGGCTGCACCGGAGGCGTAAGATGACAAATGAGCAATCAAACGCAATTTCGCCTCGAGGTCCGGCGGAGGACCGCGCAGCGTCCCGGCGCTGGTTTCCAGAGCTTTTCCGCCAAGCGTCCGGCGATGCTCTGAGGACCGCTGTGGTCCATCCCGTGGACGCGGCCTCGTTGGGCGGCGCACTAGAGGCTCGACGCGCGGGATTGATTGATCCGGTCCTAATTGGTCCGAAGCACAAGATCGTCGCGGCGGCGGAGGCGCTTGGCGAGACGCTAGAGAGCGTATTGCTCGTTGAAGCTCCGCATAGCCACGCCGCCGCAGCACAGGCGGCGGCCTTGGCGCGGGACCGCGAGGTCGCCGCGCTCATGAAGGGCGCGTTGCATACGGGCGAAGTCATGGGCGCGGTTGTCGCGCGCGACGCCGGGCTGCGCACGGAGCGGCGCATGAGCCATGTCTTCGCCATGGACGCGCCGGATTATCCGAAGCCGCTCTTCATAACCGACGCGGCGATCAACATCGACCCTGACCTGGCCGCAAAGCGCGATATCGTCCAGAATGCGATCGACCTCGCGGCGGGGTTGGGCGTCGCCCGGCCTAAGGTCGCGATCCTCTCCGCGACCGAAGAGGTTGACCCAAAGATCCGCTCGACGATCGATGCGGCCGCGCTCTGCAAGATGGCCGACCGCGGTCAGATTACAGGCGGCGACCTCGACGGCCCGCTCGCTTTTGATCTGGCTGTGTCGCCAGGCTCGGTGACGACGAAAGGCCTCGTTTCCAAAGTTGCAGGACACGCCGATATCCTCATCGCGCCCAATCTGGAAGCGGGCAACATGACGGCGAAGATGCTCGACTATCTCGGCGGCGCCGAGGCGGCGGGGCTTGTCATGGGCGCCAGAGTGCCGATCATTTTGACCAGTCGCGCCGACAGTGTTCACGAACGCCTCGCCTCCTGCGCAATCGCACAGCGCTTCATGCAAAGCCGGATCAGCGAGCATGGCTGAGCCGGCGGTCCTTGTTGTCAATACAGGCTCGTCGAGCGTGAAGTTCGGGGTCTACGCCGTTTCGGGCGGTACGCTCGGCCCATGTCTGATCCGCGGCGCTGTTCGGGACCTCGCGGCGGATCGTTCGATCGACCTCGCTGGGCCGGACGACATCTGCGCCGCCGTGAGACCCGCCCTCGTCAGCGCGGACCGCGAGCCCGAGCGAGTCGTCGCATCGCTTGCCGACGCGTTGGCCAAGACGAGCGATCGGGTCGACATCAGGGCGGCCGGCCACCGCGTCGTCCACGGCGGCCTCGATCATGTTGGGCCGGCGCGCCTCGACGCGCCCGCAATGGAGCGTCTGAAGGGCCTGTCGCCGCTGGCCCCGTCGCATCAGCCGCACAATTTGGCCGGCGTGCGCGCAATCGCGTCCGTGTGGCCCGATCTGCCGCAATCTGCCTCGTTCGACACAGCGTTCCACCGGACGCAGCCCCACATCGCCCAGATCTACGCCTTGCCGAAGGCGCTCACTCAAGAGGGGGTGGTTCGATATGGGTTCCACGGACTGTCTTACGCCTACATGGCGACGCGGCTGCCGCAACTCGCCGGACCGATTGGGCGGCGAAGGGTCATCGTCGCCCATCTCGGCTCGGGCGCTAGCCTTTGCGCGATGAAGGACGGTCAGAGCGTCGCCTCGACGATGGGGTTCACTGCGCTCGACGGCCTGCCAATGGGAACGCGATGCGGCGACCTTGATCCGGGAGTCGTTCTGCATCTCCTCAAGAATCGCGGTCTAAGCGTCGCAGAGGTCGAGGCTCTGCTGTATCGGGAGTCCGGTTTCCTGGGGGTCTCGGGCGAGAGCGCTGACGTGCGCGACCTTCTGGCGAGCGGATCAGACGACGCGAAGATGGCGCTCGACCTATTCGCCTATCGCGTGGCGCGGGACGTGGGATCGCTGGTCAGTGCGCTTGGCGGGCTCGACATGTTGGTCTTCACCGCCGGCGTAGGTGAAAATGCGCCGGAGATCCGTCGTATGGTTTCCACGCGCTTGGGCTGGGCCGGCGTCGCGTTGGACGAGACCGCCAACGAGACAGGTCAGCAAGTAATCTCAGGCGTTCAATCGTCGGTGCGACTGCTTGTGGTCAAGACAGACGAGGAGAGCGTCATCGCGCGGGAGACAGCGGCGACCTGTCTTGCTTAGGCCCGCTCGCGCTGCGCCACGCGGACGCCGTCCGCGATCCGATCGGACGGAAACTCCACAATCCGGTCGCCTGGCTCGAGCCCGGTTAGCACCTCCGCCTCGCGCCCGTTAAGTCGGCCGACCTCGAGATGTTGCAAACGCGCGCGGCCATTCCTCACCACATAGGCCGCCCAATCGGCTCCATCGCGGAAGAGGGCGGTCATCGGCGCCTTCAGCGTCTCGTCGGTTCGCCAGACGACGACGTCGACGTCGGCGCGGTAGCCGTGGCCGAGCCGGCCGGCGGCCGCTTGCGGATCGATAAAGTCGACGATCACGTTTACGCGTTGCTCCTCTATGCCGAGGGCGGAGACTTTGGTGAAGGCGAAAGGCTCAACCACCCGAACGCGACCCGCCAGCGGTTCGCCGCCCCAACCCGAAATGATCACGTCGTCCCCTGGTGAGACGGAGACGGCGTCCTCCGATAGGAGATCAACGACCAGTTCGAGATCCCGCGTGTCGCCGATGTCGAGCAGCGCTTCGCCCATCGAGACAGGTCCTTGGCTTTCGCGCGTGACCTGCAGCACAACGCCGGAGACATCGGCAAAAAGATCGAAACAGGGCGCATCTTCGCCCAAGGTTGTGCTGGGAGTCAGCGCGGCTTCCGCTGCAGCCAAATCAAAGCGGCGGGCGCGCAGGGCGGAGATCGATGCGCTGCGGGAGGCGCGAGCGCTTTCGGCGTCTGACAGGGCCTTGTCGAACATGCGCTGCGGCATGGCGCCCGTTTCCGTGAGCGGCGTTGCGCGTGCGAGTTCCGCCTCGGCAAGCGTAAGCGCTGCAGTGGCGCCGGCAACTTCCGATTCTGCAGCAGCGACGCCGGCCCGGGCTGCATCGACCTGGGCCTGGAGCTGGGTCTCGGTGCGCGGGTCAAGGACCGGCGAGACGGACGGTTGGATCGCCGCCAGCAGCGTTTCGCCCGCAACGACCTGGTCGCCCGGTTCGACCTCGACGCGACGCAGCGATCCTGAAACGGGCGCGAAAACGGCGTAGACGTCGCGGACGCGGGTTTCACCCTCCTCTGAGACGGTGACCAACATCGGACCCCGCTCAGCTTGCGTGATGTCGGCTGGCACGGGTCGAGGCCAGAAGGCGAACGCCAGCGCGATCAGGAGGACCGCAATCAATACAGCCCAGAAGATCAACCTGTTACGGGCGGCGTCCATCCCGTCACTCCCTTGTCTTCAAAACGGCAATCATATCAAGCTTATCGATCCGCCGGCGCACGAGAAGGGCGGACGCCACTCCACCGCCGAGCACAATGCATGCGGCGAATCCATAGGTCGCCGGCCGAATAACCAGCGGAATGCGGAATAATTCCGACGACATGCCCGTTGCGACCGACCAGGCCAGAATCCACCCGAGCGCGGCGCCGATCGGCAGAGCGATCAGGATGAGCAACGCCAGCTCGCCCAGCAGGATGTATGAGGCTTCGGCTCGCGTGAATCCCAGGACGCGAAGGCTCGCAAGCTCGCGGCCGCGCTCGGTCAGGGCGATGCGCGCCGAGTTGTAGACCACACCCCCGGCGATGGCGGCCCCGATCAAGGCGTAGATCGTCATCATGATGCCGATTGTCTCAGCGACACTCTCTTCGAATGAGCCGATGGCGGCGCTTTGCAGAGTCACTGTTGCGACTGCCGGCAGGTCCTGGGCGGCTGCCGTGAAGGCGGCTGACTTGTTCATGTCGAGCTTCACATAAGCGCCCCGCGCCATGTTCGGTTCGAACAAAAGACGGTTCGCTTGGCGCCGGCTGAGATAGCCGGGCGCGGCGATGTAATCATGGACGATCGCTGTAACAGGGACGTCGACTGTGGGGCGACGTCCTTCCAACACCTCCAGCGTTATCGTGTCTCCGAAGCCAACGTCCAGCATGCCGGCGAGTTGGGTCGAAAGCGCCAACCCCTCCTCTGGCACGGGTGCGAGGCGGTCCTTTTCGTCGATGAGCCGCTTTAGCCGACCGGCGGGCTCAACGCCCACGACATAGGCGCGTTCCTCCCGAGGCCCGCTCTTCATGCGAGCGATTACGTCGCGGTTCGGCTCGACTGCGACAACGCCCGGCAGACGCGCGATTTCTGACATTGCTTCAATCTTGAGCGGCTCAACGAACGTGATCGACGCGTCGTAGGGGTCGGTCTGGTTGAAGTATCGATCCAGCAACGCGTCCACCGAGTCGAAGGCGAACAGCGTCCCAACCAGAAGCGCTTGCGCCGCCGCCACCCCCAATACCGTGGTTGCGCCCCGACCGGGCCACCGGACAAGATGACGGATGATCATCCGCGTTGGCTCGTCCAACTTTAGCTGTGCGCTGAGGCGTTGGATGACGCCGCGCCGATACGCGGCGGGCGGCGCGGGGACCATGGCTTCGGCCGGCGCCAGGCGCGCGGCGCCCAACGCGGAGTTTAGCGCGCCTGCGACTGCTGCCGTCCCGGCTGCGCCCGCGCTGATGAGAAACGCGTAGGGTTCGAGCCGGTAGACAAGGATCGGAAAGCGAAACGTGTCCGCGTAGAGGTCCGTCAGAAGCCGCGCTAGCCCGGCGCCCAGGGCGAAGCCCGCGAGGATGCCGAACGCCGTGATCGCCAGCGCGAGCTTGATGTAGTGCCAGGCGATCTCGAATTTGGAATAGCCGAACGCCTTCAGCAGACCGATTTGCTGGCGCTCGGTGGCGACGAGCCGGCTCAAAATCGCGTTGAGCAGCATTGCAGACACAACCAGGAAGACAGGCGGAATGATCCGCGCCATGGTCTTCAGCTGATCCATCTCCGAATTTATGAACGCGTGGGAGAGTTGATCGTCGCGGTCATAGGCGCCGACGCCGCCATAAGGATCGAGGATCCCGTCGACCTCGTCGATCACCTTGTCCGGCGAGGCGTTCGGCGCCAGCAACAGCGTGATGTCATTGAACGCGCCGTCCAGGTCGAATGCGGCCTCTAGCGCTGTTCGCCGCAGCCAGAATACGCCGAAACGCTTGTCGTCCGGCACGAGGGAGCCGGGGCCGAGCGTGTAGATGTATTCCGGACTGTCGCCGATCCCGACGATTTCGAGGTCTCGCCGACGCCCATTAATGATCGCGCCCACTGGATCTCCGATCTCGAAGCCATGGGCCTCCAGAAACGATTTGGACACGATGGCTTCGTCTGGACGGTGAGGGTCCGGCCAGCGCCCGTCATAGAGGAGGACGCGATTCAGCTGTGGCTCTTCGGCGTCGGGAAGCGACACCAATTGTGCATTCGCTGGATCGTCGAAGCCGTCGATATCAAGCGTCACCATCTGGGTGATCCGCGTCTCAGCCGCGCGCACATCGGGGATATCGCGAATGTCGCGGCTCAGATGCTCCGGCACGCGCTTGGCGTTTGCGAACACCTCCGCGAAACGGTAGCGGTCGTAGTAGGTTTCCTGGCTCTCCTGGAGCGAGCCCAGGGAGCCGAGCGCCATGACGAGAATTCCGACGCCGCAGCCCACGATGATTGCAATGGCGGCCGCCTGGCCGCGCAGGCGCATCAGGTCTCGCAACAGCTTGCGGTCGATGGCGCGGATCCAGCTCACCAGGCGATCTCCATCGGCCGCTTGCGTCGGCCCACAGTCTCAATCTCCGAAATCCGCCCGTCCATGAATCGGATCACCCGGTCCGCAATTTCGCCGATGCCCACATTGTGGGTGATGACGAGGGTGGTCGCGCCGAGGCGTTCATTCACGTCGACCAGCGCTTCCAGGACTTTGACGCCCGTTTTAGAGTCTAGCGCCCCTGTTGGCTCGTCGCAGAACAGGATCTCAGGGCGCTTGGCGATGGCGCGTGCGACGGCCACACGTTGCTGTTCGCCACCAGATAGTTCTGCGGGGAAATGATCCATGCGCTCGGCGAGACCGACCATGCCCAACGCCTCCTCCGGCGAGATCGGGTCTGTGGCGATCTCTGTAACGAGGGCGACATTCTCGCGCGCCGTCAGGCTAGGTACGAGATTGTAAAACTGAAAAATGAAGCCGACATGCTTGCGTCGGTACAGGGTCAGCCGAGCGTCAGAATAAGCCGACAAGTCCTGGTCGCCGAACCAAACCTTGCCCTCTGTGGCGTGGTCGAGCCCCCCGAGAATATTGAGGAGCGTGGACTTTCCGCTTCCCGAAGGCCCAAGCAGCACGATTAATTCGCCCGCGCGAACGTCAATGTCGACACCCCTTAGCGCTCGCACTTTCACTTCGCCGGTGTCGTAGACCTTGGTCAGGCCCTTCGCGCGCAGGAGCGGCTGTGCGGGCGCTTCGCCGTCCATCGTGACGGACCCCTTTCGTCAGTGCGTCATCAACATCGCACGATCGCCGTGTTTCACCATTTGCTTCGTGACGCCGCCCAGGAGCGCTTCGTGCACGCGGGAGTGTGAGTACCCGCCCAGCACGATCAAATCGGCCTCATGCGCAGCCGCTTGCTCCATCAGTCCCTCAGCGACCATCCCGCCATCGTCGAGCGTGACCCCGGAGGCGCGGATCCCGTGGCGGTCAAGAAACTGCGCCGCGTCGTCTGCATTGGGACAATCCGGGTCGCACTCCCCAAGCGTCAGGACCATGGCTTCGGCTGTTTCTGAAAAGATCGGCAAAGCTGCGCTCGCCGCGCGCGCCGATTGCTGGCTGCCGTCCCAGGCAATCAGCGGTCGTTTGGCGAGACCAGCGAAGCCATCCTCGGTCGCGAGCAGAACCGGCCGCCCCGAATCCATCAGCAAGGACTCGAACAAGTCGATCTCTAATCGTTCGGCCGACCCGCCCGGTATGGCCGCCAACGATACGTCGGCGATCCGTGCAGCGCGTCCGAGACTTGCCGGCAAGGCGCCGTAGCCATCCGTCCACGACGCCGTGACCCCGTTGCGCTTCAGCGCTTCGCTAATCGGCACGACATGAGCGTCTTCGTCGTCGCAGACGCGTTCGAACAATGCGCGCATATCGCGGGCGAACTGACTGGCGGCTTCCGCGTGCTTTTCGAGGGCGAGCGCGGTCACATCGCTTGCCATGGGATAATAGACCACAGGGGGATAATAAGCGTGTTTCTGACGAAGATGCGCGGCCATGACATGCCCATGGCAAGCACGCGCGACATTAATCGCGCTGCGCAGCGCGGTTTCCGCTTTCGCCTCGATCATCATCGGCGCCAGAATTGTTTTGAACGTCATCGGGGCGGCTCCCTCTCGTACAAACCCCTAGCTTCGCGGTCCGGCGCTAGCCGTCGTTGACGCGTGTCAATCCGTTCGCGTCTCGGGAGAGCAGCGCTTTCAGAAGTTCCGCTGCGATCACGGAGCCAAGCGCCGCCGCGCCGATCAGAAGCCAATCCGTTGTCGCCAGTGGCGCTGTGTGCAAGAGCGCTTGGAGCGGCGGCAGGTAAACGGCGCCGAGCTGCAGCGCCGACGTCCCGACCACGGCGGCGATCAGCCAGGGATTGACCCAGGGGGGCGACGCCCAGATTGGCGCATTTGTTGAGCGAAAGACGAACACGTTCGCCTTTTGGATCAAGATGATCGCCGTCAGCGCTAGGGTCCGCGCTGCATTTTCGTCTTCGGGGTCGATCCCGAGCCTCCAATTGAAGAGGGCCACCGCCGCACTGGCCAGGATCATGGCGACGCACACAACATGTACGAAGGCGCCGCTGTGCAACAGCGGAATTTCGCGCGGCTCAGGCCGGCGCTTCATGGCGCCGCGCTCGACAGGCTCGGCGCCCAAAGCGAGCGCTGTTGGCCCGTCCGTGACGAGATTCATCCAGAGAATTTGGATCGGCAACAGGATGAGCGGCCCGCCGATGATGAGGTTCGCCAGGATGGCGGCGAGCTCGCCGATGTTCGAGGCGAGCATGTAGCGCACGAACTTCCGGATATTGTCACGCTGCCGGCGGCCTTCTTCGATTGCGTTGACGATGCTGGCGAAATTGTCGTCGGCCAGCACCATGTCAGCGGAGCTGCGCGCTGTGTCGGTGCCGCGTAGACCCATCGCGACGCCGATATCCGCTTGCCTAAGAGCCGGGGCGTCGTTGACGCCGTCGCCGGTCATCGCCACGACCTCGCCGCGCGATTGCAGCA
>CAZQZC010000011.1:0-31707 GCA_964597685.1 uncultured Hyphomonadaceae bacterium | reverse complement strand
CGTCGCCCTCGCAATCCTCGTCAGATTCTGGATATGATTGAGTCTGGAGCCTAGGGTGTCATTGGGTAAGCGCGGGGACGGCAATGCCTGTGATGATTTCATATAGCAGAAACGATTGGGAACTGGTCGAACCCGTCGTTCAATTCTTAGAATCTGAAGGCATTGACACTTGGTACGATCAAAAAAACCTTAAGCCATTTACTGATTGGCGCCGAGAGCTTTTGAAAATGCCGAGAATTGCAGACGCCTTTGTTCCATTTATCTCGCGAAATTACATTGAAAGCGAGATGTGCAGGATGGAGCTCCTGCTGGCCAGGAGCTTCGATAGGCCGGTAGTGCCTGTAATGCTTGACGAATGCTGGGATGAACTGGACGCTTGGGAGGAAACAACTCATCTATCTAGAATATTCATGGCTCGACTTGGAAGTCTTCGTTTGGTCGGAAAAGTGTTTAGCTTACAGGAGCAGCTTGCTAGGATTTCTAGATCCTTAAAGGCGGTTGCGAACAACGATCTACAGAGTAACGAGAATATATATATCAGTTTTCCGAATGGGTGCGCAGAATTTGCAACGTCTCTTCACGCTCGCCTGAAAGGTGGCAATAGGAGGCCGTGGATTGCCACCATGAACTGTGAGATTGGCGTGGATTGGAGACGCGCTCAGGTGCTCGCGATGGCAAGCTCGAAAGCGCATGTGCTGGTTATAAGCGAAGACTATAAGAATCAACAACAAGCCCTCAGAGCAGAGATATTAACTTCCGAAGCACTGGAGCTCCCAACACTTTGTGTCTGTTCACCGGAATTATCTGAAGATCAAAGACGAGCCGGCGAGATATACTCGAGTTTGATGAACGGGGAACAAGCGCTCCGACGACTTACCAAATGGCAATGGTGCAGAGACGACGAAGTCGAAGATCGGCTTATCCCAGAGGTTGATGTTTTAGTAAGTGAAACAAACTGATGCTGCCGAATGGCAATTGTCGGCGAATTCACGTCACGCATCGTCTGGGCCCGTTTTGTCCTCTCCGCCCCCGAAAACAGCCATGCGCCTCACCCCAGCCCGTCCCCAAACCGTCTCTGCGGCCGCGCCTTCCAGCCGCCGCGGTGGTAGGCGTCTGAGACCATCACCGGGACCACCGAACTCGCCTCCGCAAAGACCATTTGCTCCAGCGTCACGTCGACCTTGCCCCAGGAGCAGGCCTCTTTCAGGGTCGAGGACGAGCACGCCCCGTCGCGCACATCGGCGACGGTGATCTGAACCGCATATTTGTGCATCTCCGCCTCGACGCCCAGGATCTCCGCGCAGACGACCGTGTCTTGCGCGAAATTCTTCGGCACGCCGCCGCCGATCATGAAGAGGCCGGTGGAGCCGGCTTTGATCTTGATGTCGGTCAGCTCGCGGAAATCGGCGATGGCGTCGATCGTCAGATAGGGCTCGCCGGCCTTCATCCGCTCCACCTGGTGCTTCACCAGGCCGAAGCCAGCCGAACTGTCGGTGAAGGCGGGGCAGAAGATCGGGACGCCGCACGCATAGGCGGTCTGGATCAGGGAGCCCGGTTTCTTGGCGTTCCCAGCCGCGAGCCATTCGCCCATCTCGTGGATGAACTCACGCGAGGAGTACGGCCGCGGCTCCAGGCTGTCGGCGATCTGTTTGATCGTCTCGTCGCAGGCCTGGAGCTCTTCTTCGTCGATTTAGGTGGCGTAGATCCGGTCGATATAGAGGTCGCGCAAAACCCGGTCGTCGGGGATTTCGCGCGCTTGATAGTGCTGGAAGCCGAGCGCCTCGAAGAAATCCATGTCAACGATCGAGGCGCCGGTGGAGACGATGGCGTCGGCCATGTTGTGCGCCACCATGTCACGCCAGACATGCATGCAGCCGCCGGCCGAGGTGGATCCGGCGAGCGTCAGGATAACGGCGCAGTCCGTATCCTCGATCATGGTGTTCAGGATTCGCGCGCCGCGCGCCGCGTCCCGCGAGGTGAAGGACATCTTCTCCCAAGCGTCGACCAGGGGTCGGCCGTCGAAGCTCTTGATGTCGAAATGCTCCACCGGGTGGGCGAGCAGCTCGGCTTTACGATTGGCGTTGGTCATCGGCGGTCGGTCCTCAGTTTGGGGCGGCGGGCCTTAGACAAGGGCGCGCGCGGCGTCAATCACGCGCAGCGTTTCGTCCCACATGCCGAGGGAGGCAAGCTCCCCTGGGGAAAAGAATCGCGCCTCGGCGGCGTCGTCCCCGGCGCGGGGGGCGCCGTGCGTCCACCGGGCGGCGTAGTCGATCAGCACATAATGGGTCCAAATCTCGCCCGAGGCGCGCGAGGAGAAGACGGCGTCCACAACATCGATCAATCCCGTAATCTGCGCTTGGACGCCTGTTTCTTCTCGCAATTCCCGCAGCGCCGCGGCCTTGGCGCCTTCGCCGTACTCGATGCGGCCGCCGGGGAGGGACCATTCGCCCTTGCGAGGCGGCTGTCCGCGCTTCACAAGCAGGACATGATCATCGCGTAGGCAAACGATTCCAACGGCGGGGGTCGGGCGTTTCGGAGTGTCTGAACCAGCCATGGGCGCGTCATAGAGGTGAATGGAGACGGGGGCGAGGGATGAAGCGAGCAATGATCTTCGCCGCGATCGCGATCGCGCAGATGGCGTCGGCTGATGAAGCCGTTGCGCCGGCGTTTTCGCCCGTTCTCTCCGCCGAAGAGGCGCGTGCGGAGCTCTATGGCGTCGACCTGTCGGGCGTGCTCGACGGCGAATCCGTCGCGTGGCGCGAATGCATCGATCCCAAGGGACGCACGCTCTTCTTCCGCGAGGGCGAAGTCAGCCAGGGAGAAATGCGGATCCGCGGCGACGGGGCGGCGTGTTTCGATTATGGCCGCGGGAGCCATTGCTTCCGTGTGACGCGTGC
Source organism: uncultured Hyphomonadaceae bacterium (assembly GCA_964597685.1). Taxonomy (GTDB): domain Bacteria; phylum Pseudomonadota; class Alphaproteobacteria; order Caulobacterales; family Hyphomonadaceae; genus JBCBTJ01. The sequence goes on along the minus strand of CAZQZC010000011.1, from coordinate 28,810 downwards.
AGAGAATGCCGGATATGTCTTTTGGGGCGTAGAGCGCTTCGTGGCGACCTCGGTTCGGCGCGGCGTCGAGGCGTGCGTGCTGCACGAGGCGACAAGCTAGCGCGATGCCCAAATCGAAGCGGAAATCGGTCAGCCTGGCGCTGCAAGGCGGCGGCGCCCACGGGGCGCTGACTTGGGGCGTGCTCGACAAATTGATCGAGGACGGGCGGCTGGACATCCGGGCCATCACGGCGACGTCGGCGGGCGCCATGAACGCGGTCGCCTACGCCGCGGGCCTCGCCCGCAACGGACCCGACGGCGCGCGTGAAACGCTGGAAGCCTTCTGGCGCGCCGTCTCCGACCATGGGGCGCCGATGGTCGCAGCCCAGAACGCCAGCGTGTCGGCGCCTGGCGGGGTTTTGAACCCGTTCAACCATTTCACGCCGTTCAACATGATGACGGCCCTGTCGGCCCTGGCGAGCCCCTACGATCTGAATCCGTTTGACTACAATCCGTTGCGGGACGCCGTCCGTCAGACGATCGATTTCGATCTTGCGCGCTCGGCGGATGTCGACCTGCATATCGCGGCCACCAATGTACAGAGCGGGAAGGTCCGCGTCTTCGAGGGCGACGAAATCACGATCGATGCGGCGCTGGCCTCCGCTTGTCTGCCGCAAACGTTCAAAGCGGTCGAGATCGATGGAACGCCCTATTGGGACGGCGGATACATGGGCAATCCGTCGCTATTTCCGTTGATCTACTCCAAAGCGCCGCAGGACATCGTACTTGTGACGCTCAACCCGTTGGAGCGGGCGACGACACCGCGAAGCGCGGCTGAGATCCAAGATCGAATGAACGAGATCAGCTTCAATTCGGCCTTGGTTTCGGAATTGCGATCGATCGCGTTTGTCCAAAAACTCTTGGATGAGAACTGGCTCGCCGATCGGGCGCGGCGGCGATACCGGCGGCTCTATATCCATGTCGTGAAGGGCGGTCAGGAATTGAGCGCGTTGGGGCTGGAATCGAAGCTCGATCCCCGCTGGTCGTTTCTCACCGATCTGCGCGACCGCGGCCGAGACCTGGCGCAGGCCTGGCTCGACGACACGTTCGATCTTGTCGGGAAGCGGTCAAGCGTCGACTTAAGGCGTGAGTTTCTGGAAGCTTAGTTGGGCGGTCCGCGCCGTGGCCGTAGCAACGGGAAAGGCCGAAGCGGTCTGGATCCGCTCCGGCCTCCAAAGTGCGCTTGAGCTGCGATAGTCCCCCCGCCGCAGCCGCGCGCTCGACTCAGTTCCAATGCGTCATGACGTCAACGCTTTCGAAAAAGCTTGCGTCGTCCCGACGTTTAGATGTGAGCACGATTTTCCACTTGCCGCTGTGACGTGGGTCACGCAAGAAAACGTTGCGCGGACAATCGAGGGTCGACATGTCAGCTTTGAAACTCGAATCGCCCGAATGGGCCTGGGCGGAGTTCTGTGGATTGCCGCCCGAAGACCCCGCAGTCAGTCTGCTGGCGGCCTCGAGCATGGTTATCCGCTTGGGCGCGCGTGAGACGCTGATCGAGCAGGGCGACGAGCCTGGCTCCGTCTACCTGATTGTCGACGGCGCGCTTCAAACGACGAAGTTCACGGAGAACGGACACAAGATTTGGCTGGCGGATCTCAAACCGATTGAGCTCATCGGCGAGATTTCCATTCTTACGGGGGCGTGGCGCACATCTGCCGTGGTCTCCACTGACGCGTCCACGGTGCTCAGCGCGCCGCGATCGATCTTTATGGACGCGCTGCATCTGTCAAACCCGTTCGCCGTCAAAGTGGCCGAGCTGCTGGCGCGCCGGCTGCAGGCGACATCGGCGCATATCGCCGATTTCGCAACGCTGAAACTCCGCCCGCGTCTGCATGCCGAACTCGTCCGAATTGGAGCGCCGTGCGCTGACGACGACGAGTGTTTCGATGTCATTCCGAATTTCACCGTCAGCGAGCTTGGCGACCGCTTGCACGCCTCCCGAGAGGCGACCTCTCGGGAGCTCACAATCTTGGAAGAGCGGGGTTATTTGAAGCGTCAGAGCAATCTCTGGCGAGTGATCCTCCCCAAATGAGGTTCAGGTGTCGGGGCCAAGGACGGTCCCCAGCTCGGCGGTGAAATCTTGAACGACCCAAAGTCCGCCCTCCATTTCCGACGTGGGGTCGAGTCCCAGAACTTCAGTCATTAGAATCGACTGCGCGGGATTGATCGTCAGCTTCGGCTTGCCGTCGACCCCGCCGATGTCGTGGATCGCCGTACTTGTCATCTTGGAGGAGACGAGGGCTTGGTAAGCTGCGAGATCGGGGTTCTCGACCGAGGGGAATTGCTTGAGCGATAGAATTGGAAACGAGAGTTGCGGCAGGCGCAAATCGTCGATCAAGTCGCTGGCGATCTGGTCGACGACGCTGCGGGCGACATCCCGCCAGGTGTTTTCGGCCTTGTTGCGATCTGCGCCGTTTGGTCCTGCGGAGGCGGAGTCGATTTCGATCAGTTTGAACGGTTCGACCTGTTCGTTCGGGCCGAATACTTTCAGCGCCGGGACCGTGACCTCCAGGCCATAATCCGAAGGCGCCTCGGCTGTGCGGGCGACCTCGGCCATGAGCTTTGGGAATCCATAGACTTCACGCCCGCCGGCGACGGCGGCCGCATCGTTGACGAACATGAATGCGGGCGTCCAACGCAGCGCCCAATGGCCCTCGTCGCCGATCTTGCCGCCATAGGTGAGGATCCAGAACGAGATGTCGGTTTCCGCGACATATCCGCGGCTGGCGTCGATGACATTTCCAGACCGCATTTGGGGCACGAACAGGCCTGTATAGAGCACCGTGGGCAACGGCGTAATGAAACGGTGCCCCGGCAGGACACGGTTGAGGGTGCTGTCGAGAAACGATTGCAGCGGCCCGAAGCTCGATTTGAGCCAACCTGATTGCAGCAAGGCGTTGGTCGCCAAAAAGGGAGGGCGGGCGAAGGCGCGGTTCGCCGAATAGATATAGCGCTGTGTATCGGTCATCTGTTTGTGTCCTAGGTCATATCGTCGACGGCCCCTTCGGCCAGTCTCATGTCATGCGCCATGGCGATCTTCTGGGCTTTCGAGAGCGCCTTATTGAATTGTGTCTTCGCCGGTCGACGCCGGTCTTGGGAGGCCGCGATCAACCCATCGACAAGGGCAAGCCTCGGCCTCGCAATCGGTATGGTTCGCGCATAGCGGGCGAGCAGGGCGCGGCCGTCGCGCATGAGGCGCAGCGTTTCGGGCGCGGCGTCGCCGTCGACGGCCGCGCGCGCAGCCAGTTCGGCCGGCGCAGAGACGCCTTCCAGTGAACTGAAGTTCAAAAGGGCCGCCGGACTGGCCAGTTTCAACGCCCGGCGGGCTCGGACCAGGGCCGCGCGTCTGTCGCCCAAGGCGAAATCACAGCGAGCGACCACGCCTTCTGCAATGCAAGGAGATTGATGCTCGCCAAGGCCCGTCAGCTTGTCGAGCGCCTGCGCCGCCAATCGGCGCGCTTCGGCAAACTCTCCCGACACCAACAGCCCCTCCGCTTCGCCGTAATCGGCCCAGGCGTCGAACATTCTGTTGCGTTGTCGTTTTGTGAGGTCCCGCAGGTCCCGAAACCGCTGAGCGCAACCTGGGCCGTCGCCCATGAACAATAGCCGCAGAGCTTGCAGCGTTGTTACGACGCCCCGCAACTGGAAGTCCTGTGTCGTCGCGACGGCGATGCTGGAGCGTTCGAGCAAACCCGCCGCGCGCGTCCAATCTCCGCGGCTCATCGCCAAGGTGGCCTGAGCGTTCAGGAGCAAGGCGGCCGCGCGGGGTTGGCCGGCCGCCTCGGCTTTGGCCGTCAAGGCGTGGAGCCGGCCATAGGCGGGCGCGCCTGAAAGCCCGATCAGATAATTGAAGAACCCCGATCTCCGCGCCCGCGCGTCCCATGTATCGCTCGACCGGTCGCGCAAGGCGACGCCGCGCAAGACTCCCCGCAGAACCATTGTCGGATCGCCTGAGAATTGCCCCGCCTCGGCCCGCACGAATTCGACCCTCGGATTGACGCGGCGACGCCGGGCCATTGCTTGGTCCAAGGCGTCATGCGCGACGACCGACCGTTTGGCGGACCGAATCTCGCCAAGTCCCCAGTCCGAGGTTGCGCGCAGGGACAAACGCGACCGCCGCCGAGATATGGTCGATAGAGCCGAGTCGGCCTCGGCTTCGGCCATGCCAAGAAGATTCTTCGCTGATTGATAAGCGCCAGCTTCCACGGCTTCCGTCGCTGCGCGTTCAAACATGATCGAAGCGCGTCCCTTGGCGCCGGCGCGCCGCCAGTGTCTCGCGATGCGCGATGTTTCCTCGGCGTCGTGCGTCAGAATGCGTGCGATTCGTGTATTCAGGGCGCGTTCGACGGTCACCGGCAGCGAGCTCCGCCCCCAGTCGGCGAGGATCCGATGCGCGGGCGCGACCACGAGCTGATCCCCGCTTTGGTCGGTCGACAACCAACCCAGTGCGTCGATCTCGTCGAGATGTCGCTCCGCCAGTTTCCCGCCCAGCTGCTCGACAAGATTGGCGGCCTTGTCGATCTGGATCGGTTCTTGCCAGGTGCACAACAGCCGCCAGGCGAACCGAGCCCCGGAGCTCAGCGTTTCGGCGCGACGATGCAGGAAGGCGTCCAATCCGCCAGGATGGGCTCCGTCCGAAGTGGGATCGGGCGACGTCGACCAATCCTTTGATATCTCCAAAAGCCAGAATGGATTGCCGCCGGAGATTTCGAGCAGTGTCGACACGTCCTGCCCGTTGATTTTGAGGCCAGGCCGCGCCTCAAGCAAAAGATTTGCATCGGTCAACGCCAAACCGTCCAAGGCGATGTGCAGCGCTGTTTCGCTAGGAAAGGGCGGGTCGTCCGACGGGCGGGAGGCGAGCACGACAAACGCGAGGTCCGCCTTTGGGATGAGGGTTTGAATGAGCCGCTTCGATTCCGGATCGCACCATTGCCAATTGTCTATGACGAGGCCGCCAGCCAGCCGTTTTGCAAGGTCGTCGGCCTGGGCGAATCTATCGATCGGCTTGCCAGCCGATTGTGCTTCGGGCTCTGGCGCGCCGAGGCTGTCGGCGATGGATTGGAGGCCGGAATAGGGAGCGAAGGCGTCGCTTGGCCTCAGGGAAATTCTCAAGACTCGATGGCCTTGAGCCGAAGACTGAGACAAGACGTGATCCACAAACGCGGATTTTCCGACGCCGGGCGGCCCGGTGACGATCGCGATCTTGTTGTCGCCGGGCGCGGCGTTTCCGATGAGCGTTTGGAGCCGCATTTGCTCGACGGATCGACCAATGAACACGCCTTTCGAGGCGATCGCCGCCGGTAAGCTTGGCTGAGCGGGCTGCGTGTCCGCCAACAGGGATTTCGCCGCGAGATTCAGGGACTCGCCGATGGTTATCGCCATCGCTCGATCGGCGAGCGGCAACGACGTTTGAAATACAAGCCCATGGCCGATGCCTGTGTGCGCGAGACCGCCTCTTGCAGACAACGCCCGTTCGGCTTCTGCGGCGTACGATTTCGCAATCCCCCTTCGGCTTCCGTCGGCGTCCGGAAAGCCGGCCCAAACAACCAATCCCTTGTCGTCCTGGACAATGTTGTCGCAACGACCGCCGAACCCTTCGGCGAGCGCGGTGCAAATCCGCCAAACCTCGCCTAATCCGCTCGGATTGAGAGCCGCTGCGTCCACATCCGGACCGAAAGCGCGCAAGGCGACGTTCCAGCGGTGATAGACCGAGGCGTCCGCAGTCTTGGATAGCGCGGATTGGCGGGCGGGGGCGCGGCCGGACGCCGATTCGCCGGGCCCCGATTTTGGGGCGGAGTCCAAGGATCGAAAAACCTCCGCGACGGGGCCGCCCCAGATCAAGGGAATGGACGACAACGCACCGCGGGCTTCGCCTGCGAACACCTCGCCGTGCGCCGCGCCGATCCTGACCTCAAGGGTCTCTCCCGATTTGGCGAGCGCCTCGAGGACCGCTGATTGAAACGCGTCAATACCGATGTCCGCTGCGTCCGCATCGGCCCATGCGGTGAGCGCGTCGCCGGCGAAGCCGCCGGTGCGCAGACCCATTTTCGAGAGGTCGACGGCGAGCGCTGCGAACACCTTCGTGACGGCGTCGGCCGCCCGCTCGGCGCCGCCGCGCCGATCCTGCGCCACCCACGCGCTTGTCAGCTTCGTAAAGCTGGCGATGTCTGCCGCGAAGACCCGAGCGCGTCGGCGCACCGCCGCAATACTTGGAGGCGGCCTTGCGGCGTTCGTCATTGACCCGATCCGCGCGTCCGAGGCCGGACTGCCAATTGCGGTCATCCGTAGTCGGACTCGCCGTATACGCGCATCGGCACCCCTGAGATCGCGCGGGCGCATTGACGCCCTGACATGACGGCCCCTTCAACCCATCCAAGATCAGACCCATTGCTGACCCAGTCGCCGGTCAGAAAGAGATTGTCCATCCCTGTGTCGTCGGCCCGAAGCCTGTCTTTCACCTTTCCGGTTGCGGCGAATATGTAAAGTTCGGACGGTGTGGCGTTCACGCGGAGATACGAATCCCCGACCTTTGCCGGAGAGAAGTCAGGCAAGAAGCCGTCGGCGTGGCGCTCAATCCAGGTCTTCGCGACCTCTTGGTAGTGTGGAATGTCGCGCTTGCGCACCGGTCCGCAGAAATAGGACAGCGCCTTGTAGGGCGCGCCTTCATCGGTCTCTTGTTCGAGCAGAAAGCTCATATCCGACCAGGTGCTCAGCGGGAGGATGTAGCCCGTCGCGATGGGCGGGCCGCTGGTCCAGCCAAGGTCTGCGATCGTGTCTTCCGTCCAGGCTTGGTAGGCCAGCGTCGGACAAGTCTCGAACGAGGCGAGCATCGTAGCCCAACGCGCGCTTTTCGCCGCCAGAGGCGCGGCGATGTCGGTCAACGCCGCGCCGGGAATGCCAAGGATGATCAGATCGAAATCTTCACCCTTCTTCAACGTGACGAAGCGCTCCGCAGGATCGACATCGGCGGGATCCTCGAAATTCGCCGGAAAATGCGGTTCGAACGGCGCCAGCTCCAATTGGTCCATCAGAGGTCTGTCCGGCCAACCGCGCACGCCGTGCTCGGTGACAAAGGGATCATAATCTGTCGGCCCTGCTTTCACCTTGGCCTGATGGCGCATGACGATACGGTCGATCGAGTCGCCGTCGGCGCTTGGCTCTAGCGACATGACTTGATTGAAGAAGTGGAATTTGACGCCGCGGGCTTTCATGACGTCATAGAGCGGGGTGACCATCACATCGGCCGTCGATCCGTTGAAATGGTGGAAGAACGCGCCGTTGTAGATCGTCAGCATCCGCGCAAAGGCGCGCAGCGTGGCGCCGGCGGCCGAGTTCGGCTTGGACGGATCGCCGTCGGTGAAGCTGAACGCGTAGTGGTAGCCGACTTGGACGAAGGCGGACTCGATAACCCGCTCCGGCGCGCCGTGCCGGCGGAGCCATGCCATGCCCTCTTCGTCGTTCAGCGGGTCGAAGCCACGCCAGGGCACGCGGTCTGCGATAAAACCGCGGGCGATGACGATGGCCTCTGTCATGACATTCCAAGCGTCGTAAAGCGTTGAGAGAATGCCAGACGGAAAGAGCTGGAAACTTGTGGGATGTTTCGCGACGGTCTGGTGGCCTTGCGGCTTTGGAAGCAGCCCTGCAATGGCCTCAAGGTCGGCGATCAAGTCCGTCGCAGGCGTCAGAAATCTCCCCTTCAACTCTTCGTCGCGATGGCTTGGCTTCAGATCGAGATAGGCCTGCTCCAGGCTTTCGATTTTGTCTGCGACCTGGTCGGCGAGGCTCTCATGGCGCGGCGAGCCAAGCTGCGACTTCGCAAACGGATTGAGTTTCGACGCCAACTCACGCGCCCAGGCCAGCATGACCTGTATCAGCCGCGACGGCGTCAATTCCGGCGGGTTCACTCCCGGCACGCCGGGCAGGCTCGGAATATCGAGCTTAATCTCTCGCCAACCGTGCACACCGCCAAGGAGGGGCGAGCTTTGTTGGTAGAGCGTCGCGCCGGGAAGCGCGAGGAACGCCTCGTCCAGAGGTCGCACCCCGGTAGCATTTGTGGCGGGCCAGGCCGCATACGCCGTGCGAAGCATTGCGAATGTGTTGTGATACCAGCCGCCGAGCACGTGAAGCCCGTGCTCTTCATTTCGGAAACGTTTCCCAGGCTCGAGATTTCGTCCCGTGGCGCACTTGCCGCCAAGACGCCAGCCCATCTGGTAGACGTGGATCTCGTAGCGCCCTGTCTTGTCGGACTCCATAAGCTCATAGGCGGCGGACAACGCGCCCATCCCGCCTCCCAAAACTGCAACCTTCTGCGGCATGTTCAGCCCCCTTAGCTTGAGAACAAACTTAGCGCGCGAACACCTGGTAGGAAAGCTCGCCCTGTGGGCGAATAGGTCAGACCAGTTCTTTTGGGTTGTGAGCCCAAGGGCGAATTTTCGGACGAGCGGCAGCGATTGACCTTCGACAGGCGCCCGGCGTTGGCTTAGATCGATCGCGATGGAATCCGGGGAGAACAAGATGTCTCAAGAGTCGCAGACCGCTGGCTGGCGGCAAACTTTCGCTTGGGCGGCGTTGATCGTCTCCCTGCTGGCGGTCGCTTGGTTCCTGGCTGCGGCGCTGGGCACGAAGTTTGGCGTCTGGGGATACCAGTTTGGTCTGGGGCGGATGTATATCGGCTGGGGTCCGATCGTTGTCGGCGTCGCCGGTCTCGCAGCGCTTGCGGCGCTCATCGTGTCGCTCATCGCCGCGCCGCGAAAGCGGCCATTCATCATTTCGCTGGGCGCTGTGTTGATCGCGGGCGGGCTGGCCGGCCGCCTTTTCGGCCTTGCAGCAGGCGGCCAGGCGCTGCCCCCGATACACGACGTTCAGACCGATTGGGACCGGCCGGTCGCGTTCTCTCAGCAATTGCTCGACGTGCGTGAGGCCGGCGGCGCAACCAACGACGTTCTGCTAGACCCGATTATTCCTGAGGGCGTCAGCGCGCGTTGGCCTGGTTTTAGCGGGCTGACGAACGCTGAAGCGCAAGCCAAGGCGATTGCAGAGGAGCGGTATGAACCGATCGAGCCGCTGGTCTTCGACGGGCAGGCTGGAGACGTGTTCGACGCGGCTTTAGCCCTTGTCGAAAGGCGGGGCTGGGACGTTGTCACCGCGGACAAAGCATCCGGGCGGATCGAAGCGACGGAAACCTCGTCCTGGTTTGGCTTCAAGGACGATGTTGCGATCTATGTCCGCGATGTCGACGATCGAACCCGGGTCGATATGCGCTCCATCAGCCGCGTCGGGCTTTCCGACCTCGGCGCGAACCAGAGGCGCATTTATCGCTTTCTGCAAGACCTAAACGCGACCCAGGGCATATCCGCTGGGTCGCGTTAAACGGTCGGCTTGGCCGACAAGGGCCGATTACATGCCGAGCGGTGTTTAAGCCGCGCGACGGACCAGACGGTAATCGCTTTGCACGCCAGGCGCTTCGTCGCCCGACTCGACAACGCCAAGCTTCACAAGATGGATCATATGGCCGAGCACGGAATGGCAGGCGGCTGGATGCAGTTTCTTGTCGATGTCGGCGTAGATCGTGCGCACCATCTGCGGAATGTTCGTGTCGCCGGCGGCGAGACGATCGAGGATTGCGGCTTCGCGTTTCTTCCGGTGGTCGATATAGGCTTGGATGAAACCTGAGGCGTCGTCCGTCACGGGAGGGCCGTGGGTTGGCCAGATGGTCTTGAAGTTGCGGTCGCGCACTTTCGCCAAACTGTCGAGATAGTCGCCCATATCCCCGTCCGGCGGCGAGATCACCGTCGTCGACCAGCCCATGATGTGGTCGCCCGAAAATAGGGCGCGCTCTTCGTGCAGCGCATAGCAAAGATGGTTCGAGGTGTGGCCGGGCGTCTCGATGGCCTCAAGCGTCCAGCCGGGGCCTTTCGCCGCAAATCCGTCGCCGATCGTGATGTCGGGCCGGAAGCTGAGATCGTCGCCAGCCTCCATGCGCACGTCCGATTCGGTCGGGATCGCCGGACCTTTCGCATGCACTTTGCAGCCCGCCCATTCGGCCAAGGGGTGGGCCAGCGGCGAATGGTCCATGTGGGAATGGGTGACGAAGACGTGGGTCACGCGCTCGCCGTCCAGGGCGCGTTTCAAAGCTTCGAAATGCTCCGGGATCATGGGGCCGGGATCGATCACAGCGACCTCGCCCTTGCCGATGATGTAAACGCCTGTGCCGGTATAGGTGAACGAGCCGGGATTGTTCGCAATCACCCGTCTGACGAGCGGGCTGACGTGATCGACGCGTCCATATTCAACGTCGATGTCTTTTACATAGGGGATTCCAGCGGGTTTCATGGGGAGGTCGGTGGTCCTATTGCTTATTTGGGCGGCGGCGTTGCGCTTCGGTGCGAAAGCCTCGGCGAACGCGCGAGCCATGCGTCGGGTAGATCTAAGTTTCCAGGCCAGTTTCAAGGCGACGGGCGGGCCCATGTCGGTCTTGTTCGCGTCCACGATGTGGATTTTTCCCGTTTCACGGTCGCGCAACACGTCGACGCCGCCCCAATCCAGACGAAGTTCTTTGGCGAAGCGCTCGATCAGATCCAGCTCTTCATCAGAGAATACGAGCCGCGGCTGGTCTAGGATCACTTCCCTGTTCTCGTTCATGAACCGGCGCTCGAGTGGGCGGCGCTTGCGGAACACCACGCGCGGCTTCCCGCCGACGATGCAGGTGCGCAGGTCTTCGACCATGCCTCCAGGGATCTCGTTGTCGACGAGGCGTTGATAAGTCTTGCCGGGCTCGGGATCCATCGGACCCTCGATGATGCGGCCGTCATGGGCGCCGTTCAGCTCCGACTTTTCAACCATCGGACCTGAATAGGTGCGCGGGTCCACCGCCAGATCGTAGCCCGAGGCTGTGAGAAACGCCTCGCCCACCCGCGATTTCGACACGTCGTCGCAATCGAAGTTCACCAGCACCGCGCCTGGCTTTGTCGTAGGCGGCGCGTTCCGGGTCAGGGTCGAATCGTCGAATTGGAAGACAATATCGGCTTGGGCCGGATCAGAAATCAGCTTGGCGCCGGCGGCGTGCATGACCGGCCAAATAAAGTACCAAGGCCGCGGCTTGTCCGGATAGAATGCGATCGACGGACGCTTGTGGCCGGTTAGCCGCCGCCAGGTGCGCCAGCTCTGGGCCAAGATGTAGAACGTCAGCCACGTCAGAATATCGTTCGCCAAGGCCAAGTTCGCCGGGATGCGGTGCCCCGTTTTTTTGATCAGAATTGTACCGTCGGAATATTCGAAATCCGCAAGCCAGATTCTTTTCGCCATGGCGTCTGCCTCCTCGCGGCGTTAACCGCCTCGGTTGATCGGTAAGTCGCATGCTCGCCTGTGGCTTTCAACCGCGCCACTATGGCGCAAGCGTGATCATGCGCTCACAATGTGGTCATTGATTGTCATCAAAGCCCAGCGCGCAATCCTTCCAAATCGTAGCCGGCCTCGGCGGCGGCGGCGATGATTTCGTCAGCGCGGCCGGTCCCCGACTGCGATAGCGCCCATGCCGTGATCGATCGTGTTCCCGACCGACAAAAGGCGAGAACCGGCTTCTCCGCCGCAGCGACGAGGTCACCCTGCTTGGCGACGATTTCGGGCGACGGCGCGCCGGCGAATGGCAATTCGACAAATTCAAGCCCCAATGATTCGGCCTTCGCTTTGAGCGAGGCTGTCGCCGGCTGATCGGCGCCTTCGCCGTCCGGTCGATTGCAGATAACCGTTTTGAAGCCTTCAGACGCAGCGATATCGAGGTCGCTTTCGTCGATTTGGGGCGAAACGAAAAAAGAGTCTGTGACTTTGCGGAAGTCGGCCACGGCCGCGCTCCTGATTTGTGTGATTGACAGAAGGAAATCCGTCCGGAAGTTAAGCTCTCTAAGCGACGCGGCCAAGCGCGCGGCGCTTCGGTTTGATTGCACAAAGGCGTCATCGACGTGTCATCCGCCCGCCGAGCTTTCGCCCGCGTGCCTTGGGCTTACGCCGCCCGACGACTGTTAATTGCAATACCCACCATGCTCGTGATCGTGACGATGGCGTTCCTGATGATGCGGGCGGCCCCTGGCGGCCCCTTCGACGGAGAGCGGAAACTGCCGGCGGCGACCGAGCGGGCGATCGCTGAAAAATTCGGCCTCGATAAGCCGCTCCATGAACAATACTTCGATTATGTCGGCGGCGTGCTCGTCGGGGATTTCGGGCCTTCTTATAAGACGCTCGGCAAAAGCGTGAACGATCTGATCGCCGACGGCCTGCCGATCAGTCTCGCCGTTGGCGGCCTGGCGATGCTCACGGCGCTGATCCTGGGCGCGGCGCTTGGGATCTTCGCCGGCCTGAGACAGAACACCGCCGGCGATTATTCGGTGATGGGCTTCGCCATGGCTGGGATCTCCATTCCGCCGTTCGTCACGGGACCGATTTTTGTTCTTCTGTTCGCGTTGAGCCTCGGCTGGTTCGCCGCCGGAGGGCTGGGCGAATACCCCAATATCGGCATGACGCCTTACAATATGACCCTTCCGGTCTTGACCCTCGCTTTGCCGCAGGTGGCGATCATCTCCCGTCTCATGCGCGCCTCCATCATCGAGACGATGCGGTCAAACTATATCCGTACCGCGCGTGGGAAGGGGCTGTCTGAGGGCGACGTCATCGTCCGCCATGCGCTTCCCGCAGCTTTGATGCCGCTGATCTCTTACGCCGGCCCGGCGTCGGCGCGGGTGATGACAGGTTCGGTGGTGATTGAGCGGATCTTCGGCTTGCCGGGCATGGGGTCTTACTTCGTCGATGGGGCCATCAATCGCGACTACACGCTGGTGATGGGGGCGATCATCGTCTACGCGGGCCTGATCGTTCTCTTAAACCTGCTCGCCGACGTGCTTTACGCCGTGCTCGATCCCAAGGTGAGATACGATTGATGCGAAGCGCAGACGATATCGCCCGCGACCCGGCGGACATCGAAGCGCCCGTCGTTCAGGCCGCCGTCGGGCGTTCGCTCTGGGACGATGCGCGGGTGCGCCTGTTCCGCAACAAGGCGGCGGTCGTCTCCATGTGGATTCTCGGCGTCATGGTCGCCTTCGCCTTTATCGGACCGTTTCTCTGGGTCCACAGCTTCGACACCATTTACACGGATCGCGTGAAGATCGCCCCGACCTTCGACAATCTCCACCTCCTCGGAACAGACCAGCAGGGTCGCGACCTTGTCGCGCGGCTTATGGCCGGGCTCCGGATCTCGATGATCGTTGGAATTGTGGCGACGAGCGTCAGTTTGTTGATCGGCGTCACCTGGGGCGCGACGGCCGGCTTCATTGGCGGGCGGGTGGACAATGTCATGATGCGCATCGTCGACGTGCTCTATGCGATGCCGTTCATCTTCTTCGTTATCCTGCTGCTGACGATTTTCGAGCGGAACATCTTTCTCATCTTCGCGGCCATCGGCGCGATCGAGTGGTTGACCATGGCGCGCATCGTGCGCGGCCAGACGCTGACCTTGAAGAACAAGGAATTCATCGAGGCCGCGCGGGCCGCCGGCGTTGGCTCGCCCGCCATCATCCGCCGCCACATCCTGCCCAACGTGATTGGACCGGTGGCGGTGTACGTGACGTTGACGATTCCCGTCGTCATCCTGGCCGAGAGCTTTCTTTCGTTCCTCGGCCTTGGCGTGAACGAGCCTCTGACGTCCCTTGGCGTTTTGATCTCCGACGGCTCGAAGGAGATGCAGGAGCGCCCTTGGATGCTGCTGGCGCCCGCGGTCGCCATGGCGACGACGCTCCTCTGCCTGAATTTCATCGGGGACGGGTTGCGGGATGCGCTGGACCCGAAAGACCGCTGAGCAGCAGGACTTTCCAAGTCATCACGTCTTTGCGAGCATCCTCGCCGATAAACAGATTCTAGAAAGGTTCGCCATGATCCGCCGATCACATTGGTTCATCGCCGCTTCGGCAAGTGTGCTCGCCGCGTGTGGGGGCGGAAACGGAAATGGCTCCGACGCGGCCGAGCGCGTGCCCACATTGCGGCGTGGCATTTCGGCTAAAGTCGACACGCTCGACCCGCACAAATCCTCGGCCCAATGGGAGGATTTCATCATCGGCGACATGTTCGTCGGCCTGATGACCGACGGGCCGGACGGCAAGCCCGTCCCCGGCGTGGCGGAGCGCTATGAGGTCAGCGCCGACGCCCTGACCTGGACGTTCGAACTGCGTGAAACGGTCTGGTCCGACGGTGTTCCGCTGACAGCGGAGGATTTCGTCTACGCGCTTCGGCGGATCCAAAACCCTGAAACGGCCTCGCAATACGCAGCTCTTCTTTACGTCGTGAAAAACGCTGCAGCTGTGAACAATGGCGACGCATCGCCGGAAGAGCTTGGCGTGCGGGCGATCGACGACCAGACGCTGGAGATCACACTGGAGACGCCGGCCCCCTATCTCCTCGGCCTCCTATCGCATTATTCGAGCTATCCTGTGCCGCGCCACGTGGTGGAGCAGTATGGCGACGCGTGGATCCAGCCGGAGAACATCGTCGTCAACGGACCTTACAAACTGGTCTACTGGCGCACCGGCGACCAATTGGTGACCGAGAAGAACCCGCTTTGGGCGGGCGCGGACGAACTTTGTTTCGAGCGCGTGGTCTATCTGGAGCTGGAAGATCTCGAGGCCGCCGTGCGCCGGATCGAGGCCGGCGACATGGACATCAACAACGCCTTCGACGGTGCGAAGAAGGCTGAGCTGGAAGCCCGTCTGCCGGGGTGGGTGCGCACATCCCCAGCGCTGATTACGACCTATTGGAGCTTCAACGGCACGCAGCCGCCCTTCGACAATCCGGATGTTCGCAAGGCGCTCTCCATGGCGCTTGATCGGGAATTCCTGACCGGCGAAGTCCTGACCCCAGGCTATGTGCCGGCTTATAGCCTCGTCCCGCCGGGCATCGCCAATTACGAGGTCGATCGGCCTCAGGTGAGCTGGAAATCGATGAACCGCGAGGCGCGCCTGGCGGAGGCGCGCAGCCTTCTCGAGGAAGCTGGCTTCGGTCCCGACAATCCCCTGG
This sequence comes from uncultured Hyphomonadaceae bacterium, assembly GCA_964597685.1. Classification (GTDB taxonomy): domain Bacteria; phylum Pseudomonadota; class Alphaproteobacteria; order Caulobacterales; family Hyphomonadaceae; genus JBCBTJ01. The sequence goes on along the minus strand of CAZQZC010000011.1, from coordinate 13,714 downwards.
AATTCGAGTTCATCCACCGCTCCACCGACGACAACAACAAGCCGCCGCCCGTCGCCCAGGCCAATTGGCGCGAGATCGCGGACTGGGTGCGTCCAACCATCGTCAAGCAGGACACCAAGGTCCTCTACGCTCGCCTGCGCCAAAACGATTTCGAGGTCTCCGACGCCGGTTGGGTGGCGGATTTCGACGATCCGTTCAATTACCTGTTCCTGCTCGAAAGCTCGACGGGCCAGCAAAACTACGGCGATTACGCCAATCCCGAATACGATGCGCTGCTTTCGGCTTCGAGCCTCGAGCTCGACCTGGAGAAACGCGCCGAAATACTCGCTCAGGCGGAGACGATCATGTTGGAGGAATCCGCGATTGCGCCGATGTGGTATCAGGTGACGAAAAACCTTGTTGATCCAAAACTAACCGGTTGGGTCGACAATCCGCAGGAGAAGAACCGCTCGCGGTATCTCTGCCGCTCGGAATAGCGGCGGCCGCGGGCTGGGGACGAGATGAGTACGGAGCTGGAAACCGCAGGCATGGCGTCGGCTGGCGCCTTGACGGACCCCGTCGCAAGGGGGGGGAGACGGGCCATTTGCAGCAATTGCGGGGCGGACACGGTCGAGAAGTACTGCCCGAATTGCGGACAGCTCAACAAGAATTTCCACCGTCCGCTCGTCAAACTCATCGGCGAGATCGTTGCTGAGACCTTTTCGTTCGACGGCCGCTTGGCGCGCACGCTCCCGGCTTTGATGATCTCTCCCGGAAAGGTGACGAAGGCCTATCTCGAAGGCAAGCGGGCGGCTTACGTGCCGCCGTTCCGTTTGTATCTCATCGCAAGCCTCGTCTTCTTCGGCGTCGTCTTCGGGTTGATCGAACGCAGCGCGCCGGAGGAGGTGCGCTTTGACCCGTCGGCCGTTGCGGAATCCGATGTCCAAGTCCAGATCGCCGGCGCCCAGGCCAATGCGAGCGATCTGCTAAACGAAGATGGCAGCGTGAACCGCGAGGCGGTGTACGACATCCTACTGGAAGAGTTTGGCGATCCTGACAGCAAACGAATGCGCCGGGCTCGGGTCATTGTTGATCAATTGATCAACGCCTATGAAAACCAGACCCTTCTCCAGATGATCCTTCAGGAATGGGCGCCGCGCCTGTCGCTGCTCCTGTTTCCAGTGTTCGCGCTATTCCTGACGCTCGTCTACGCGTGGCGGCGTGGCCTGTTCGTCTACGATCATGTCATCACGGCGCTGCATTTTCAGACCTTCATCTATTTGCTCAGCGTCGTTCTTCTAGGAGCGGGGTTCTTTATCGGCGGATGGGCGGCGCCGGTGTTCTTTCTGGCCCCCGCGATTTATCTCTACCGCATGCTGCGCACCGTTTACGGAACGGGTCGGATCATGTCGGCGGCGCGCATGTTCGTGTTGCTTGGATTGACCACGGTGTCTGTCTTCACGCTCACGATCCTTCTGCTCGTCATCGGCGTGTCCCAAGTGTAAGACTAATCGCCAGCCATGCCCGACACGCAATCCGCATCCGCGCCTGAAGTTACGGCGATCCCAACCAAACGGCGCGACACCGCGACGAAAAAGAAGACGCAGATTGTCATCGTCGGCGGCGGCGCCGGCGGGCTTGAACTCGCCGCGAAGCTTGGCGCGAAGTACGACCGCAAGCATTTCGACATCATCCTGTTGGAGCGCAATCGCACCCACGTTTGGAAGCCGCTTCTCCACGAAGTCGCCGCGGGCTCCCTCGACGCCAATCTCGACGAGGTTGGCTACGGCGCCCACGCGCATCGCTGGGGGTATCGGTTCTTTCAAGGCAGCTTGCAGGATGTTGATCGCGACGCACGCGAGGTTGTGGTCGCGCCGCTCTACGACGACGACGGCGCCATGCTCATGGGCGAGCACCGTATTCGTTACGATTACCTCGTGATCGCCATCGGGTCGGTGTCGAACGATTTCGGTACGCCGGGCGTCCGCGAGCATTGCTTGTTCCTGGACAGCCGGAAGGACGCCGACGCGTTCCGCAATCGCCTGTTGAACCAGTGCCTGCGCGTGTCGCGGACGATGATGTATGCGGAAGACGCCGACGAATATGTTCGCGTCGGCATCGTCGGCGGCGGCGCAACGGGCGTGGAATTGGCGGCCGAATTATACAACGCCGCCGCCGCGTTGCGCGATTACGGCCTGGAAGTGTTTGACGAAAGCCGTCTCAAGGTCACGCTGCTGGAGGCTGGTCCGCGCATCTTGCCGGCGCTGCCGGAAAAACTCGCCGAGGCCGCGCTGGCGGAACTGGAGGATCTTGGCGTTCGGGTCGTCACGGGCGCGATGGTGAGCGACGTTACGGATACCGAGATCAAGACCAAGGACGGCGGCGTTTACCCCGCTGACCTCAAGGTCTGGGCGGCTGGAGTCAAAGCGCCGGACTATCTTCAAGGTTTCGCAGGGCTGGAAACAAATCGCGCTAACCAATTGATTGTTGGTCCAACACTGCAGACGACCCGGGACGATCGGATCTTCGCCATTGGGGATTGCGCGGCGTACACGCCGGACGGGGCCGAACGCCCCGTGCCCCCGCGCGCCCAGACCGCTCACCAAATGGCGGAGACGGCGTTTCGAAACTTGAACGCTGTCATCGCCGGGAAAAGCCTGAAGTCATTCGAGTACATGGACCGCGGCTCGCTCGTCTCCCTCAGCCGGTTCGGCACCGTCGGCTCTTTAATGGGCAACCTCGTCGGCGGACGAATGGCCGTGGAAGGGCGGCTGGCGCGGTTTGTCTATGTCTCTCTCTACCGGATGCATTTGATGGCGATTCATGGCTGGCTCAGGGGCCTTGGTTTGATCGCGATGGGACATGTGAACCAGGTCGTCCGGCCGAAGCTGAAGCTTCACTGACCGCGCCCGCCCTTGCCTAATATTGGGTGTTCGGGCACCCTGCTGCACAATCTGGCCGGGTGCGAAGCGCCGGTGCTGATCAAAGCGGCCCCCTACGCCTCGCCCGGCTGTCGCCAGCAGGGAGAGGCCCATGTCGATCGCAAAACGTGTCAAAGACTTTCTTGAGGCAGCGGGCGTGCGTTACAAGGCCGTCGCCCATGCGCGCAGCGCTTCGTCCAGCGAGACGGCGCAGGCCGCACATGTTCCCGGCGATCAACTCGCGAAATCCGTCGTCGTCCACCATGAGAAGGGTTATGTCGTCGCCGTTGTGCCGAGCAGCCACCGCGTCGACCTCCAGCGCTTGCAGGATCTCATCGAGCGGCGAATGGGCCTCGCGACGGAGCGGGAGATCCGCCAACTCTTTTATGATTGCGACACGGGCGCCGTGCCGCCCATTGGCGAGGCTTACGGACTGAAGACGTTGGTCGATTCCAGTTTGGACGGTCAGGACGACATTTGGTTCGAAGGCGGCGACCACGAGACCCTCGTCCAGGTGTCGGGCCGGGATTTCGACCGTCTCATGCGGGATTGCCAGCACGCGTCTTTCAGCCGTCACGTCTAGGCTGTTGAAATCGATCTGACCGGTTCGTCGGTTGAATCCGCGGCGGTGTCCGAACTACGCTCCCCTTGATTGAGGCGGGGCCAAAGGGGGGCGAACGTTGGCGCGGATCGGGCTAGAGGTCGAGGGACGTGGGGTGGTCTGGCTGGAGGGTTCCGGCCCCTGGGTGGTTGGGCGGTCCGCCGACGCTGACGTGTCGTTGCCCGACGATCCCTATTGCTCGCGCCGCGCCTTTTCGCTGACGGCGACGGCTGGCGGCGCAATTCTTCAGCCCCTGTCGGACTCATCGCCTATAACGGTCAATGGATCGGTGGTTTCCGGAGCGGTCACCCTCACCCCCGGCGCGCGGATTGATTTTGGCGAACAGCGCGCGCGCCTCCTCGAGGAAGGCCACGCGCCGGTTGCGGACTCGGTGGCCGACCATGGAGACCCGACGACGATCCCTCTCGGGGATCGAACGATCATTGGCCGCTCGCCCGGTCCGGAGGGCGTCGCGCTCAGCCATCCAGCTGTGTCTCGCCGGCATGCGGAGATCGTGCGCGACTGGTCCAGCGCCGTGGTTCGCGACCTCGGCAGTACGAACGGCACGTTCGTAAACGGCGCGCTGATCCGCGCCGAAACGCGGTTGGCGGCGGGCGATACGATCAGTTTCGGCCCTCGCGTGTTCGAGTTCGATGGCGCGGCTTTACACTTGCTCGCCTTCGACGACGCGCCGGCGATTGTGGTCGAACGGCTCTGCAAGGACGTCGTGAACCGCGACGGGTCAGGCCTTCTGCGCATCCTGAAGGATGTGACGGTATCGGTCGATCGGGGAGAATTCGTCTGCATCGTCGGCTCGAGCGGGTCGGGAAAATCCACGCTGATGAAAATCATGGCCGGCCGCGATGCGGCGAGCGGCGGCCGGGTGAAAATGAACGGCCTCGACCTCGCGACCCATTTCGCCGCCCTCAAGCACGATGTCGCCTTTGTGCCGCAGAACGACGTGCTGCACGAACAGCTCAGCCTGCGCCAGGCGCTCGACTACGCCGCTCAATTGCGGTTGCCGCCCGATCTCGACGGCGCAAACCGGCGCGGATTGATCGAAACGTCGGCTGAGGCGGTCGACCTTCACGAGCGGTTGCACATGCGCGTGGCGCATTTGAGCGGTGGGCAGAAAAAACGCGCGAGCCTGGCGAGCGAAACCTTGTCCGATCCGGGTATGCTGTTCCTGGATGAAGTGACGAGCGGTCTCGACGAAGCCACGGACCGGGACATCATGGCGCTGCTCGCCCAGCGCGGTGCGCAGGGGACGACGATTGTCTGCGTCACCCATACTTTGGCCAATGTGGAGCGGTATTGCGACAAGCTGATCGTGATGGGCAAGGGCGGCGTGCCCACCTATTGCGGGCCTCCGCGCGGCGCCCTCGATTTTTTTGGCGTGAACCGACTGGGCGATCTATTCGACCGTTTGGACGCCGACGGACCGGAGCATTGGCGGGCGCAGTTCGACGCCGCGAACCCGCCTGTGGTGTCCGACGTTGGCGAGGTTGCTGCGTCCGAAGCCGTGGGCGGGGCCGGCGCTGGGGGGCGCAAGCCAAGTCCGCTGCGTCAGTTCGGTATTCTAGTCGGCCGTAATGCGCGCCTGGCGCTCGCCGATCAGGGAAATCTGATCACCGCGTTCGCGCAAAGTCTGATGATCGGGCTTTTGGTCGGCTACGCCTACAGCGACCTTGGCGAGGGCGCGCAGGTGGTGAACTCGAAAATCTCGCTTCTGATGCTGCTCGGCATGGCGTCGCTCTGGCTCGGCACCAATACGTCCTCGACCAACATTGTTGGAGAAGCGTTGATCTTCCATCGAGAGCGCGATGTCGGCGTGTCGGCCGGCGCGTTCGTTCTGTCGAAATTCGCCGTTTCAGGCGCCATGGCGACACTACAGATCAGTATTGTTTTCTTTCTCACCCAATTGATCGCCGAGGATGTGCCGGGCGACATCGCGCCCCAGTATGGTCTTTTGGTCATCGGGGCGTTGGCGGGCGTCGGCCTTGGTCTGCTGATTTCCGCCGCGAGCTCGACCCAGGAGCAAGCGAACACGATCGTGCCCTTGGCTTTGATCCCTCAATTGGTGCTGGCCGGCGTCCTGGTGCCGGCTTTGCCGGACCTCGGCGTTTGGGCGAGCAAGATCGCCGTGAGCGCCTACTGGCTGACCGAAGGCCTGACCGACGGTTTCATCACATCCGAGGGCGAGGTGCTGCAACCCGATCCAGCGACGGGTGCGCCCGTCGCGCTGGAAGCCGAGCCGGCCGCGCTCGCCGCGCTCGTTCTTTGCTTGCACGCAGCCTTCTTCCTCGCCGCCGCGATCACCGTCTCGATGCGCCGTTTCTCCCGGTAGGCCGCTTGCTTACTCGCGTCTGAGACCCGGCGTGGCGACGCCCAGGGCCATTTTCTGGCGCAAGACCTCGCGGCGGAAGCGGTACAATTCCGCCGGGCGGCCGCCGGTGCCGGGCTCCAGTTCGCCGGTGCCTTCGACAAGTCCCGTGCGGTCCAACGCCCTGCGGAAATTCTGTTTGTGAAGGCAAAGGCCCAAGACGGCCTCGACCACGCGCTGCAGCGCCGACAGCGTGAAGCGTTCACCCATCAATTCGAAGACGACGGGGCGGTATTTGATCTTGCCCCGTAACCGCGCGATGGCGGTGGCCAAGATCCGCCTGTGGTCTGAGGCCATCGCGTCGCCAAGCTCGAAATCAAGGCTCGGCAAGCCCGCGTCGCGGACGCATTCTTGGACGAGCCCCGCTTCATAGAGCAATTCATAACGGTCGAGCGCGCGTTCCTCGACCCACTCGCAACCGTCGAGGCCGAAGCTCAGTCGCGCACGGTCGATGCGCGCATCGGAGCCAGCCGCCCAGGTTTTCAGCCTCGGCGCAATTTCGGCCTCAATGAGACGTGGACGTCCGCCGCGATGGTCTTCCCAGGGGAAGTGACGGTACCAGCCGCGCCAACGCGCTCCAAAGACAGCTTCGATCTCTTCCGCGACCGGCGTCAGTGCAAGATAGCCGACGGAGACGACGCGCGCATCGGAGGGCGCATCGGCGAGCGTCGCGCCCGGGGTCTCCCGGTCCCGATCGCCGAATGTGTACAATTGCTCGACATATCCGATGTCGAAACCCGTTTGTTCGCGCACCCAGCGCCTGAGCGCCAACTCGAAGGTGCGATCGCTTTCCGGATCGAACGCGCCAAAGGGCAAGGCTGCGAGCCCGTCGCGCTTGGCCGCCAGAACGCGCGGCTTTTCCTCATCGACAGCGACGATCACCGCCGACAGGCCGATTAAGAGGGGGGCGGTCATACCGCCTCCGCGTCAAGCGCTGCGAGAAGGGCGGCGTGGCGCGCGATAAAGCGGGTTTGCGCTGTCTCGACAGGCTCTGGCGTCAAGTCGAGGACAATAGACGCGTCGGGGCGGCCGAAAAACCGATCGGCCTCGTCCGGCGCGAAACCCGCCAACTGAACCGCTTCGAACCACGCCGAGACATGATCGGCCCGCTTTATCAGCCGCTCGATGGGGCGCGGCAATTCAGGCGGAAGCCCGAACCTCACATGTATCGCGCCGGCGAGGCGTTTCTCTATCGATTTATAGCCGTCGCCGAGCACAGCTTTAAACGGCGAGATCATATCGCCGATCACGTATTCCGGGCTGTCATGGAGCAGCGCGGCTAAGCGCCATCGCGTGTCGAGCCCGACGTCCAGCTGGGTGCAAACCGCTTCGACGACCACCGAATGTTGGGCGACCGAAAAGGCGTGCGCGCCACGTGTCTGGCCGTTCCAACGGGCGACGCGGGCCAATCCGTGTGCAATGTCTTCGATCTCGACATCCATCGGCGACGGGTCAAGCAGATCTAGCCGTCGTCCTGACAGCATGCGCTGCCAGGCGCGGGGCGGCGGGGTGGTTCTCTTGGACGCCATGGCGACGGTCATCGTGGATTCCGAGCCGATGGTAAAGAAACTGGCGCGATTTGGTTACACAGTGGCCTAGATCGCGCCCGATTTGACTCAGTGTCCGTTAAGCATGCTGGGCCACACTCAACTCAACAAGACAAGTGGGCCCGCCAAGGCGCTGAGTGATGATCGAGACTATCCTAAATGCCGTTAGCCACCCCTGGGCGTCATGGGGAATCCTCGCCGTTTCGGGCGCGATCGTGTTTGTCGCGGCGTTTCGGGAGAGCCGCACGGCTCTCTTCGGCGACATGTACGATACAAATGGCGACGACTGGGCCTAGCCGACCCGTTTCACGAAAGCGGTCCCAGCAGAATACCCCGCGCCAAAGGAGCAAATCAGGCCCGTTTCGCCTGGTTGAAAGTCGGCCGAGTGCTTGTGAAACGCGATGATCGATCCCGCTGAGGACGTGTTCGCGTATTCGTCCAAGACCGTTGGGCTTTCATCTTCGCTCGCCTCATGCCCCAGAACTTTGGCGGCGATGAGCCGGTTCATGTTGGCGTTGGCTTGGTGCAGCCACAGGCGCCGAAGGTCGCCGGGCGCGATGTTCAAGCGATCCATGTCGGCGAGCACCATTTCGGAGACCCAGGGCACCACGTCCTTGAACACTTTGCGGCCTTCTTGAATGAACAATTTGTCCGTATCCGTTGCGTGGTCTGGCGCGGCGCGGTTCAGGAAGCCGAAATTGTTACGGATATTGTTCGAGAATTTGGTCTTCAGGTTGGTGCCGAGGATCGACCAGTGCTGGGCTGGCGCCATGTCTTCAGCTTCGATCAAGACGGCTGTGGCGACGTCGCCGAAAATGAAATGGCTGTCGCGGTCGGTGAAGTTCAAATGGCCGGAGCAGATTTCCGGGTTGACCATGAGTACGGATTTGGCGTTGCCGGCCCGGACGAAATCCGCCGCTGTCTGGATGCCGAACGTCGCCGAAGAGCAGGCGACATTCATGTCGAACCCGAAACCCTCAATGCCTAGCGCCTCTTGAATTTCAACAGCCATGGCGGGGTAGGGGCGCTGCATGTTGGAGGCCGCGCAAATGACCGCGTCGATGTCTTTCGCGTCGCGTCCTGCGGTTTCCAGCGCTTGGCGGGCCGCCAGCACGGCGATCTCGGCGAGTACGGAGATGTCGTCGTTCGATCGTTCGGGGATGCGCGGCGCCATGACGTCAGGATTCACCACGCCGGACTTGTCGATGACGTAGCGCGATTTGATCCCGGACGCCTTTTCGATGAACTCTACAGAAGAATGCGGTTTAGGCTCCGCCCGTCCAGCTTCGATGTCGGCGGCGTGGGCGTCGTTCCACTTGTCGGCCCAGGCATTGAAGCTGGCGACAAGCTCCTCGTTGGAGACGGAGTTCGGCGGGGTGTAGAGCCCTGTCGCGGTGATCACCGGCTTAGTCATACGCGTCCTCGATCGGGAATACTGAATGTGTCATCGGAAGAAGATGCCGCGGTTTAGACCCCTTGACACACGGCGTCGAGACAAACCGCGTTGATCTAATGCGTCGCGAAGCTCGCCGCGGTGATTTCGACAAGGCAGTCTGTATTTGTCGGCTTGTACCAGACGCCGATCGACGTCCAACGGTTCAGGCCGTTCGCGGTGTAAAGGAGCATCTCTCCCGACAGTCGCAGATAATTCGGATGATCTGCTGGAAGGAACAGGCGGACGTCGCTGGCCATGTTGACCCCGCTGATCGTCTCGGCTGCGTAGCGTGATCCGGTTTCCGTCGACCTGTAGGTCGATCCGGTCCATTGAACGGCCGCGTGCGGACACTCTCCCTTTACGCCCTCCATGACGTCTCCCATGGAGTAAAATGTGATCCCGTCAGCGCTAATGCGCATGCCGTTCAAGACACGCGACGCGCTGAGATCTGTTTTCTGTGCGGACGCCCCGCATGCGGAAAGCAAGACGAGAGCTGCGAATGCGATGATTTTCAGAGGGTTCATGCGAAACTCCTTGCCGCGCGCCTAGAGCAGCGCGCCGAAATAAATCGCGGCCTTTACTCGGCTTATTGAGTTGCGTCGAGACGGCGGCTCAGTCGAACTTGTCGGCGCGCCGCTCAGCGTTGCGTTCGCCGCGCCGCGCGACGGCGTCCAGCTCGCATTGCGACCGTGCGGCCGGATCGACGATCTCCTCACAAAGCGCGATCTCGGCGCGATTGTAAGCGGCGTCGCCGACGGCGAGGCATCCTGCGAGCGATCCCATGGCGGCTAAGGCGGCTAACGCGTTCCTCATGACATCAAGTCCCTGATCTCTGAGTGGCGAGGACAGCCGATTTCATGGTCATTGACCATACCAACCGCTTGCATCAACGCGTAAACAATAACGGGGCCGCAGAATTTGTGACCGCGTTTCTTGAGATCCTTCGAGAGGCGTTCTGAGATGTCGGTTTTCGTTGGAGCGTCGCGGAAATCAATCCACGAATTCACGATCGGAGCGCCGTCCACATAGGACCATATCCAGTCGGAGAAGTCCTCGCCTCCGTCCGCCTGATCTAGAAAGGCGCGGGCGTTTCCGATGCAAGCTTCGATCTTCTTCGGGCTGCGTATGATCCCGGGATTGGCGAGCGCTTTTTCGATGCGCGGCGCGTCCCAGCGTGCGATTCGTTCAGGATCGAAAAAGTCGAACTCCTCGCGGATCGAGTCTCGCTTGCGTAGAATGGTGATCCAGGCGAGGCCGGCCTGCATGCCGTCGAGCTGCAGCTTTTCCCAAAGCGCGCGGGAATCCCATTCGGGCACGCCCCATTCGGTGTCGTGATAGTCCCGATACAACGGATCGTCGGCCGGAGCCCAGGCGCAGGGAAGGCGTTCGTCAGCCATCGGCGCCGACGTCGGCCATGTCCGGCGCGAGCCAGTCGGGAATCGTGAGATCGACGCTCGCGCCTGCAATGCTCGGCGCGCCGCCCGCGGCCAATCGGTCGATTCTAACCCGTGTAAGGCCGATCCCGTCCACTGCGCTGGTGATCGCACCGATCGATGCGTCGCCCGAAATGATTTCGGCGCCCGTCTCGACCGCGGCGCCGCGGGCGACGAGCGTTCGCCGCCGCGCCGTGCCGCGACGTTTCATTCGGCTTACGACCTCCTGGCCGACGAAGCAGCCCTTCTTAAAGTCGACCCCGTTCAGCGCATCCATGTTGATGTCAGCTGGGAACACGTCCGCCGAACCGAAATCCTCGCCGAATTCCGACACACCTGCGGCAAGGCGTTTAGCGCGCCAGATCGTGTCGCCTGGATCGAATGCCGCGTCAGCCGAAGCGAAAGTACGTTTGGGCAAATCCCGGGAGCGCGGATCTTCGAAGCCGCTCTCGTCCAAAACCACGGCTAAGTCTGGCCGTGGGACAATGGCCACGTCGGCGCGCAGCTTAAACAAGCGCAGGCGTTTCGCGAGATCGTCTAGGGCTTCAGCCGCGACGTCGAGCCGGAACCCGTCCTCAATCGCGAGTATTAGAAAGTCTGCGATGATCTTGCCCTGGGGCGTCAGCAAAGCGCCATAGCGCGCGTCGCCAAGGTTCATGTCATCGGTTCTGCAGGTGACGAGACGCTCTAGAAACGACGCCGCATCCGTGGAAGTGACGTCCAGAACGGCGCGGCTGGAGAGGATGTTTGCCATCGCCCGCATCTAAGCGCGATTTTGTCGAAGCGCCAGGCCGAGCCGCCGAATGTCGGCCGGCCCGGCGCAAACAGGGATGCTAAAACTTGAACCGGAGCCCGGCCGTCCAGGTGACGCCGTCGAGATCGTCGTCGAGTTCAGCGACAAAAGACGCCGGCTCGTCGCTAACGACGCCCTGGACCACGTCGACGCCATCGACGCGATAATAGCGGCCCTCGGTGTAGATATCGAGCCGCTCGGTCGCTTCCCAGGTCAGGCCGCCAGCGATGGATCGTGCGAAGGTCGTGTTCTCGCCCTGGGCCACGAAGGTCGGCAGCGGGCCGCCGAGTTCGGGTGCGAAATTCAGCGTTGTATCGACGATGCCGATGCCAAGGCCACCGCCGATATAAGGAATGATCCGCTGTTCGTCTGAGACGCGGATCTCGTTGTAGGAGTTGAGCAGGATGAACAGGGTCTGGGTTTCGCCTTCGAATAGGAAGTTTCCGCCGTTGAAGGCGCCGCCGGCTGCGTCGGCTTCAAGGAAGCTGACCTCAACCTCGACCCGGGGCTGAAGCAGACCGAAGAAGTACTTGAACGGCAGGCGATAGCCGACCGCGCCGCCGAAAAATGCGTCTGAGAGGAAATCAACGTCGACTTGCGCCGGAGCGCCGGGAACCAGCGCCACATCATCTAGGACGCCAGGTCCTGGAGCGAGCGTGCCGGTGAATTCCGCATCCGTCTGAAAGCCGCCGCCGCCAAAGCCGGCGACGTAAAATTTACCCTCGGCGCCCTCAAAATCGAACAAGCCTTGGGCGTAAGCTGGTGTTGATACCGACAGGCACGCCGCGGCTGCGGCGAGATACTTGTAGCTCATCTGGGGGACCCCTTCCCGTGATTAACTCGCGATGGATCGAAAGCGCGGCCGAAGCCCCAGCGCAAGCGAATCATCACCCTCGCGCCTGATAACACAGCGCCTGTGCGTCGTTTTCGCGACACTCACGATTTTGTGAGGTCTTTGAAAGGCTTGACCGCGCAAGCCTGCGTCGTCGAAGGAGTAGTATGCGCGCATCGTTTGATCTGCTGTTGAAGAACGGACGCGTCGTCACCCCAGGCGGGGAGGGCGAGGCGGATATCGGGGTTCAGAACGGGCGGATCATGGCGATCGGCGACCTCGCTCAGGCCTCTTCCGACGAAACGATCGATTGCGCTGGACTTCACGTATTACCCGGCGTGATCGACAGTCAGGTGCACTTTCGCGAGCCAGGGCTCGATTGGAAAGAAGACTTGGAGACCGGCGCACGATCGGCCGCGCTTGGCGGGGTATGCACAGTCTTCGAGATGCCGAATACAGAACCCGCGACCACCACGCCCGACATGTTGACCGACAAGTTCGCGCGGGCCTCTGGCCGAATGGACGTGGACCACGCCTTCTATGCGGGCGCGACGAACGAGAATTCTGCGCTTCTGGCGGATATGGAGGCCATGCCGGGCTGTTGCGGGGTGAAGGTGTTTATGGGCGCCTCCACGGGCTCGCTCCTCGTTGAAAGCGACGAGGGCGTCGAGCGCGTTTTGCGCGCGATCAAGCGCCGCGCAGCGTTCCATTCCGAGGATGAGTACAGAATGCGCGACCGCGCGCATCTCGCACGCCAAGGAGATTGGACGAGCCATCCCGAGGTGCGTGATGTCGAGGCGGCGGTGAGTTCGACGACCCGCCTTCTACGGCTCGCCCGCAAAACGGGTAAACGTATCCACGTCCTGCATATCTCAACGGCTGAGGAGATGGACATCCTGCGCGAGGCAAAGGACGTCGCCAGTGTGGAGGTTTTGCCGAACCACCTGACCCTCGCCGCGCCCGAGGCCTATGAACGCCTGGGCAGCCACGCCCAACAGAACCCCCCAATCCGGGAACAGCGCCATCAGGATGCGCTGTGGCGCGCGCTCAACGCTGGAATCGTCGACGTGATCGGCTCAGACCACGCGCCCCACACCGCCGAAGAGAAGGCCCGTCCCTATCCGGCGTCCCCGTCCGGAACGCCGGGTGTGCAGACGTTGGTCCCGGTGATGCTGACCCATGTAAATTCCGGCAAGTTGAGCCTTCGCCGATTTGTGGAGCTGGTCTCGGCAGGTCCCCAGCGCGTGTTCGGCATCGTCAACAAAGGGCGCATCGCCGAGGGTTACGACGCTGATTTCACGCTGGTCGACCTGAAGCGTCGCGAGACGATCACGACCGATTGGTCCGCGTCGAAATGCGGCTGGACGCCCTATGACGGGTTCAAAGCGGAAGGCTGGCCGGTTGCGACGATCGTCCGCGGAACAATCGTTATGCGGGACGGCGAGATCGTCAGACGCGGCGGCGGTCAGCCGGTTCGTTTCCTGGAGGCCTTGGAGCCCTCTTAAGCGAGCGCAGACCACGACTTTGAGCTCGCAACGGTAGCGAATTGCGCCTGAACCCTTGCGTGCATCTCACGAAAGCGATCATTCTGGTTTCGGACGTTTGCATGGGGATGCAACAAATGCCGAATGTGTCGCTGAAGCGCCTGCTTCCGGCGGTTGGTCTTGCTGCGCTTGTCGCGTGCAGCGGCGGGGAGGGCGGAAGCGCTGCGCTGCAGAACGCTTCAGCGCCCGCTGCGCCTCCACCGCCACCGCCACCGCCGCCGCCGCCGCCGCCAAGCGGAGCGGCCT
>CAZQZC010000010.1:12106-32401 GCA_964597685.1 uncultured Hyphomonadaceae bacterium | reverse complement strand
CGCCTCATCGTCCTCTTCTTCGGCGATTGCGACGACTTCATCGTCGTCGACCTGCTGCGCCATGGCGGCGTGCCACAGGCCGCCGCCGAGCCCTGCGAAAAGTGTTGTCGCCAGAAGGCGCGCTTTCATTGATTCCCCGGTCACGTGGGTTCCTCCGAACAAACTTCAGCAGGCCCAATTTTGAGCCCGCCCCCTTAATCAGGCGGTGTTGCCCGCCTGCCTCGACATTACGGTAGGGACAGGTTTCACGCCCCGTCAACGCCGCTGTGATCGAAATGGGGGCTTCGCGTGATCGTCGCCGGAAGTTGTGGCGTTCGTGCCACATTTATGACAGGCGGTCTGGAAAAACGGGGAAATCGTGCCCGGAAACGGGGACCGGCTCCGATCATCTTCAGGGTCCATGGGGATTTTGGGGAGAGGTTCGCCGCTTGCTAGCGGTCGATATTCGAAAGAATGCGACGCGCTTAGGGTTGTTTGGGCGAAACCCGAAACGGCGCTGATTCTCCGGACCAAACCTGGGTCGGGAAATGGTGCCGCAGGAGAGAATTGAACTCTCGACCTCACCCTTACCAAGGGTGCGCTCTACCACTGAGCTACTGCGGCGCTTTGCCAAACAGAGCCGGCGGATTAGCCTATCCTATCAATCATGAAAAGAGTGTGGCCGAGGATGACGGAGAAAGACGGCGCGAGCGATCGGGACGGGCGCCTGCGCGATGCGCTGCGGGACAATTTGCGTCGCCGGAAAACCGCGCGCAGGAAACGCGACCTGCCGCCAACGGACCCAGCGCCGAAGCGGTCCGACTAACGGGCGTGCGCCCAAATTTGGTCTTGGCGTCGCCTTCTGCGATGTCTAACGCAGAGCCATGGATAGATTGATCTTGCATGGGGGGCGTCGCTTGGGCGGGCGCATCCCGATATCAGGCGCGAAAAACTCGGCTTTGAAGCTGATGGCGGCGGCGTTGCTCACCGACGAGCCCTTGTCGCTCTCAAACATGCCGAACCTCGCCGATACGCGGTTCCTGTCGAAGCTGCTCGCGTCGCTCGGCGTAGAGGTTTATTGGCCAAAGGGCGAGCGTGTTTGCAGGCTCAACGCCGCTGACATCGCCTCGACGATCGCGCCCTATGAACAAGTTCGGAAAATGCGCGCGAGCTTCAACGTGCTCGGACCGCTGCTGGCGCGGGTCGGCCACGCCACGGTGTCCTTGCCGGGTGGATGCGCCATTGGGGCTCGGCCTGTGGATTTGCATCTGAAGGCGTTCGAGGCCATGGGCGCCGATCTCATCATTGAGGGGGGCTACGTCAAAGCCGCTGCGATTCGCGGATTAAGCGGCGCCCACGTCGTGTTTCCGTTCCCGTCAGTCGGCGCAACAGAGCACGCCATGCTCGCGGCGACCCTGGCCAAAGGGCGCACGATTCTCGAGAACGCCGCCCGCGAGCCCGAGATTGCGGATCTGGCCGATTGTCTGAACAAGATGGGCGCGCGCATCTCCGGCGCCGGGACCTCGGCGATTGTGATCGACGGCGTGGAGCGCTTGAGCGGCGCGGAACATGCGGTCATGAGCGATCGGATCGAAGCTGGCACCTATGCGATCGCTGCGGCGGCGGCCGGCGGCGACGTCGTGCTGGACGGCGCGCCTGCGCCGGCGCTTGGCGCGCTGATTGCGCAGTTGCGGAAGGCCGGCGTCACGGTGGAAGACTCGCCCGACGGGTTGCGCGTCGCGCGCGAGAGCGGCGCACTGCAGGCTGTGAACGTCGACACTCAGCCCCATCCGGGCTTTCCAACAGACCTGCAGGCGCAATTCATGGCTTTGATGAGCGTCGCCGATGGTGTTTCGGTGCTTCGCGAGAATATTTTCGAGAACCGCTTCATGCATGCGCCGGAATTGTCCCGCCTTGGGGCCGATATTCAGGTTCGCGGGCGCGAGGCGATTGTCGCGGGCGTCGATCGGCTGAAAGGCGCGCCCGTCATGGCGACAGATTTGAGGGCGTCGGTGTCTTTGGTGATTGCGGGGCTTGTCGCCGAGGGGGAGACCGTGGTGAACCGCATCTATCATTTGGACCGCGGGTTCGAGAATCTAGAGCGCAAGCTCGTCGCGTGTGGCGCGTCGATCGAGCGCGCGAGCGATGAGGGCGAGGGGTAGGACTTTATGAGTGAGACAGCGCCTTTGAGGCTGCTCGCGGAAGACGAGCGCGACCTGGAGATTATCTCGGCGGCGATCCAGGACGCCATCGCCCGGGCGGGTGATCTCGCCTTCGACCAGCGTCGCCGTCGCTTTACGATCGAGGTGAACCGGTTTCGCTGGGAGGCCGCATCCCAATCCCGTCGGGGCGGTGAGCGGGTGCGGGCTGTTCTGGGATTCGACGGCGTGCTTTCTGCGAGGTCCCGCGGCGTGTCCAAAGTCGACCCCGAGGTGATTCTCTCGCTTCTGTCCGTCGCATTCGAGCCCGGCGAGGAAGCGCCTGCGGGGCGGCTCAGACTGCTGTTCGCCGGCGACGGGGAAATCGTTCTGGACGTAGAGTGCATTGACGCCACTTTATTCGACTCAGACCGGTCTTGGGCCACGCGCAACAGGCCTGATCATGAACGAAAGGCGAGATAATGGCGCGTCGGCTCGACGCTCGGCGTCAAGATTTTGACGATGTGTTCTCGGCGTTTCTCGCCGAGCCTCGGGGTGTCGCCGACAATGTTGCGTCGACCGTGCGCGACATCGTCGGCGATGTGCGCGAGCGCGGGGGTGCGGCGGTCGCCGATCATACAGCGAAGTATGACCGTCTGATCCTCGATCCGGCGACGCTGGCGTCGGATAATGTCGATCTTCACGCCCTGGCGGCGGGCTGTCCGGCGGATTTGCGCGCGGCGATCGATTTCGCGGCGGAGCGTATCGCCGCCTATCACACTGAGCAGACGCCCGCGGCCCATTCCTTTGTCGACGGCGACGGTGTTGAACTCGGTTGGCGATGGACGCCGATCGACAGCGTCGGCGTTTACGTTCCAGGCGGGCTCGCCTCGTATCCAAGCTCGGTCTTGATGAACGCCGTTCCGGCCAAGATCGCCGGCGTTGAGCGGGTCGTCATGGCCGCACCCGCGCCGGGGGGGCAATTGTCGAGCGCCGTCGCCTATGCCGCAATCCGCGCCGAGATCGACGAATTCTATCCGATCGGCGGCGCCCAAGCGGTTGCGGCGCTCGCCTTCGGCGCCGGCCGGCTGAGGCCGGTCGACAAGATCGTCGGGCCGGGGAACGCCTATGTCGCCGAGGCCAAACGCCAAGTCTTCGGAACCGTCGGGATCGATACGATCGCGGGGCCGTCGGAGATTTGCGTGATCGCCGACGCCGCCAACGATCCTGCTTGGATCGCCGCCGATCTGCTGTCTCAGTGCGAGCACGATCTGTCGTCGCAATCCATCCTGTTGACCGACGACGAGGCTTTCGCCGACGCCGTCGGCGCTGCGGCTGACGGCCAACTCGCCGATTTGGCGACGGGCGCGCGCGCGTCTGCGGCGTGGCGCGATCACAGTGCGATCATCCTCGTTCGAGATCTCGACCAAGCGGTCCGCTTGGCCAATCGGATCGCGCCGGAGCATCTCGAACTCGCCGTCGCCGACCCCGATCGCCTTCTGGCGGCCGTCAAGCACGCCGGCGCGGTCTTTCTGGGGGCGTGGACGCCCGAGGCGTTGGGCGACTACGTCACCGGGTCAAACCACGTCCTTCCCACGTCGAAGGCGGCGAGGTTTTCGTCGGGGCTGGGGATCTACGATTTCCTAAAGCGCATCTCGATCCAGCGCGTCGAACGCAGAGGTTTCGAGGCGCTGGCGGGGGCGGCGCTCAAACTGGCCGAAGCTGAAGGGCTGCCCGCCCATGCGCGGTCATTGTCCATCCGAATGGAAGCCGCTGGGAGCGATGGCTGAGACCCGACTCATCTCCGTCGAGATCGACGACGACAGCCTGGCGCCGGCGGGACCTGACGCCGAGCACGAGCGCCGGGTGGCGATCTTTGATCTAATCGAGAACAATCATTTCGGCGTTAACGGCCACGACGGCGGCCCATACCGCCTTTACCTCTCGTCTCAGGACAGAAAGCTCGTCTTTGACGTTCGCAACGAGGACGGCGCTGAGATTCACATGTTCATCTTGTCGATGTCGCCGTTTCGAGGCGTCATTCGCGACTATTTTATGATCTGTGAAAGTTACTACGAGGCCATCCGAAACTCGACGCCGATGCAGATCGAGGCGATCGACATGGCGCGGCGCGGTATCCACAATGAGGGGTCCGAATTGCTCGAAGAGCGTCTCAAGGGCAAGGTGGACGTCAACTTCGATACGGCGCGGCGCCTGTTCACCCTGATCTGCGCTCTGCATGCGGGAACGGCGCGGTCGCCGACCTGAACCGCATGTTCTTTTCGTCCGCCGCTTGTCCAGCGGGGTGACCAGAGCTACGAAGCGCCCCATATTTACAGCGGCGGAGCTCAATTCGTCGCTGCATTGGAGGCCAAATGGCAAAAGAAGAATTGCTCGAGTTCAACGGCACAGTCGTCGAATTGCTGCCGAACGCGACGTTCCGCGTTAAGCTCGAAAATGATCATGAGATTATCGCTCATACGTCTGGGAAGATGCGCAAGAACCGCATTCGCGTGCTGACCGGCGATTCCGTTCAGGTCGAAATGACGCCTTACGATCTGACGAAGGGACGGATCACGTTCCGCTACAAGTAATTCCGTGCCGGCGACGACCAATCCACGGCTCGTCCTGGCGAGCGCCAGTCCGCGCAGGCTTGACCTGCTAAGGCAGATTGGTTTCGAGCCGGATCGCGTCAGCCCTTCAAACATCGATGAAACACCCGGCGTCGGCGAGACGCCGCCGGCGCTCGCGCGGCGTCTGGCGGTTGAGAAGGCCGCCGTCGCGGCTGAGACATGCGCCGCCGGCGAGGTCGTGCTGTCGGCCGACACCGTT
Source organism: uncultured Hyphomonadaceae bacterium (assembly GCA_964597685.1). Taxonomy (GTDB): domain Bacteria; phylum Pseudomonadota; class Alphaproteobacteria; order Caulobacterales; family Hyphomonadaceae; genus JBCBTJ01. The sequence goes on along the minus strand of CAZQZC010000010.1, from coordinate 27,452 downwards.
GTCGCCGTCGGACGCCGCGTTTTGCCTAAGACTGAGGCGCGCGACGAAGCTGAGCAATGTTTGAACCTGCTGTCTGGTCGGGCCCATCGCGTCTTCACGGGAGTCGCCGCGCAGACGTGGGACGGCCGCCGCGTTGAGCGCCTGGTCGCCACGCGTGTCGTGTTTAAGCGGCTGTCGCGGCAAGACATGCAAGCCTACGTCGAGAGCGGCGAGTGGCGGGGCAAAGCGGGCGGCTATGCGATCCAAGGGGCCGCGGGCGGGTTTGTGCGGTCCTTGAACGGATCCTATTCGGGCGTCGTGGGCTTGCCGCTTTACGAGGCGTCGACCCTGTTGCAAGGCCTTGGCCTCAAGCCCTCTCTCTTAACGTTGAAATAGAAGCGCGCGCCCTCGTGACGAAGCGGTTGTGATCGAAAGGACACGCCGCAATCGAATTCGTCAGTGCAAGCTTTGCAATCGATTGCACAACGCGCGCGCAAGGGTCAGTCTTCACCATGATCGGTGCGCCCGGAAAGAGAAGCGCCCGGAATTGTGGAGGAGGAGTTATGGTCATCCGAACATTGAAAGCGTCGCTCTTGGGCAGCGTCGCACTCGGCGTCTCGGCTATCGCGGCGGCCCAGGACGCCGACACGGAAGACGGGGGCGATGCGCTGAAATTCGACACGGTTGTCGTGACAGCCTCGCCGTCTGCGGACACGACCTTGTTTGAAACAAGCGTCTCGGTCAGCTCGGTGACGCTGGATGAAATCAACGATTTCGCGCCGCGCTCGACGACGGAGATCTTCCGCAACATCCCGGGCATCCGTTCGGAGTCTTCGGGCGGCGAGGGCAATGCGAACATTGTCGTGCGCGGCTTGCCGCTGGCCGCCGGCGGCTCGCGCTTCGTTCAGCTTCAAGAGGATGGTCTGCCCATCCTCGCCTTCGGCGACATCACCTTCGCCACCCAGGACCAATGGCTGCGCGCCGACACGACGATTTCGCGCGTTGAAGCGATCCGGGGCGGATCGGCCTCGACCTTCGCCTCGAACGCGCCGGGCGCCGTCATCAACTTCATCTCCAAGACCGGCAAGGAGGAGGGCGGCGAGATTGGTCTGACCCGCGGCATTGGGTTCGACACGACGCGGGTGGACTTTGAGTACGGCTCTCCGATCACCGACAGCCTCTTCTTCCATGTCGGCGGATTTTACCGCGTGGGAGAGGGGCCGCGCGAGATCGGCTTCAACGGCGAAGAAGGCGGCCAGATCAAAGCCAATATCACCAAGGAGTTCGAGAACGGTTTTGTTCGCCTGAACTTCAAGCACCTCAACGACCGGACATTTCCGTCATTCCCACAGCCCTTTGTGATCGAGGGCGGCGACGCGCAGCCCATCCCCGGCTTCGACGGCCGCGATGAGGCGTTGGTCTCGAACAATCTGCTCACGGTGCCGCGCCTGGATGTCGGCGGGGCGCCGACGACGACGGATCTCACCGACGGCATTCGCGCCATTGCGACGTCCATCGGCGGCGAGTTCGAGTTTGACATCGGGTCGGGCTTCACAATCGCCAACAAGGCGAAGTTCAGCGCCAATGACGGCGGATTCCTGGGCGTCTTCCCGACCGCCGCAATTGAAGCGGAGACCTTTGCTGAGACGCTGCCCGGCGGAGAGACCTTGGCCTTTCTGGGCGGGATCAACGACGGCGCAATCATTGAAGACCCGGCCTCGCTGAACGGCAACGGCCTGATCGCCACGCAATTGGTCTTTGACGTCAATCTTGAGGATCTCAGTCAATTCGTGAACGACTTCCAGCTGCGTCGGAGCTTCGAGACGGAGGGTTTCGGCGAGTTCGACGTCTCCTTCGGTTACTACAAATCCATCCAGCAGCTTGAGGCCGATTGGTTCTTCACCTTCTTCGGACAGGAGGTGCAAGGCGACGACGCCGCGCTGATCGATATCCTCGACGCAGACGGCAATTCGTTGACGGCGAGCGGCTTTTTCGATCTCGACGATTTCAATCCGCTTTTCGACCTCGAATTCGATCGCGACGCGGTTTACGGCTCGGTCAATTGGCAGTTCGACCGGCTCACGGTCGACGGCAGCGTTCGCTACGAAGACGTTCAGGCCTTTGGGGAAACCAACCTCGCCGCGCCGGAAGGGTCCACGGCGGGCGGCTTTGTCGACATTGGCGGCGTCGACATCAACAATGACGGCGTCGTCACGCCTGTCGTCGAGGAGGACGTCACGGTCGTCGACACCGCCAATCTGTTCGGCATCGATTACAATGTCGACTATGTCGCCTATTCTGTCGGCGCGAATTACGCCGTCACCGATGATCTCGCCCTCTTCGCCCGTTTTTCGCGGGGCGGCGTGGTCAACGGCGATCGCCTGATCCTTGGCGCGGGCGCTGCAACCTTTAACCTCGATGGCGGTTTGACCGCCGAGGGCAGCGGCCTCGACATTGCGCGCCAGGCCGAATGGGGCGTGAAGTATCGCACCGCGGACCAATTCTTCCCCGGCGCGCTCGATCTCTTCGTCACGGGCTTTTACTCGGACGTTGAGATCAGCACATTCGACATCACCGAGGTTGACGCAGGCGCCCTCGATCAGGTGTTCGAATCCTTCGGCGTCGAGTTTGAAGCCAATTACAATTGGGAGTTCTTCAACCTCGCCGGCAGCTTCACATTTACCGACGCCGAGCTCGTCGAAAATCTGTCCGACCCCTCGCTGGTGGGCAACACGCCGCAACGCCAAGCCGACTTCATCTATACGGTGACGCCGAGCTTCAGCTTCAACACGCCTGTCCGCTGGGATGTGGGGGCGAACATTGTCGGCACGACCAGTTCGTTCGCCCAGGACGACAATGTCATCGTGCAGCCTGGCTTCTTCCAGCTGAACCTCTTCTTGAACGTCGATCTCTTGGAGGACCTCACGGCGTCGCTGAACGTGAACAACGCGAACAACGCCTTCGGGATCACCGAGATCAACGATTTCACGGTTCCGGACAATGGCATCCTCCGCGGGCGGTCGATTCCCGGCCGAACAATCAGCGCCTCGTTGCGCTATCGCTTCTAGGCGATGCGCGTGGACCGACCCGGACTTGCTGCGGCGCCGGGTCGGTCTACGATACGGGGCGGGGAAAGGGGCCTGCCATGGCCAAATTGACAATGGCGGATGTTGCGCGCCTGGCGGGCGTTGCAGAATCCACCGTCTCGCGGGCGCTGAAAGACAGCCCGTTGGTGAGCGACGCCACAAAGGAGCGGGTTCTCGCGATCGCACGGCAGAACGGCTATTCCGTCAACGCGACCGCGTCCAGCTTACGGCGCAAAAGCGCAGACGCCATCGGCCTGGTCATCCCGCTTGCCCCCGAGAGCGGTCAGACGGTTTCGGACCCATTTTTCCTGGAGATTATCGGCGCGGTCACGGAACGCGCGACCGGTGCGGGGTACGACCTGCTTGTGACGCTTCCAAGCGAGTCCGGCCGGTTGTCGCGGCGAAGGCTGCTCTCCACAGGTCGAGCCGACGGCCTGATCGTCATTGGCCAAGCAGGTCGCCACCAACGGCTGAACGAATTGGTCGACGACGGCGCGCCGCTCGTCGTTTGGGGCGGTCGGATGGAGGGGCAGCGTTATATCACCGTTGGAAGCGATAATGTGCTCGGCGGCAAATTGGCGACCGAGCACCTCTTGGCGCTCGGCCGTCGTCGGATCCTCTTCCTCGGCGATGCGTCATTGCCGGAGGTCGCCTTGCGCCATGACGGCTTTCTTGACGCTTTGACCGCCTACGGACTTCAAACCGATCCTGCGCTTGAATGCTCCACCCCTTTCGCGGGGGAGACCGCGCGAGAAATGGTGGCGCGGCGAATTGGAGACGGCGCAGACTTCGACGCCGTCTTCGCCGCGTCGGACATGCTGGCGTTCTCGGCGATACGGGCGCTGCGCGACGCGGGCAAATCCGTGCCGGAGGACGTTTCGGTTGTGGGCTATGACGACATTACGCTGGCCGCACAAGCCACCATGCCGCTGACAACGATCAGCCAGGACATCCATTCTGGCGGCGAGCGGCTGGTCGATCTTTTGCTCGGCCTCATTCATGGCGACGCTCCGACGTCGGAATTCACTCGGACCCGGTTGGTTCCGCGCGCGTCCTGCGGGGCGGCGCTCTAAGCCCAGGCGATCACGACGATTGCGGTGAACAGGAGCAACGCCGCCGATTGCCAACGGTAATTCGCCCAGATCGGTGTTTTGGCGAGCGCCTCGCTCTCTGCTGCGAAATCGGATCGCGTCCAGAGAAACGGCTCAACACGCCCGGCCTCCGGCGGCGCCGACAGGCGCGATCCGACGATCATCGCGATGCTGGAGACAGCGAAAACAATTGGCGCGACATAGAGATTGTTGATCGCGGTGACGCCTGTCGCTTGCGTCGCAAAGAGGATCGCCGCCAGACCAACGCCAACCGCGATTGCGGCGTTTGCGCCGCGCGCATTCGCCCGTTTCGAGAAAACGCCGAACACGAACAAGGTGATCAAAGGTCCGACGGCGAACGCCAACACGTCCTGAAGATACTTGAAAACCGATTGAAAATTCTCGATCTGCGGGGCCCAAAGCACCGCCAGCAGCATGAAGACAAATGTCGCGGCTTGGCCGACGCGCATCAATTGCGCTTCGTTCAGGCCAGGGCGATAGCGTCTGATGAAATCCATCGTGACCAAGGTCGAGGCTGAGTTCAGGGTGGAGTCGATCTGGCTCATCAACGCGGCGACGAAGCCCGCCAAGGCGAGCCCCAAAAGGCCCGCCGGCAATAGATCGAACAGCAAATGGGCGAAGACCGTGTCGCCGTTCTCCAAATCCGGATACAGCAAAATCGCCGCAGTTCCCGGGATCACCATGATGAAAAGCGTCGGGATCTTCAGAAACCCGGCGAACAGCGCGCCCCATCGCCCCTCGCTGTCGTTCTTTGCCGACAAGATGCGTTGGATCATGAATTGGTTGGCGCACCAGAAGTAAAATCCCAAGAGCGGGACGCCAAGCAGCAAGGTCGGCCACGGCATGAATCCGTCGTCGATCGGCCGGATCAGGCTCAGCTTCGAGGGGTCCGCGCTGGCGACGGAGCCCATCACGACGCCCCACCCGCCCGCAGCGTCGAGCGCGAAATAGGTGATGAGGATCGACGCGCCGATCAGGATGACGCCTTGAATAACGTCCGTGACCATGACTGCGGCGAGGCCGCCGACGATTGTGTAGACGCCCGCGGCGACGGCGAGCACGGCGACGATCTGCCAAAGCTCGGCGCCTGGAAAAACGAGATCGAAGATCAGCGCCCCCGCATACAGGCTGCCGGCCGTGTCGACGACAATGTTCAAGAAAAGCGTCAGGATCGCGAAATAGGTCCGCGCCGCGCCGGAATAGCGCCGCTCCAGGAATTCGGGCATCGTATAGACGCGAGAGCGCAGAACGACCCGCAGGAAGAATACGGCGAAAAAGACGAGGACGACCGCCGCCATCCACTCATAATTGTAGACGACGATCCCGAACGTATACGCCGCGCCGGCCAGCCCGACCATGGTCGTCGTGGAGATGTTCGATGCGAAGAGCGATCCGCCGATCACAGGCCACCGCATGCCGCGCCCGGCGAGAAAGTAATCGTCCGCTGTGTGATTATTCCGGCCGAGCCAGACGCCGAGGCCGATCGAAAAAACGGCATAGGCGACAATGATCGCATAATCGATTGTCGCCAGCTCTACGCTGATCGGCATCCAGCCCTCCCATCCGCCTTATTGGTTGCGGTTCGGCGCATTAAACGCATTGTGCAAACGATTGCAAACGCTGTCGTCTTTCGCCACAACAGAACAGCGCGCGTTGTGTTTGGGGAAGCGACATGGGCGATCACGCTGCAGATTCGAGGCTCGCTTGGGGCGGCGTCGTGTTGACGGACCGCGAAGCCGATCTCGCTCGCCAGGCCGAGACCGCGCTCGCCGAAGTCTATGGCGACCGTGCAGACTTCGCAGATTGGACAGCGGCCGCATTGTCGCGCGCGCTTGGCCGCCGCGACAATCGGCCAGCGTCCCTGAAGCAACGCGACGCGCGCGATGGCGACACGGCGTATTGGCTTCAGCGATCCGATCAATTGGGCTACTCCGCCTATCTCGACCTCTTCGCCGGCGATTTGAACGGATTGCGTCAGCGGATCGATTATCTCCGAGACCTTGGCGTCACCTATCTTCATCTCCTGCCGTTTTACGCCTCGCCGGAAGGCGGCTCCGACGGAGGCTTCGCTGTCACGGATTATCGCCGCTTCGCGCCCGGCAGGGGGGAGATCGACGATATGGAGCCGCTGATCGCCGAGCTTGAGCGCGCCGGCATCCGTCTTTGCCTCGATTTCGTTTTAAACCACGTCGCCAGCGACCACGCCTGGGCCGAAGCGGCGCGCCGCGGGGAGCCAGGCGGCCTCGCCCGTTTCCAGATCGTCGCCACCGAGGCCGAGGTCGCCCGCCTCGAACAAGGGCTGCCGGAGATCTTTCCCGTTACGGCGCCGGGCAATTTCACCCGAGACGACAAGATCGGCGGCTGGGTGCGCACGACCTTCTATCCGTTTCAATGGGACCTCAATTATGAGAACCCGGCTGTGTTCTGCGACATGCTGGACGAGATGCTCTGGCTCGCCAATTTGGGCGCGTCGGCGCTTCGTTTGGATTCCGCGCCCTTTCTCTGGAAGGGGGGCGAAAACAACGGCCGGAACGCGCCGCAGACCCACGCCATACTCCGCGCGCTCCGCGCCTATGCCGGTATCGCTGCGCCATCGCTTGTCCTGAAAGCCGAAGCGATCGTCCCGTCGCAAGAGATCGCCAGGTATCTCGGCGCCGAAGGGCGTGGACCAGAATGTCATATCGCTTATCACGCGGCCTACATGTCGGGCCTGTGGACCGCCTTGGCGACGGAGGAGGCCGAACCCCTGGCCGCGATCCTCAACGCCATGCCGACCGAGCCCGACGGGACCGCCTGGCTCGCCTATTTGCGGTGCCATGACGATATCGGGCTCGGCATACTGGAAGGCGAGGCGGCGGCGCCGCCTTATTTGGCTCCGCTCCTGCGTAAGGCGGCCGCGAATTTGACGGATGGCGCTTATGCCGAGGGCGCGTTGTTTGAGACGACGCCCGGCCATGATCTGCATGGCGTCTGCGGGACGCTGTCAGCCCTGTGCGGTCTGCAAAAAGCTCGCCGAGAGGACAACGCGCTCGAAGTGGAGCGCGCCATTCGACGCTATCGCCTGCTCCATGCTGCGTTGTTTGCGTTCGGCGGATTGCCGGCCCTTTATATGGGCGACGAGATCGCCGCCCCGAACGCGCCGGTGATGACCGGCGACCTGCGCTGGCTTCATCGCGGCGCCTTTGACTGGAACGCCGCTGCGAAGGCCGCCGATCCCGCAACACTCGAAGGCCGATTGCGCGGCGTCATCAAAGATCTCAAAGCCGCGCGCGCCGAGCTTCCTGCGCAAAGTCAAAGCGTTCGTCGTGTTTTCTTTGCGGAGGGGCCCTTGCTGGTCCTGAAACGCGCGCAGGGGCCACACGGTTTTGTGGCGCTCATGAATTTTTCAGCCCAGGCCACGACGATCAGCGAGGCCATGCAATCTGCGCTGGGGCGTGTCGCGGACTCAGGGACGCTCGTTTACGGCGATCGACCCGACGATTGGCGCCTGGCCGGGCTGAGTTGCGCGTGGTTCGCTTTAGGAGGCGAGGCATGAGTGCGCCGATTTGTCTTGGGCTGGATGTCGGCGGGACGAGCGTCAAGGCCGTCCTCGCGTCGGGACCAGACGATATCGTCGACAAGTTTACGGTTCCGACAGGACCCCCTGACCAGACGCTCGCGGCGCTGACAGACGCTGTTCAGCGTTTCGTTAGTCATCCGCGGGGTGTTGCGGCGATCGGCGTGGCGAGCTTCGGTCCGCTGGACCGGGATCGCCGCTCGCCAAACTATGGCGCCATTCTCGACACGCCGAAGCCCCTCTGGACCGGCGTCAACCTTTTGACCGCCTTGCGGAAAATCTTCGACGGGCCGATCGCCGTCGACACCGATGTCAACGGCGCGCTGTTGGGGGAGGCGGCTTGGGGCGCGGCGGCGGGTCTTGGGGACGCTGTTTACGTGACTGTCGGCACCGGGATCGGCGGCGGAATCCTGTCCGGCGGAGCGCTTGTCGGAGAGCCCGGCCATCCCGAGGTCGGTCACCTGCTGATCAGCCGCACGCCCGAGGAGAAGGCGGCCTTTGCGGGGCTTTGCCCCTTCCATGGCGATTGCTTGGAGGGCGTCGCCTCTGCGCCAGCCTTGGCGGCCAGATGGGGCGCGCAGCCCCACGAGCTTGACGACGATCATCCCGCATGGCGCGTTGCGGGCCGCGACCTCGCACAGCTCTGTCTGGCCCTGACCTACTTCACTCGTCCTGATAGAATCATATTTGGCGGTGGTGTGATGGCGCGCGGCGTTCTGATCGAACGTATCCGCGAGGCTTTTGTCGATCTCGCGGGCGGATATGCTTTGCATAGGGCGGCGCGGCAGGTCGAGGATTACATCGTCCAACCCGGGCTGGGCGGCGACGCCGGCGCGCTCGGTGGTGTTCGATTGGCGCAGCTCGAACGAGACCGCCAATCCTGAATACGTCGCCTCCCAGGCGCACGACCAACGCAATGTTCGAACCGGGACTCAAGCCGGGCGCACCGGGACTCGAAGCGCCGTCGGCGCGGGGCCTGTCGCCACGCACCGGAACAGTGCCGATAAGTCGCGAAATCGGGCGCCGGTTCGATTAGAATCCAGACGAAAGTCTCAACAGCACGCTCGTCGCGTCGTCAAAGACGTCGCCGGCGAAGGTTTGGTGCAGCACGCCCACCTCGCCGCGCCAATTCTGGCCCGCGGCGAATTGATACGAGCCTTCGAAACCGAGCTCGCGGCCGGTTGCGGTGATCTGATTGCGCTGGGTTGAGAAGGCGAGCGCGCCTGTCTCCTGATCAAAGGCCGTCGGCAGCACGAAGACAAAGGCCCCGCTCTCAACCGTCAGCGGTTGGTTGATTGCGAAACTCAGCCGATCGCCAGATGCGATGAGGTCTTGGCCCGCGACGCCGAAGGAGAATTGCGTTGAGACCAGATTGGAGGCGGCCGCCAGAAGTCCGTCCCCGTTTGCGCGGGTGACGCCGGCGGCGAACCGCCCGAAAGCCGACCAATCCTGCCCGAAGTCCCATCGCCCGGAGGCGGCGGCGTAAGTGGTTGTGGACGACAAGTTTTCGTCGAATGCGCCGGTAAACTGGGCGCCCAGCACCGCACCGTCCTCAAAGCGGACGCCGGTCTCAAACCGGATCGCGCCAGAGCCAAAGCCCCGCGTCGCCCCGAGGCGCGCAACACTTGTGCGCGGTCGGTCGGTCGGCGCATTCGGGCCTTGATCCTGGTCCGCGAAGGCCAGGCTCAGGGGCTCTGGGCCGCCCGGGTTCACGGTCTGCGACGCCAAGAGATCAAGCGCGAAGCCCGCCGCCTCGAACTGGATCTGGCTCGTGACGGCGTCCGGCGTGGCGGCGAGGTAAGCGTCGGCGAAGGAATTGCGCGCCCGCCCCCGAGCGTTTGTTACGCTTTGCACGCCGACATCCACATCGCTCGGCGCGAAGCCTTGCGCCACACTGATGGCTGTTCCGCCGCCGATCGGCTGGACGAAGGAGAAGGCGAGATCGCGTTCTAGCGAGGCGTCGTTGAGGTCTCCGGCGAAGGCTTCACCCCGCGCGATCCGACGAAGGTCCGACCGGCCGGAATCGAGCTCGGTCAGCCGAAATGTCGCCACGCCGGAGCCAATAGGTGTTTGGCGGGTCGTTCTCTGCACATTGGGATCGAATACGAGCGACGGGTCGAAGGCGCGATTGCCGGCCACGCGGACCTCGTCTGAAAGATCGGCTGTGAAGTCGCGGCCGAAATCGTCAAAAACGACAATGCCGCTCAGATCCGGCGCAAAAGCGCCGAAGGCGGCGGGGAACGAGGCGGGCGGCGTCCCGGCCGCCGCCGATGTCGCCCCGCTCGGCGTCGAGACCACGGTGTCGCCTATAGGCTCCAGCGCTGCGGAGACGTTCAACAGGCCGCGGCCAAAAATCGGGTCGGTTCCCGGCGCGCCGAGATCGGTCGCGGATTCGAGAAGGATTTGAACCACGTCGGGGGCGCTGAGTTGCGGCCAAAGCTCGCGAACGAGCGCTGCAGCGCCCGACACATGGGGTGTCGATGCGCTTGTGCCGCTGAACGGACGCAAATCGTCGCCGGATCCGCCGATCTCCGGCGTCGGCACGGCCAATCCAGGCGCCGCCAAGAAGAACTCAGCCGCTTCGCCAGCCGCGTTGCTGAAGCTTGTCAGGGTGATCGAGCCGTCGAAATTGCGCTGGACCGCGCCGACGACGATCACTGTGCCGCCCGCTTCCGGGTCGACGGCGGCAAGGGCCGAGTTTTCGGGATCCGGAAGGCCGTTTCCGTCCTCGTCTCCATTGCCGGCGGCGATGGCGGTGACAATGTCATTCGCTGCTGTGAAGGCGAAGACGGAACCGAAATCCTCCCGCGCCGACGGGGCGTCCGACCCCAGCGAGAGATTGAGCACGCCGGAGCCCGCATCCGCCGCGCGCTGCACGCCTTCGGCAATGGCTTCACCGAAAATTATCAGACCCTCGTCTTCGTCCTCGGTCGAGGGATCGTCGTCCGGCGCGCCGCGGAAAATCAGGAGATCGGCTTGGGGCGCGACGCCCAAAATTCCCGCACCGTCGGAGGCGGCGGCCAGAATACCCGCCACCGACGTGCCGTGGCCCTGGCTGTCCTGCAGCGTCGGTCCGCCGGGGCGAACATCGTCGGCGGGCACGATCCCGGCGACGACGAGGTCGGCGCTGCGTGGATCGATCCGTCCGGCGAATTCCGGGTTGTCGACGTCGACGCCCGTGTCGATGATTGTGACGAGGACGCCGTCGCCGCTGGCCCCCGATTGCAGCGCGTCGAGCGCATTCACGATGTCCAAACCGGGCTGCCGGTCGAATTCAGCCAGGTCGATTTCGCCAGCGGGAAGCGGCTCCGGCGGGGGTGGCGGCGGTGGGGGCGGCGGAGGCGGCGGTGGAATGAAAATTGTGCTCGGCGGAGGAGCGCCGGCGCCGCCTCCGCAGGCCGCTACGAGAGGTCCAGCGAATGTCAGCGCGAGGAGTGAAACGGTGCGATTGAGCTTCAAGTCAAGCCTCCAGCCTGCAACGCCGAACCACCCTTATGTAGAACAGAGGAGTCTTGCGTCGCCGTAAAGGCGTCAACTGCGATTCCTGCAGCCCTCAGGGGATCAGGGGTTGTAAGAACGCTGTGATGTTCGCGGCCATGACCTCGACCCCGTCAGCCGTCGGGTGGAGCCCGTCGGATTGCAGGAGGTCAGGATTGTCACGCACGCCTTTCAGCAAGGCCGGATACAGCGGCACGCCGTAAGCCTGCGCCAGGTCTGGATAGATCGCCGCGTACGCCGCGTCGCGCGTGCCCTCCGGCGCATTGGAGCGAGGCTCCAATCCCGCCAGAGCGAGGCGAAGGCCGTCGGCTTGGGCGCGTTCGATGATCTTCGCGAGATTATCGCGGGCGGCGTCGGGGGACGTTCCCATCAGGTAATCATTGGCGCCGAGGGCGACTATGAGGAGGTCCGGCGCAGCCGACGCGACGCTCCAATCATAGCGCGCCAGACCGTTGGCCGTTGTATCGCCAGACACGCCTGCGTTGATTATCTCCGCAGCTACGCCCGCCGCCTCAAGGCGGCTCGCCACCTGTTCCGGCAATGCGTTCTCTGGCGGAAGGCCGAAGCCCGCCGTTAGGCTGTCGCCGAGGAAGACAATCGTCGGCGCGTCCTTGGGCGTGAGGGGCGGCGTGTCGGCGGCTTCTTGTGCATTTGTCGAAACCTGTTCAATCGGCTTCTGATCTTGCGCTGTCGACGCCTGTTCGGCCTCGCCGCAGCCGGCGATGAGAACCGCCGCTGCGATCACGCATCGATGAAGTGTCCATGTCACGGGCTTGTCTCCAGTTCGGTCCGCCCAAATATATGTTTATCAATAAACCGACCGCCAGCGCCGATCTCTCCAGCGCCGGCCCCCGCCACGAGAGGATAGAGCGAGCGGTGACGCAAGAGGCATTGCGATTAACGGGCGTGACGCTGACTTTGTCGGCCGCCTCAGGACCCGTGCATATTTTGCGCGGGATCGACTTCAGTGTCGAGAAAGGCGAGTGCGTCGCCATTGTCGGTCCGTCGGGGTCCGGCAAATCGTCCCTTATCTCGGTCGCGGCGGGCCTAGAGCAGCCGACCGCCGGGGACGTGATCCTATTGGGCGACTCTCTCGCCGGGCGGTCGGAGGACGAACTCGCCAAGCTTCGCCGCGGCCGTGTGAGCCTTGTGTTTCAGTCCTTCCACCTGCTGCCGACCATGACGGCGTTTGACAATGTCCGCGCGCCCTTGGAGATCGCGCGCATCGATGAGGTCGACGGACGCGCGTCCGGCGCCTTGGAGGCGGTGGGCCTGGCCGACCGCGTCACCCATTATCCCGGACAATTGTCGGGCGGAGAGCGCCAGCGCGTGGCCGTCGCTCGCGCGCTCGCCTCGGATCCCGAACTTGTGTTCGCTGACGAACCGACCGGGAACCTCGACAGCGAGACGGGCGCGGGCGTTGCAGATCGTCTCTTCGACATCGTCAGAGATCGCGGCGCCAGCTTGGTCCTTGTCACGCATGATTTGGACCTCGCCAAACGCGCCGACCGGATCGTGACCATGGCCGATGGAAGGCTGACTTCATGAGATGGGTCTCGCTGCGTATCGCCGTCCGCGAACTCGCAGGCGGGGTGAAGGGGTTCTGGATCTATCTCGCCTGCCTCGCCCTGGGGGCTGGGGCCATCGCCTCGGCTGGGTCAGTGACCGAGGTGTTTACGCGCGGCCTCGCCGGCGAGGCGCGCACACTGCTCGGCGGCGACGCGATGTTCACCGCCGCCCAACGCCGCGTCACGGCCGAGGAGCGCGCCTTCGTCGAGCGTCTTGGGACGGTGTCCGAAAGCGCGGGTCTGGATGTCATGGGCGCGGTCGGGGCGCTGCGCCGCCAGGTGGATGTGCGCGCCGTCGACAGCGCCTATCCGCTCATCGGCGAGCCGAAGCTCTCCGGCGGCGAGACGGAGCTCCAGTCCGCGATCAGCTTTCGCAATGGGCGCTGGGGCGCGGTCGTCAGCCAATCCTTTCTGGACACGTTCGACGTCGAGGTCGGCGACCCCGTCGATATCGGCCCCGTTCGCGCCGAGGTGCGCGCACGGCTGGACGGTTTTCCGGATCGTTTGGGCACGCCCGGCGCATTCGGTCCCGAGGCGGTCGTCCACATCGATGGATTGATCCAGTCGGAGCGACTGACGCCTGGCCAACTCTTCCGGTCTGGGCTGCGTGTCGTCTTCAACGAGGGCGTCGCATTCGACATGGCCGAAAGCGATTTCGACGCTGCGTTCGATAGATCGGGCCTGCGCATGCGCGAACCCGCCGACGCGGTGGACGGGCTGCAGGATCTCCTGAACACGCTGAACAGCTTCCTGGCGATCATCGGCATCGCCGCTTTGGTGGCGGGCGGCGTGGGCGTGGCGCAGGCGACGGCGTCATTTCTCGAATCCAGAACCGAATCAATCGCGGCGTTGAAGGCGTTGGGAGCGGATTCCGGCGTTCTGCGCGGCGCTTACCTGATCCAATTGGGGGTATTGGCGGTCGTTGGCGCGTTGATTGGCGTCGTCTTAGGCGCGGCGTCTCCGTATATGTTGGCGGCGTTCGCCGGAGGCCAGATTCCGCTGCCTCAAGCGCTCGGCGTTTATCCTGCGCCGTTGTTTAAGGCCCTGGCTCTCGGCGTTCTTGCGGCTGCGGTGTTTGCGTTGCCGGCCATTGGCCGGGCGCGGGCCACGCGGCCATCGGCCTTGTTTCGGTCCGTTTCCGAGGACGGGCGCGCGCCTACGCCGTGGCTCGAACGCCTCTGGGCCTTGGCGGCGGCGGCAATTCTCGCGGCGCTGGCGATCGTGACCAGCGCGCGGCCGCAGATGACGGTGTTTCTGCTCGCCGGCGCCGTCGGTTCCTGGGCGTTGTTCTTGCTCGCCGCCCAAGCCATCCGGTGGCTCGCGCGGCGCGCTGCGGACCGCGCGACGGGATATTGGCGATTGACGTTGTCGAATCTCGGCGGTCCCGGATCGCTGGCGCCGACAATCGTGCCGGCGCTCGGCCTCGGGCTTGCTCTGTTGACGCTGGTCGCCTCGGTTCAAGCCAATCTGTTGCGCCAGATCGAAGAGACGGCGCCGACGAACGCGCCGTCGTTGATCTTCTCTCAGATCCCCAATCACGGGATCGACACCTTCGACCAAGTGATCGCCGATCAAGGCGTGGAGCTCGAGGATCCCGACGCGTTCCGCAGGGCGCCGTTCCTCCTGGCGCGGGTGTCTACGCTGAAGGGCGAACCGGTCGACGTGTCCAAAGTTGCGGAGTCTGAACGCTGGGTCGTGAACGGCGAGACGTCCCTAACGTATTTGTCGAAGCAGCCGCCTGAAGCGATCCTCACGGAGGGGGAATGGTGGCCGGACGATTATTCGGGGCCTCTCCTCGTCTCTGTTGAGGCCGACGCGGCGGCCGGGCTCGGTGTCGGGGTGGGCGACACGATCGGATACCGCGTGTTCGGACGGGATGTTGTGGCGACGATCTCCTCCCTCCGCCGCGTCGATTGGGGAACGTTCGGCATTGGATCCAACACGGCGTTCATTCTCTCGCCCGGCACGTTGGAGGCGGCGCGTCCCTATCACGTGGCGATCGCGAGGACCGATCCGCAAGACGAAGCTGTGATCATCGACGCGCTTGGCGTTGCCCTGCCGGAGGTCGTCGTCTTCCAGACGCGGCCGGCGTTCGAAACCGCCGCGCAGCTTTTCGCCGATATTGCGGTCGCCGTGAACGCGGCCGCCAGTGTCGTCACAATCGCCGGCTTATTGGTCTTGCTTGGGGCTTTCGCGGCGATGGCGCGCAAGCGGCGCAGCGAGGCGGCGCTCCTGAAGACATTCGGCGCGGCGCGGGGCGAGGTGCTCCGGCTTTATTCTGGCGAATTCGCGATCGCCGGCGGCGCAGGCGCGTTTCTTGGCGCGTTGATCGGGGTGGCGGCGGCCTATCCGATCGTGGTGCAAGTCTTCGAAGCGACTTGGGGTTTCCCGTGGGGCGAAGCGCTCACGGTGATCGGGCTCGCCCTTGGCGTGGCGGCCGTGGGCGGCGCCGCCGTCGGCGTGGCGACGCTGGCGCGTCCGCCAGCCCGGGTCTTGCGCTCCGTTTAGGGCGGAATCCGCCCTAAGCAGCGTCGCGATGCCGGGTTA
>CAZQZC010000010.1:0-12096 GCA_964597685.1 uncultured Hyphomonadaceae bacterium | reverse complement strand
GCGCGCCTCTTGAATCGCTTCCGGCGCTTCCGCCAAGAGGAAACCGGAATCGTCATTGTGGCCAGGCTGCCCTGGCGCGCCTTGGGACGTTGCGTCCCAAGCGCGTTCAATCACGTCGAGACTGCCGTCGAGAATCGCGAGCTGGAACATCCATTCCGATAGAGACAAGCGCTCGATTTGATCTTTCAAGATGATCTCCCTTGGCCAATCTGTGGTAATTCGGCAACCCAGGAGAGAAAGCTATAATTATTCGCGTTAAGGTAAAGGCCTAATTCGGAGGTGCTTCAGACTTCTGTCCGCTCGAGCTTTTTTGCCGCGGCGCGCTCGGCATCGAGTTTGTCGATCTGCTCGATGCAGTCGCGCGGCAGGTCCAGGTCCTGAATATCCTGCAATTCAAGGCGGCGGATCAAGTCCTCCACGCTCGGTCTTTCCGTGCGGCCGATGAAGCGGCCAATAGACAGGCTGCGCGCCGTCGTCTCTCCGCCCCTTCGGAATTCATGGCGCAAGCAGGCGTAAGGGCCCCGCCAGCCGACGAGGCGCGTGGACACTTCGTAGCGCTGTGGAAACTTCAGCATCCGCTGCAGACGCACATCCTTGTAGACGATGACCGGCGTCCAGCGCTGTTTGCGTAAGCCTCGCCACAAACGCGTGCGCAGCAGATAATCGATGACGCCCAAGTCTGTGATCGACATATAGCGGCTGTTGTTCATGTGTTGGAACATGTCCTGGTCGGTGATCCACACCGAGAAGGATAGAATGTGCTCGTCGAACACGCCGGTGGCGCGGGCGAAGCGCGCGCGAAGCACCATGACAATCAGGCGCAGGAACAGGTTCATGCTGCGTGGGCTCGCGGGGTCGTTAGGAGCTTCGCGGCCATTTGCCTGGCCAGTTCGACGTTGAAATTCACAACATGGGAGACCGCTTCGTGCGAGAAGGTCGAGCCCGTATACCATGTGCGGTGCGCACCCTGCATGTCCCGCATGGTCGCTAACAGGCCGTTCTTGACCGCGTCGAGCTTGTACTGGGCGAAGTATTTCCAGGATTTCTGCATCACCACATTGGTGACGTTGACCCCCGCGGCCGTGAGATCCGAGATTGCGATCTCGCGGAGTTCGTCTTCGCTCAGATCGCGCGACAATTGGCCCGTAACGTAGAGATTTCCGCCGAGCTCCGGCTCAAACGCCTCCAGGCGCGCGCCGACGAGCTTGCCGAGCGGCGCTCCGGGCTTCACCGTGTCGCTGTAGCCCTCAACGTGCCAATCGGAGAACCAATTGTCCGACGCGAGAAGGGTTGTCGTATATCCCTGCCACTCGACTGAATCGCGCACAAATTGCTCCTCCGCAGTCGACTCTCCCAGGGGGATGAATTCGTCGAGAGGCGTTGCGCAGACAAGCCAGTCGAACGCCTCCTCGCCTTGAGGCGTCGAGATTGAGACGCCGGTTTCATGGCGTTCGAACGCAGTCACCGGACAGTCTGTCCGAACGTCAAGTTCTTGCGAAAGGCGCACCCAAAGCTCGCTCCAGCCTTCGACGGGCATATGCAATTGGTTCGTCGCGCCCGAAACAAACAGAGTGATGTCGCACCAGCGATGCGCCTGGACGGCTGACACTTCGTCCAGGAATCCATAGCCCATGATCGTGATAATGCGATGGAGGAACAATTCCACTTTCGGCAGTTTGCGCTCGCGCAGCCAGTCGAGGATGGGCATAGCGGCTTCGTCAATGACCGATTGAGGCGGGTTGGGCGCCTCCAATGCGCGACGCAGTCGCCAACCGTCCCAGAAGTATCTGAGCGCCTGGACGGAAAAAGGCGGTCCAGCGCCTTTCTTGACGTAATTGAGGAAGTCTTCCCCGTCGAACTTGACGACGCCGTTTCGCCTAAGCGTCATTCCATGACGCTTCATCCACTTCTTCACCAGGGCGTGGGAAAGCGTTGTGTAGCACGTGCCCATCTCGGCGACCGCGCCGCCTGCGTAGAACGTCCAAGACTTGCCGCCGACACGCGGTTGCTTTTCGAACACGGTCACATTGGACAGGCCATTATCGACTAGCAGCCTCGCCAAGCTCAGACCGCCGGGGCCAGCCCCAACAATGGCGATTTTGGGCGAAGTGTTCACATGGACTCCAAGCATTCGACGGCGCGGGGCCAGCCGTGGCCCGGCACGTTCTATCAACACGTCAAAGAGAATTGTTAACGTATCGCCACAATTCAATTTGAAAGGTCAGTTTTCGGCGGGAATTAAGGTTTTGGCGGTACTGCGGATATCATGACTCGGTCGTCGCTCCGTCGAGATGTTCTGCGCTTCTTAAGGCCGCAGGGATTGCCCCGCAATGCGGACGAGAATAACGTTCTTCGCGAACAACAGCGCCAATTGGTCGGGATGGCCATGCTGGCTGCGGTTGTTAGCGTCGTCAACGGCGCCGCCATAGTCCTGACTGTCTACTCGGACACGAACCAAATACAGACCTTGATTTGGTTCGGCGCCGTCGTTGTGTCCGCCTTGTTTCTCGTCAAGGATTGGATCCGGTACAGGAACTCAGCCGTTCCCGATCAAGTCTCTGGAAGATATCTCAGACGGTCCGAATTCGCCGCGTTGTTGATGGGGACGCTGTGGGGATGCGCGGCGTTCCTGGTCCACGACAAGTCGTCGACTGGCTCGTTCTTCGTCTTTGTGATCCAGATCAGCATGGCGTCTGGTTTCGCGGCGCTGACAGCTCCGATCCCGCGGATTTCGCTTCGGTTCGCCATCCCGTGTATTCTGCTTTCGGCGCTTTGGAATTTGATGTCGATAACCCAGGTCGGCATGACCTCGGCTGCGTTGACGGCGTTGTTTCTCACAGCGCTCGTGCTCGGCGGCATGGAAAGCCGGCGGCAATTGGTGCTCTTGGTTCGCAATACGACAGCCGCCCGCTCCGCCAAGGAGGATCTCGTCGACGCCATTGAATCGCTGAACGATGCGTTTTCTTTGAGAGATTCGTCGGGAAAACTCGTCCTCGCAAATGCGCGCCACATGGAATGGTTTCCGTCAGGATCGGACGATTCCCGTTGCAACGAAGGCGAACCTTGCCAGGTTGGCGACGGACGCTGGGTGATGCGCTCTGTGCGACCGACGCGGAAGGGCGGTCTGGTGAGCATTCATTCCGATGTGACGGCGCTGAAGAAGCGCGAGCGGGAACTCATCGCCTCCAGCCGCGACGCCGAATTGGCCGATGAGGCGAAGACGCGCTTCCTGTCGTCGATGAGCCAGGAGCTTCGCACGCCGCTCAATATCATTCTGAGCTTCGCCAAATTGATGGCCCGGGACTCCAATATTCCCAACACGCCGGAAGATGTGGCGGAGTATTCTGATCAGATCCTCGACAATGGCCGCCATCTCTTGGCGTTGATCGACGACATCATCGATTACTCGAAGGTCGGCCTCGACAAATACCTTCTCGAAAGAAAGCCCGTCAGTCTCGGCGACGCCGTCGAGAAGGCCATTCGCTTGGCTGCAGCGTCTGTCGAGGGAGCGTCGGCGGCGGATATTGAGACAATCATCTCTCGCCGGGTTCAGCTTGTCATGGTCGACGAAACGGCGTTCCAGCGCATTCTCGTGAATTTGATTTCAAACGCATTCAAGTTCCGCCGAACCGATCCCCGGATCATCATCAAGGCGTCGCTTGATCTCGAGGGGCGGCCGATCATCTCGGTGCGCGATTTCGGTATCGGGATCCCGGAAGGGGAGCTGGACTACGTCTTCGACGCGTTTTCGCAGATCGACACGCCGACATCGCGCAAAGCGGGCGGCGCGGGCCTGGGTTTGACCTTGAGCCGTCGCCTCGCCCGTTTGCACGGCGGCGACGTCATGCTCAAAAGCCGGCATGGCGCGGGGACGACCGCCGTATTGGTTCTGCCCGCGGACGCCCATGTCGCCCCACTCGCAACGGATGCGCCCCAAGAGGCGAAATCCTCAGCGGCCTGACCAATAGGCCTGCAGCGCCGCAGCCGCGCCGAGCGCGTCTTGAGCGACGGCTTCTGGCGCTCGAAAGGCGATGATCGACGAGCCCTCAAGCGACGATTCGTCGTCGGCGTCGCATTCCCACCGCGCGCCCGCGACGACTCCCGCCTCCAGGTTGGATAGGAATTCGCCGAAATCCCGTTCGCGTTCGTCCTTGAACAGCGGCAGCCAAAGAATGATGAGGGCGCGCGGCCAACGCCGCAGGGCGCGCGGCGTCCAATCTGCGAGGACTTCGATGTCGCGCTCGGTCTCGTAGCTCGGATCGACAAAGACGCACTGCCGCTCCCCCCGGCGCGGCGCTAGCCGCAGCGCGCCGGAATAACCGTCGGCCTGCTTGATTTGCACGCGCGTATCCCGCCCAAGCGCGGCGCTGAGCGCTGCGTGTTCGGCAGGGTGCTTCTCGAAGAGGATAAACCGCGTGGTTTGCCCTAGGCGGCTCGCTGCAAGGGCGGGCGAGCCGGGATAAGCCTGGGCGCCGGTCTTGCCCACATGGTCCAACCATTTGCGAATTGGGCGCGGGGCGCGCCCCGACAAGAGATCGAGAACGCCGTCGGCCGCTTCGCCCGTTTTCCGCGCGTCGGCGCCTTCGAGATCATAGACGCCGCGCCCGGAATGGGTCTCGACATAGAGGAGCGGCTGGTCGTCCTCGCCAAGGTGGCGCAGAAACGCGTCCAGCACAGCGTGTTTTAGAACGTCGGCCCGGTTCCCGGCGTGGAAGGCGTGCTGGTAGGACAGCACGGCTAGTTGCCGCCCGCCAACGACGCCTCCCGGATCGCCTTGAACTCATTGCCGTCATACCATTCCGGCCAATCGTCCGATTGCGCGAGTTCAAGGCCGACGCGGAAGAGGGCGGTGATGTCTTCTTCCATGCCGGACAGGTCCCAGTCTGCGGAGTATTCGTCGGCCGGCTTATGGTAGCGCTGGGCCGTATAAACGTCCGCAAAGGCTTTGCCGGCGGCGAGCCCGCCGTCGAGCCGGTCTTCCCCGCCGTCCGCGTAAAGCATCGGCACGCCTTCCTTGGCGAAGGAAATATGGTCGGAGCGATAGAAATAACCCGCCTGGGGGTTGGGATCGGGTTTGATGACCCGACCCTGTTCGGCGACGATTGCCGCCAGCTTGTCTTCAAGCTCCGACGCGCCATAGCCGACGACGACCATGTCCCTTGTGCGGCCGGTCGGCAGCATGCCGTCCATATTCACGCCGGCGACGATCCGAGAGAGCGGAACCGTCGGGTTCGCAGCGTAATACGCGGAGCCGAGGAGGCCCGATTCCTCGAGCGTCACAGCGATGAACAGGGCCGAGCGGTCAAGCTCTTCGGCCGCCATGGCTTCGGCGACCTCTATCAGCGCGGCTGAACCCGTGGCGTTGTCGACCGCGCCGTTGAAGATTTCATCTCGGTAGAAATCTTGACCCGGTTCGCCGGCTTTCTCGCCGCTCTTCTTGCCCAGATGGTCCCAATGGGCGGTGTAGAGCACGTACTCGTCCGGCGCCGTCCGTCCTTCGATCCGGCCGACGACATTGCGCGACTGGCGACGTTCCACATTTTGGGCGATCGCGCCGGAGGCTTTGAGCCCGCCCATCGCGATTGGCGAAAAGCCGGGTGTTTTGGCCGCGTCCTTCATGGCTTCAAAGTCCAGCCCGGCTTCCGCAAACACTTTGCGTGCGGCGTCGATCTGGATCCATCCCTCGATCTGTGCGCGTTCCGCGCCCGCGTCGGCGCGCACGAGGTCGGCCTGGGCGCCGGACCAGGAGCCTTCGACAACCTCCCAGCCATAGGAGGCGGGCTCCGTCTCGTGCACGATGATCGCCGCCGCCGCACCCTGGCGGGCGGCCTCTTCGAACTTGTACGTCCAACGGCCGTAATAGGTCATCGCCTTGCCGCGGAAGAGATCTGGATCTTCGGTGGCGAAGCCTGGATCGTTGACCAGCATGACCACCGTTTTTCCGCGCGCGTCGAGACCGGCGTAATCATCCCAGCCATATTCCGGCGCGACCACGCCGTAGCCGACGAAAACAACGTCCGCCCCCTCAAACGCCAGCGACGGCTCGGCCTGACGCTTGGTCCATATCACCGCCTCGTCGCCCAGCTTAAGCCGATAGTCGCGGCCCGAAGCGCCGCCAGAGAAGGTCAATCCGGATTGGGTTTCGTCGATGGTTTGCTCGACCATTTCGACGGTCTGAAACCAGGTCCCGTCCGAACCGGCCGGCGACACGCCCACACGTTCAAGCTCAGCCGCGATCCAGTCCGCAGAGGCTTCGCCCGCTTCGCTGCCCGGCGCGCGGCCCTCAAACGAATCGTCGGCGAGCGCGGCGATCCTGACGCCAAGGTCTTCCGCGGTCACAGCCGGACTGGTGCCTGCGGGCAGAGGGAGGCGGAGGCCGTCCGCCGGGAGCGCCGTGTCAGGTTCAGCTGCCGCCGGCGCTGGCGGCTCATCCTGCGAGCAGGCGGCGAAGCCCATGACGAAAGAGGCGGCGAAGAAAGCGCGAAACTGCATAATCACTCCAAGCACTGAATCACATGACGAGGCGACGTGACACGGGCGCTGGGCGCCGGCAAGCACGCCGCCCAGCGGGCGCGATCACCCCACCGTCACGACCACCTTGCCCTTGGCGCGCCGTTCGGCGAGTTCGGTGATCGCGTCTGCGGCTTGCTCGAGCGAATAGGTCGACGAGACATGCGGGCGGATTTTGCCTTCGGTGTAGAGCTGGAAGAGGTCCGCGATGTTCGCCTGGTTGCCCTTGGGATCGCGCGCGGTGAAGGCGCCCCAGAACACGCCGATGATGTTGCACGATTTCAGGAGTGTCAGATTAAGCGGCATTTTCGGAATTCCAGCCGGGAAGCCGATGACCAGAAAGCGCCCGTCCCAATTCATGGCGCGCAGCGCCGGTTCGGCGTAATCGCCGCCGACGCCGTCATAGATGACGTCCACGCCGCCGCCGCCCAATTCCTTTATCTTGTTGGAGAGGTCCTTTTGCTGGTCGCGGTCCAGCGCTCCGGTCGGATAGACGAGGCCCGAATCCGCGCCCTTCGCGAGGGCGAGATCCACCTTGTCCTGGCTTGAGGCGGCCGCGATCACAGTCATCCCCATGGCCTTGCCAAGCTCGACGGCCGCCAGTCCGACACCGCCCGCCGCGCCAAGCACGAGCAGGGATTCGCCTGGTTTCACCGCGCCTCGGTCCTTCAGCGCATAATGGCTCGTGCCGTAGGTCATGATGAAGGCCGCGGCTTCGTCAAAGGGCATCGCGTCGGGGATCGGAATGCAGCGCGCCGCATGGAGGGCGATCTCTTCGGCCATGCCGCCCCAGCCGGTCGAGCCGATCACACGGTCGCCAGGTTTCAGATGATCCACGCCGTCGCCCACGGATTTCACAATTCCCGAAACCTCGCCGCCGGGCGAGAACGGCCGCTCCGGCTTGAATTGGTACATGTCCTGGATGATCAGCACGTCGGGATAATTCACGCCGACCGCTTTGACCTCCAACACAACCTCGCCCGGGCCGGCGACGGGCGCGGCGACGTCTTCGATGGTCAGTGATTCCGGACCGCCCGGCTCTTTCGACAATACGGCTTTCATCGACGGTTCTTCCCTCTTGTGTTTCGCAATTGCGACGGTAGCGAGGGGCGTGAGTAAAGTGAAGCGGAGGCCGTTGCATGGGCGAAGTTTGGGCGTTGGCGCTGCATGGCGGCGCAGGGCCGATGCGCGGCGCAGACTATTCAGCCGCCGAAGCGCATATGGGCGAGCTCCTACGCTCCGGCGCCATGCGGCTGGAGCAGGGGACGTCGGCGTTCGACGTTGTCCACGACATGGTCCGGGAGCTTGAAGCCTGCGGACATCACACCGCTGGCAAGGGGGCGTCTCCGAATCGCAACGGGCGCTGGGAGCTTGACGCGGCCATCATGGACGGGCCGACGCGGAAAGCTGGCGCGGTGGCCGCTCTACGCGGCTTCAAGAGCCCGGTGGCGGCGGCGCGCGCTGTGATGGAACGGACGCCCCACGTTCTGATCGTCGGCAAGGGAGCGGCCACGATCGCCGATGACGCCCGATTGGAGCGCGTCGTCAATCCGAAGCGTTACTATAAGCCCGCCGTAACGCGAATAACCGCGCCGGGCGAACTCGCCCACGGCACCGTCGGCGCGGTGGCGCTGGACACCCAAGGGCGTTTGGCTGCGGCGACGTCGACGGGCGGCTTGTTGAACAAGACGCCTGGCCGGGTGGGCGACTGCCCCATTATCGGCGCGGGCACGTGGGCGGACGAGCGTGTGGCGGTGTCGTGCACGGGGCAGGGGGAGTATTTCATGCGCGCCGCGGTCGCCGCAGACGTCTCCGCCCGGATGCGATACGCCCAGGAGCCAATTGACAAGGCGGCCGATTGCGCCATCCGCGACATGGGTCTTTTGGGCGGCGACGGCGGCTTGATCGCCGTCGACGTGCTCGGCAACGTGGCGACGCCCTACAATTCCGAAGGCATGAAGCGGGGCGTCGCCGATTGGCGCGGACGGTTCGAGGTGAAGACCTTTTCGTGACCGGGTTCGATGTCTTGATATGGGCTGTCGCCGGGATCTTGGCGTTTGTGTTCGCCTTGGCGGTGCAATTGCGGGTGTTGGCGGCCTATGCTTTGCGCAAGGCGTTGATCGCTTGGAACGCCGAACTCGATCCAGCTCAGGCGAACGTTGCGGTCGCCTGGGCCGTGGGCGGCCGCGATCTGCCCGACGGCGCCAAGCCCTGGCTGCGCAACGCCGTCGACCATCTGTCTGACGCCTACGCCACGCCGGTCGGCCATATGCGGCTCGCCCGCCGCGCCAGTCTCCTCGCGCCGCTCGCCGTCGTGCTGATCCTGGCGACCTGGCGGGTCTGGAGGATGTAATGCGCGGATATTTCGCGATTGGCGCCGAGGGGATCTCGAAGGCGCGAAACCTTGGGGCGTTGATGCGCACGGCGCACGCCTTCGGAGCGAGCTTTTTCTTTACGGTCGACATGGATCATCGCCTTCGCGACATCTACGATTCCGATACGTCGAAATCGGTCGAGCACGTGCCGCTCTATCGTTGGGCGAGCATCGACGACATGGCTCTGCCGAACGGCTGTCAATTGGTCGGCGTCGAGCTGACCGACGATGCCGTCGATTTGCCGAGCTTTCGCCACCCGACAGCGGCGGCCTATGTCCTCGGTCGCGAACGCGGCGACCTGACGCCAGGCATGCTCGACAGATGCGACCATGTGGTGAAGATCCCGACCAAGTTCTGCGTGAATGTGTCGGTGGCGGGCGCTCTGGTGATGTATGACCGCATCCAATCCATGGGCGGGTTCAAGCCTCGACCTGTCATGCCGGGCTAAGACCTTTACCCAAGATAGAGAGGGGTGCGGTTGAGGCCGGCAAAGCGACGCGGCAAATTCTCCCAGCTTGCGCCGCGAGAATAGGGCTTGATTGGAAAGATTAGTTTCCGAGGACCCGCTGAACCAGGCCCATCATGCCCGTAAACTTCAACCCCCCGCCGCGAACGGCCAGGGTGAAGCAAACCTCTGGCGCGTCGGCGACCGGCCGGTGCGTGTCCTCTGGGCCGTTGAGGGCCAAGTCTCCGGGACCGTATACGCCCGTTTCGTCCCGGAACGCGCCGGCGACGCAGAGCGTGTATTCAAAGCCTTCATGACTATGTTTCGGTACTGAGACGCCGGGTTCAATTCGGTAGATTTCCGCTTCCGCTTCGCTGTCCAGCGTCAACTGAAGTCGGCGAATGCCTGGCGCATTGAATTTCCAGGAATTTCCAGCGCTGATGGCGTCGATTGCTGAGTTTTGAAGCGGCTCCGGAAGCTGGTCGAGGTCCTTCAGAGCTTGTCCGGCCAACAAGGCGGCGCGTTTCACGGTCGAAGATCCGGCGGTCTCATCATCGTCAATGAGAGCCAGCGTTCGCGCCAGCGCGTCGTCTGATAGCTCAGCTTGCGGTTCGCGCTCCATCAGCGCTCCAGCGAGCGCTTCGCTTCGCGCGATCGCTTCGGCGACCTCAGCCTTGAGCGCCGCTTGCGTCTGCACAAGCAACGCAAAAGCGGGGTCGAGCACGCCAGACGCGTATGCGCCGTAAATCTCACTAAATTCAGCTACAGAAGTCGGTCGCATAACAGCTAAGGTCGAACAGGATAGCACTATGCATAAAAGTGTAGGTCGTTTTCCGATCCGTCAAGCAATCGCCGCCTGTGGTCGTTCAATCTTCGTCGTCATACTCGCTAAGCTGGCCTCGAAGCCGGTTAAAGGCGAGTCGAATACGCGACTTTACGGTCCCGAGAGGCAATTCAAACGCTTTGGCGATTTCCGAGTGCGATAGGCCGTCATAAAAGGCGGCCTTGAGGAGTCTCAATTGCTCCTCGGGCAACAGAGCGAGCTCTTCGCGCACGGTTTTCTCGATTTGTTGGACGTTCATCAGCGAGTCGGGTTGTTCGGGATCCGGCGGACGCAGCATTGGGTCTTCGGGATCAAGCTCCGGCCGCGATGTCCGGCGATGGGCGTCGATGCGACGGTTCCGGGCGATGCGAAAGATCCATGTCGAGACCGAGGCTTGTGTGCGATCGTACTGGGCGGCCTTGCGCCAAACCGTGACCATGACCTCCTGGGCGATCTCTTCAGCTTGATCGTCGGACGTTCCCAGGCGCAGCAGATAGCTCTTCAGACGCGGCGCGAAGAACTCGAACAATTCGGTGAACGCCGCCCGCGACTGTTCTGCCGCGATCGCTTCCACGCACGCAGCGAAGCGTTCCCGTTGATCGGGATAGGCAGGGGTTCCTTCGGTGTCGGGCAAGGTCGCTGCTCCGCATTCGGGCGAACGTCTATTGAACACCGAATAGCGACACAAAGCAATCAATGCGGGTTGCGGATTGGCGCAATACGCGCAAAAAGTGTTTGCGAGCGGCGACCGCCGATCAGGACTTCGTTCATACAGAATCCATATTCCTTCGCATAATCCAAGGTTACCAAGACGCTATAAGGATCGAACGACGTCATGATCCCCAAATCCGGATTTTTGTCTCGCATTACGGCGCTGCTGCTGATGTCTGCGGTTTGGCTGCAGCTGGACGCCGCTGCGGCGCCGACCGCCCTGGCGCGCTTCAAGGATTGGACGGTCTACACCGACCAGAACGGTGGCGAATTGATCTGCTATGCGGCCACCTCGGCCACCGACAAGGCGCCGCGGACGGCCGACCATGGCGACGTGTGGTTCTATGTCACATCCTCGCGATCCGGCGCGCGCCGCAGCCAGCCGAGCTTGCGCGTCGGTTACGAATTACGCGCCGACGTGCCGGGTCAAGCTTCGGTTGGGCGTTCGAAATGGCCGCTCTTCGGGGCCGGCCCGGAGGCCTTCGCCATGGACGAAGACGACCCCAATCTCGTCCGGGCGATCAAGCGCGGCCGGGAATTGCGGGTGGAGGCCGTCTCCTCGCGCAACACCAGCGTCGCCTACCATTTCTCACTCGCGGGCTCCGCCGACGCGGTCGAACGGGCGGAGACCGCCTGCCGCTGAGCAAGGCCGGGCTTCGCGCTTTTCCGCCGCCCATGATAAGGGCCGCGCCATGAAGATCGAATTGGACCTGAAACAAGGGGCCCCCACGGCCTCGACCCCGCGTCCGTCGCTTGCCGGGCGGTCGGTGGCGGCTTTGCGCGCAGAACTTGAGGCCTTCGGCGTCGACGCCAAAAAGGCCAGGATGCGCGCCGCGCAGCTTCGCCGCTGGATGCACCATTTCGGCGTCCAATCCTTCGACGGCATGACGGACATCCAGAAGGACCTCCGCGCCGGCCTGGCCGGCGCCTACACGCTCGACCGCCCGGAGATCGCAGAGCATCGCGTCTCCGTCGACGGAACACAGAAATGGCTCATCCGGTTCGGCCCGAACACAGAAGGCGAGAGCGTCTTCATCCCCGATGTCGGCAAGTCCGGCGCGCTCTGCGTGTCGAGCCAGGTCGGCTGCACGCTGAATTGCACCTTCTGCCATACCGGCACCCAGCGGCTCGTGCGGAACCTGACGGCGCAGGAGATCGCCGCCCAAATCCTCATCGCGCGCGACGCCGTTGGCGAGTGGCCGACCTCGACCGAGAACCGCCGCATCACCAAT